>NZ_JBXWOV010000011.1:0-149785 GCF_059611065.1 Ruegeria sp. CDSB086 | reverse complement strand
AAAACGGCCTGCGTTTTGCCATCCGCGAAGGCGGCCGCACCGTCGGCGCCGGCGTCGTGTCGAAAATCGTCGAGTAATCGCTCTCGAGATATCAAACGAAAAGGGCGTCCCTGGGGACGCCCTTTTTTGTTTGCATTCCTGCTATGGTCAGCACGCGTTGCGCGGACAGGAATTAGTCGTAGGCCGCGTCGACGATGAATTCCACCTTCAGCTCGGCGCGCGCCAATTTGGCTTCGCCGCAAGCCCGCGCTGGGGCATGGCCCTTTGGAACCCAGGCATTCCAGACCTCGTTCAAACCTGCAAAATCCTTCATGTCGGCCAGCCAAATCGTCACGCGAAGCATCTTTTCGCGCGATGAGCCAGCCTGTTCGAGAAGGGCGTCAATCTTCTCGAGGCAAATCCGGACCTGTTCCTGAATTGTCTCGCCCTCGGCGACTTGCCCGGTCAGATAGGCCACGCCGTTGTGTTTTACAATTTTTGAGGACCGTTCGCCGGTATCTATGCGTTCAATCATGGGGGTATTCTCGTTTTTTGGTGTCGGATACGTTCGTTCATGGTCACAATCCACCAGTATGGCAAACGGAAACCGTTTGAGTGCGTTTCAGAGAAATTTAATACACAGGAAACAAACGTGATCTGAAAGCGCGTGGATCTATCACGCATTCGTGCTGCCTCGATTGCTTGTTTTTGCTTTCTTCCGTCCAAACGCGAACGGGCTTTTTCATCCCGGCGCTGAGTGGCCTCGGCGTGGATAGTAAAGGCCGTTGATACCTACAACAAAACTGCCACCGCCAATCCCTCAGCCCTTCCGTAAAATCTCTGAAAGATCTGCGGCGGGGTTTCTTCTGGCACACAGGCGAATTATTTGGCCGCGTCACCCGGGCCGGCTTTTTTCTTTTCAGAATTGTCAGTATTCTGGCGGCAGACATTCAGATTTTCGGCAACATTATCAAATCGTTAAATAAATTCACCGGGTTTCCCCTGACAGCAATGATCTCGGTTGCTGGCGTAGAGCAGGCTAAGCCGCTGCTTACGAACTCTCAGGAAACCTATGTTTCCGCCTGCCTGGATCAGAGTGACACGCCAGAGCGAATCATCGAAATCTGCCAGCACGGGCTGGGTGATGTCGGCGCGTCTGATCGGTAGCGTAGTGAGATGTTGGATAAGCTTGCATGGGCCTATTATGATCTCGACGATATGGATCAGGCCGATGACGCATTTGCCGAAATTCTGGCCTTGAATCCCGATACCGAGCTTGGGCTGCAGGGGCGGGCGTGGGTGTATTACAATCGCGATGATTATGCGGCTGCGACCGCGTTGTTTAGGCAAGCCATATCGCGCAAGCCCAATGCAAGCAACATGGCTGGTCTGGCCGCCAGCGCGCGCCGGGCCGGAGAGATGGATTTTGCCGAATTCGAAGAGATGATGCAAACCGCTCTGGCCCTGAACCCTGAATACACTTGGGCGATGCGGTAGCTTGCCTGGAAATTGGTGGATCGTAACCGGCAGGGCGAAGCGCTGAGCCTGTTCAGAACCGCCAGCGAACTGGATCCATATGATCCATATGCGGAATACGGTGTCGCCTTTCTGTTGTCCGAGCAGAACGATTGGGAAGCTGCGTTTGACCACGTAAGTCGGGCATTGGAACTGAAGCCGGATTTCGTGACCGCATTATCGCGCCGGTCCCTTATCTTGCTGATGCTGGATCGGCCCAAACAGGCATTGAAAGATGCCGAAGCGGTGATTGAGGCCGAACCTGATGACACGGACGGCTACGTGCGAAAGGCGCGGGCGCTGTCAGACTTAGGCCAAAGATCACAGGCGCATGAGGTGTTGGAGCTGGCGGAAAGCCGGGTGGGACCGGGTAGTTATCTGCTTTATTGGCGGGCCAGCCTGTTGGCGGACGACCTCGAGTATGAAGCCGCTCTTTTCCACATTCGACGCAGTGTCGCGCTTGAGGGTGCCGACCGCTTTGACCACCGCCTGCATGCGGATATCGCGTTAGGGCTGGGGTACACGGATGAAGCCCGTGATGCCATTGATCAGGCGCTTGGTCTCTACCCCGATGGAGAGTTTGAGCAGTATACGAATGCGCTGGTGCTGCTGGCCGAGGGGCGGTTCATGCAAGCGATCAAGATGCGTGCTCGGTACAAGAACCGCCAACCGGATGCGACAAGTGACGAGCAACGTTCCAACTAGCGCGTCACTTTGGATGCAGTGATGTTTACGAGGTCGCCGATTCCGCCGCGCTACGCACCGCTTTGATGTTTGCGCCGTAGACGTCCGGGTTATCGACCGAACCGCCCTTGAATACGGCTGAACCTGCGACCAGCACATCCGCACCAGCTGCGGCCACCAGCGGGGCCGTCTTGGGGTCGACGCCACCGTCAATCTCGATATGGATCGGACGGTCTCCGATCATCGACCGCAGTTTGCGAATCTTGTTGGTCATGTCGATGAATTTCTGGCCGCCAAAACCGGGGTTCACTGTCATGACGCAAACCAGATCGGTCAGGTCCAGCAAGTGTTCAACCGCGTCGGCCGGGGTGCCGGGGTTCAACGCAACGCCCGCCTTCATGCCAGCGGCGCGAATCGCCTGCAAAGTACGGTGGGTATGGGCCCCGGCCTCGACATGTGCAGTCAGGATATCGGCGCCTGCATCCGCGTAGGCCTGAATGTAGGGATCAACCGGCGCGATCATCAGATGCACGTCCATGACCGTTTTGACATGAGGGCGGAACGCTTTGACGGCGGGCGGGCCAAAGGTCAGGTTGGGCACGAAATGGCCGTCCATGACGTCGATATGGACCCAATCCGCCCCCTGGGCTTCGATGGCCTGAATCTCGGCACCGAAATTGGCGAAATCTGCGGACAGGATCGACGGGGCGATCTTGATGCTGCGGTCAAAGCTCATGAATGGCCTCATATGGATAGCGTGTTGGCACAGCGTATAGCGGCGATATGCGCCAATGGGTAGGCCCTCGGTGCGCAGGGGTGTTTACAAAACTTTCACTGTGTCGACACAAAGCCGTTGAATCCCGCCTGTAGCTGGTCGCCAACACGAATTGGGGGTGGCACGTGCTGCGGATAGAAAAACTGACCAAGCGCTTTGGCGACAACGTGGCCGTTGATGCAGCGACGCTGGATGTAGACAAGCCATGCATGATTGGCATCATCGGGCGGTCCGGCGCGGGCAAGTCGACGTTGTTGCGGATGATCAATCGTCTGACGGATGCAAGCGACGGCGAGATCCTGTTTCAAGGTCGTGATATCACCAAGCTGAAAGGCCGTGATAAACGCGCATGGCAGGCTGATTGCGCGATGATCTTTCAGCAGTTCAATCTGGTGCCGCGCATGGATGTGGTGTCGAACGTGCTGCATGGCACGTTGAACCGCCACTCGACACTGGCGACCATGTTTAACCTGTTCCCGATGGAAGATATCCACCGTGCGATTGATATTCTGGATCGCCTTGGCATCGCCGCGCACGCGCCCAAACGCGCCGAAGCGCTGTCGGGTGGTCAGCAACAGCGCGTCGCCATCGCGCGCGCCCTGATGCAGGACCCTAAGATCATTCTGGCGGATGAACCCATCGCCTCGCTGGACCCGATGAACGCGCAGGTGGTGATGCAGGCGCTGCGCCGCATCCACGAAGAAGACGGCCGAACCGTCATCGCCAACCTGCACACGTTGGATACCGCCCGCCGCTATTGTGACCGCGTCGTCGGTATGCGCGACGGACGTATCGTTTTCGACGGGTTGCCCGAGCAACTGACAACTGGCGTGGCCCGCGAAATTTACGGCGCCGACGCCAGCTTCTCGGAAGAGGCAACTTCGACCCAGATTGAAACACTCGACGCGACCTCAAAAGCGTTGATGGAAGCCGAAGCGACCATCTAGGCCCAATTCACCCCTTTCATCGACCGGCCGATGAAAGGCCGGCGCATCAAACCGGAGAGAGACAGATGAAAAAACTGATTGCCGCCCTGGTGGCCACAACTGCAATAGCCGCGCCAGCCATGGCGCAAGAGATTTCCGAATTCCGCATTGGTATTCTGGGCGGAGAAAACGCACAGGACCGTCTGAGCAAGCAGGAATGCTTGCGCGAGCAGACTGAGGACCTGCTGGGTGTCGAGACCAAGCTGTTCGCGCCCGCCGATTACAATGGTGTCATTCAAGGGCTGCTTGGCGGCACCATCGACATGGCTTGGCTGGGTGCATCCGGCTACGCCAAAACCTACCTGAGTGATCCCGAAGCGGTTGAGCCTGTTCTGGTCAAGGTCAACACCGATGGCAGCTATGGCTACTATTCGATCGGATTTGCCCGCAAGGACAGTGGCATTGCCTCGTTGGAAGACATGAAGGACAAAACCTTCGGCTTTGGCGACCCCAATTCGACCTCGGGCTTCCTTATCCCGTCAATCGAAATTCCGCAGGCCACCGGTGCAACCATGACCTCGGGTGATTATTTTGGTGAAGTCAAATTCACCGGTGGTCATGAGCAGACTATTGTGGCCGTAAACAACGGTGACGTCGACGGTGGCGTGACATGGGCCGACGGTCTTGGGGACTGGGAAGATGGCTATCAGTCCGGCGCGCTGCGCCGTGCCGTGGATGCCGGTCTGGTCGACATGAACGATCTGGTCGAGATTTGGAAATCTGCTCCGATCCCTGAAGGCCCGTTTGTTCTGCGCACCGAACTGCCCGAGGATGTCAAAATCAAGATGACCGGTATGCTGGCCTCGATGAATTCGATTGATCCGGACTGCATGTACAACGTTCTGGGCGGTGAATCCAAAGGCCTTATGCCGATCACCCACGACGCCTACGAAATCATTATCGAAGCGCGCAAGCTGAAGTCCAACTAAGTCCGTAAGCACAATGATCGGGGTCCGGCGCACAACCGGACCCCGTTTTTCCACTCAGGAGCATTCCATGACAGACCTGACCGTAGGGTCCCCCAGCGTCGACCAGATCCGGGCCGACTATTCCGAGATGACACGACGCAAGCGGGTCTATGGTGGTATCCTTCTGATCGTATTCGTGGCCATGATGGCTGCGGGTTTCCGCACTGCCGACGACCGTAATGCCGGCAGCTTTGTCGACGGCTGGCACCGTATCCTCGACTACCCGACCGAGGTTCTGTCGGAAGCATGGGAAAAGATCGGCGCGATGCCGGAGAACCTTGTGAAGTTTTTCCCGGCTCTGGTCGAGACACTCAATATCGCTGCGGCTTCGACGTTGATAGGGGCCATCGCCGGGACGTTTCTGGCGCTGATGTCCACGCGTGGCATGGCATTGTGGCCCTCGCTTATCCCGCTGTTTCGTCGCATCGCTGATATCTTTCGCGCGGTCCCCGAGATCGTTATCGCTTTGGTTTTGATCTTTGTGCTGGGCGGTGGTCCGGTGCCCGCAATGATTGCCATAGCCATTCATACGGCGGGTGCGCTGGGCAAGCTGTTCTCGGAAGTGAACGAGAATGCCTCTCTGAAACCGGTCGAGGGGCTTCATTCGGTTGGCGCAAACTGGTCTCAGCGGATGTATCTGGGCGTGATCCCGCAGGTTGGACCGAACTATGTCAGTTATGCGCTGCTGCGGTTCGAAATCAACATTCGCGCCTCGGCCATTCTGGGTTTTGTTGGTGCGGGCGGGCTGGGATACGAGCTGCGCAACGCGATGTCCTGGGGGCAGGGGCGTTATGACGAAGCTGCAGCCATTTTCCTTCTGCTGTTCGTCACGATTGTTGTTGTCGATCAGATATCGGGTCTGCTGCGCGCGCGCCTTACTCATGGTTCCCAGAAAGGAGCGCTGGCATGAGCACCTTCGCCACTGACCTAACCATCAACGAGTTGAAAGCCGAAGCTGACCGTCTGTTCAACCGCAAACGGCTGACCAACTTTGGATTGCCCGCGCTTGTTTTTGTCTATCTGATTTACGTGTTCTTTGCTTTCGACGTGTCTGGAATGGCCGAGCGCGCGAACTGGGAGAACGGCAAAACGCTGATAGCAGACAGCTACAGCTACAAAACGCATGTTTCGCGTGACAATCGCACTGGTGAGGTTTCAACCGCCATCGAAGGTGAACGCAAGGGCCGCTACCCCGACGGTGAGGCTCCGGGCTGGGTGAGTTTAGGCGAAACTACGGTCATTGATCTGGAAGACGGCCACATCGTCCGCTTTGGCCCCGAGACAGTGGAATACGATATCCCCGGCTATGGCATTGTCCGCGCGACACCGACCCGCTCTGCTGGTGTTCAGGCTGAACTGCCCGCGGGCGAGGTGCCGGATTGGATCAACGTCTCAAAAAACCGCATGGCGATTACAACGGATGCGGGGCGCCTGACCGTGACCCGCAACCGATCCGAGGTCTTCCGCTATTTCAATGGGTGGGAGCTGTTCTGGTTCACGCTTGATAGCCCTTACTATGGTAAGTCGTTCCCTGAATTGGCCGGTCTGGCTGCGCAAGGCGAGGCCAGAGCGATCTTGAATGACTTCTGGACCAACAAGATGTGGCGGCATCAGGATGTTGTCTGGGCCATTTTTGAAACCATCCTGATGGCATTTCTCGGCACGTTAGGCGCGGGTATGATCGCATTGCCTTTGGCGTTTCTCGCCACGCGAAATTTCAACCCGCTCAAATCCGTCCGGTTTCTGACGCGGCGTGTGTTTGACTTTGTGCGCGGTGTAGACGCGCTGATCTGGACGGTTGTTCTGGCCCGCGCTTTTGGACCCGGCCCGCTGACGGGAGCACTGGCCATTCTGGTGACCGATACCGGCACGTTCGGCAAGATCTTCTCGGAAGCGCTGGAAAACGTCGACGAAAAGCAGATCGAAGGTGTGCAATCCACCGGGGCGAATGCACCGCAACGCTATCGCTATGGTGTGATCCCACAGGTGACGCCGGTGCTGCTAAGTCAGTTGCTCTACTTTCTTGAATCCAACACCCGCAGCGCCACGGTGATCGGTGCGATCACCGGCGGTGGCATCGGCCTGTTGCTGACGCAAGCGATCATCACCCAGAAGGATTGGGAAGAGGTCGCCTATTACATCGTTCTGATTATTCTGATGGTGATGCTGATGGACTGGTTCTCGGGCTGGCTGCGCCGCCGGCTTATCCATGGTGAGACAGGCAAGATACGCAAAGCCAGGGACACAAAGGCAAAGTCGTTCTTTTTGCCGTGACTCATGACTAAGGACTACAAAACAATGGCACGACTGCGTTCCGACCAACCGTTTATCCATCCTGATTGCCAAATCTCGAGTAGTTCCTTCGGCGAATTTGTCGAAATTGGTGCGGGAAGCCGCGTTGTGAATTCTGCTTTCGGCGACTATTCGTATTGCGACCGGACCTGTGACATTGCGAATGCCGAGATCGGGAAGTTCGCCAATATCGCCAGTTTCACTCGGATCGGCGCGACAGATCATCCGATGGAGAAGGCGTCATTGCATCACTTCCTGTATCGTTCGGCAGATTACTGGGATGATGCCGAGGATGACGCGGATTGGTTCAAACATCGCGCCAGTCGCGTCGCCCGGATCGGCCATGATACTTGGATTGGGCATGCGGCAATTATCAAACCTGAAGTGACCATCGGGCACGGCGCGGTGGTTGCTTCGGGGTCTGTCGTCACTAAGGATGTAGCGCCCTATACAATTGTAGGCGGCGTGACCGCCAAACCGATCCGTACCCGGTATCCGGTTGGCGTGGCCGAGCGCATGATGGACCTGGCCTGGTGGGATTGGGACAATTCCCGTCTACGTGCGGCCCTGCCGGATTTCCGAACATTGGGCGCCGAGGCATTCTTGGAAAAATACGAGCCAACTTGAATAGGCAAGAACCGAAACCTTCTGTGCCCGCACCCGCATCGTCTATGACCAACGGGATGAGACCTCAGTCAGGAGGTCGAGACGGGCGGGAGGGTCGTTACGGATTAGTCCTCGTTCAGGGTCAGGGTGACCCGATCTCCGGCAAATACGGTTCGCCCGAATTCAACCGGCAGACCATTGGGATCTGCGTTTATGCCGACGGAATACAGAACAGGCGCACCTTCGGTCAGTCGCAGGTGCAGGGCCTGTGTTGCCGTCGCCGCGCGCGCATTCAGGCGGGTTGAGATGCGGGTGTAATCCTTAACACCGCAGTGCTGCAAAGCCTTCGTTACCGATTCTGTCTCGGATAGCGCCTCAAGAATGCCGGGCAAGCGGTCCGCGGGAAAGACACTTTGGAACAGCCCGATTGGCTGCCCATCCGCCAGAGACAGTCCGTCATATACGTGTACCTGGTCGCCTGAAGCGATCTCCAGGGCCTCTGCTTCTGTTTCATCTGCGGCGCGCGTTGTGAGCGTAAGTATCTTTTTGCCGGGAATCTTACCGCTGGCCGAGATGCTCTTGTGGTATCGGACGCGCTTGCCGATGGCATAATCGGTCGGACGGGCCGAGACAAAGACACCGGCGCCGCGACGGGCATGCACCAGACCTTGGTCCGCCAGATCCGACAACGCGCGCCGTACCGTATGGCGGTTGACCCCGTGTTTTGCCGCCAATTGCGCCTCGGTCGGCAGGCGGTCGCCGGTGTTGTACCGACCTTCTGCAATGTCGGATGTCAGGTTCAGGGCGATGCTTTTCCAGACGGGTGTTTTTCTCATGTCATTAAATCTTCACAAGGTTGCGGATTGCCAGCCCAGGCATCGGGATGTAGTATTTGTCTAGTTGTATAGATCATGTAGACAACCCGGCCAAGAGGCTTTGATGACCGATCAAACAAATAATTCTAAGGCGACGCGGCAGGACTGGATGGGCCTGCTGGCGCGTGCGCCTGAAAGCGCGCTGATGCCCCTCTGGGATAAGTACGAAGGATGCCCGCACTTTGAATGGCTGCGCAGCCCCGAAGTGGGCGGCGTCATGGTGCGCGGGCGCACTGGTGGCACTGGCGCTCGGTTCAACCTTGGCGAAATGACCGTCACGCGGTGTTCTCTGGTGCTGCAGGATGGAACGGTTGGGCATGGATACGTGCAGGGCCGGTCCAAGCCCAAGGCCCAGGCGGCCGCGTTGATTGATGCCTTGATGCAGACCTCGGCTGCGGGTGCGGTTCATGACCAAGTGATCGCGCCGCTCAAGGGTCAGATGCAGTCCGCCAGAACAGATCGCGCCTCCAAAGCCGCAGCGACGAAGGTCGAGTTTTTCACCATGGTAAGGGGAGAGGACACATGACGGCGCAGACCCAATTTTCCGGGGGTTTTCAGAATGCACCGGTCCAGGCCGCGCATGCATTCCGCGCCGCCATGACCGTAATGGCCCAGCCCGGAGAAATCCGTGATCTGAAGGGTGCGCAACCGCCAAAGCCCCTGTCGATCGCAGCGGGAACCTTGCTGCTGACTTTGTGTGACCCCGAGACAAAGGTCCATCTGGCGGGCGCGTTCAACAACTATGGGGTGCGCGAGTGGCTGACCTTTCACACAGGTGCGCCCATTTCACAGGCTGCTGTAGCAGATTTCGCCGTAGGGACTTGGGCCGAGCTCAGCCCACTGGGATCATTTCGTATCGGTACCGCAGAATACCCAGATCGCTCGGCCACCTTGATTGTTGAATGTGACGCGCTGCAACAAGCAGGTGCCATTCTAAGTGGTCCGGGGATCAAAGACACTGCGCGGCTATCCTTGCCGAATGCCCTGGCATTGCAGGCCAACTCGGCTTTGTACCCGCTTGGATGTGACTTCTTTTTTACCTGCGGCGACCGGGTGGCGGCCCTGCCTCGCAGTTCCCAAATCAGTGTGGAGGCCTAGGCAATGTATGTTGCAGTCAAGGGTGGCGAGACGGCTATCGAAAACGCACATGCCTGGTTGGCGGAAGAAAGACGCGGCGCAACCGACATTGATGAACTGAGCATCGTCCAGATCCGCGAACAGCTGGGTTTGGCGGTCAATCGGGTGATGGCCGAGGGGTCGTTGTACGACCCCGATTTGGCGGCCCTGGCTATCAAGCAGTCGCGCGGTGATCTGATCGAAGCGATCTTTCTGATCCGAGCCTACCGGACGACATTGCCGCGATTTGGCTATTCGAACCCCGTCAAGACTGATGAGATGGCGTGTGATCGCCGGATTTCGGCCACGTTCAAGGATGCGCCGGGCGGGCAGGTGCTGGGGCCAACCTTTGATTACACACACCGCTTGCTGGACTTCAAACTGGCCGCAGAAGGTGAGGTTCCGGCTGCGCCTACGGCGCAACCCCGCACCGAGGCGACGCCGCATATCACTGAGTTCCTGAAGGGCGAGGACATCATTCAGGATGAACCCGCCAGTGACACCACCCCGGGTGATCTGACCCGCGAACCGATGGAGTTTCCGTCGAACCGCCCCCTGCGTCTGCAATCCCTGACCCGCGGGGATGAGGGGTTTGTACTGGGCATGGCCTATTCAACGCAACGCGGTTACGCCCGTAACCACGCATTCGTCGGTGAGTTGCGGATCGGTAAGGTCGCAGTGGAAATGGACATCCCGGAACTGGGTTTCGCCATCGACATCGGCGAAATCGAATTGACCGAATGCGAGACGGTGAACCAGTTCAAAGGTTCCAAGACGGAACCCCCGCAATTCACCCGTGGCTATGGTTTGGTGTTTGGTCAGTCTGAACGGAAATCCATCGCGATGGCTTTGGTGGATCGCGCCCTGCGTTGGGAAGAGTTGGGCGAAGACAAACTGGGCGCACCCGCGCAGGACGAGGAATTCGTGCTCAGCCACGCGGACAACATTCAGGCGACGGGTTTCCTCGAGCATATCAAGCTGCCGCACTACGTGGATTTCCAGTCCGAGCTGGAACTGGTTCGCAAACTACGACGCGAAGCCGAAGAACGGATGCAGCCGAAAGAGGCTGCAGAATGAAGGTCGAGCCAAAGGAAAGGGGGCATCAATGAACTGGATAGCGCCCGCATATGCGCGGCGGCAAGCCAAGCTGGGGATTTTACCAACCTGCCTTATTGGCGTCGCAGGTTTCTACCGGGTGGCGAGTCCGTGCGCGCGCCAACCGAACTCCATTCGCCATTTGGATCCCTCTTTTGCGCACGACGTCGTCGCTTCGCATGACGAGAGTGAAAGAAAAGATACACCAATAGCGCCAATAACAATGCGCCCAACAGAAATACGTCCACAAAAACACCAAAAACAAAGTGATACATCAAAATGAATGAGTATAACTTCGCATATTTGGACGAACAAACCAAGCGAATGATCCGGCGCGCCATTCTGAAAGGTCTGGCTGTGCCCGGTTATCAGGTGCCATTCGCCAGCCGTGAAATGCCGATGCCATATGGCTGGGGCACCGGTGGCGTGCAG
Source organism: Ruegeria sp. CDSB086 (assembly GCF_059611065.1). Classification (NCBI taxonomy): domain Bacteria; kingdom Pseudomonadati; phylum Pseudomonadota; class Alphaproteobacteria; order Rhodobacterales; family Roseobacteraceae; genus Ruegeria; species Ruegeria sp. CDSB086. The sequence goes on along the minus strand of NZ_JBXWOV010000011.1, from coordinate 138,462 downwards.
GTTTCAGCCGCTACATTGATGCCCGAGGACACGTTTAAAGTGATCGATCAGGGTGCCGATGACACCACCAACGCCGTGTCGATCCGCAAGTTTTTTGAGAACACGGCAGGTGTGGAAACGACCGAGGAAACCGAAAAGGCCACAGTCATCCAGACCCGCCACCGCATCCCCGAGGCGAAGCTGCGCAAGGACCAGATCATCGTTTATCAGGTGCCGATCCCGGAACCTCTGCGCTTTCTGGAACCGCGTGAGACCGAGACCCGCAAGATGCACAGCCTCGAAGAATATGGGCTGATGCATGTGAAGCTGTACGAGGACATCAGCCAGCACGGGGCGATTTCGACCGCATATGCCTATCCGGTGAAAGTGTCGGACCGCTACGTGATGGATCCGTCGCCGATCCCGAAATTCGACAATCCAAAACTTGAGATGGACGCGATCCAGCTGTTTGGTGCGGGACGTGAACAGCGGATTTACGCGGTTCCGCCGCATACCAAGGTCGTCAGTCTGGATTTCGAGGATTACCCGTTTGAGGCCACCAAGGCCGATCACCCATGCGATCTTTGTGGGGCAGAGGATAGCTATCTCGACGAAGTGATCATGGATGATGCAGGCAACCGGATGTTCGTCTGTTCCGACACCGATTATTGCCGGTCACGCCGCGAGGCGGGCCATGTTGGCCAACTGGCCGAGGAGAATGCGGCATGACCCCCTTATTGCAGGTCAAAGGCATCGAAAAGCGCTATGGCACGCGGATCGGGTGCTCGGATGTGAGTTTTGATCTCTTCCCTGGAGAAGTAATGGGGATCGTGGGTGAAAGCGGATCGGGCAAGTCGACGCTGTTGAATTGCATGGCCGGTCATCTGGAACCCGATGCAGGGCAGGTGATTTTTGACACACGTGCTGATGGTCCAGTGGATACGGTCACCATGTCCGAACCGGAACGCCGGATGCTGAGCCGAACGGACTGGGCCTTTGTACATCAGCATGCGCGAGACGGCCTGCGGATGTCGGTCAGTGCTGGCGGCAATATTGGTGAGCGTCTGATGGCGGTGGGGGATCGTCACTATGGCGACATCCGAGACCGTGCGATCGACTGGCTGGGCCGGGTTGAGATTGAGGAATCCCGTGTAGATGACCGTCCGTCGGCCTTTTCAGGCGGGATGCAGCAGCGATTGCAGATTGCCCGCAATCTGGTCACGGGGCCGCGCCTCGTGTTCATGGATGAACCAACTGGCGGGCTGGATGTTTCCGTTCAGGCGCGTCTGCTGGATCTGCTGCGCGGGTTGGTGCGTGAGATGGGGTTGAGCGCGATCATCGTCACCCATGACCTCGCCGTCGTACGCCTGCTGGCGGATCGACTGATGGTGATGAAAAGCGGTCAAGTGGTTGAGGCCGGGTTGACCGATCAGGTTCTGGACGATCCACAACATGCCTACACGCAGTTGCTCGTATCCAGTGTTCTGCAGGTTTGAGTATTTGGAAAAAGATGAAGTGCTATGATTGAGCTTATCAATGTCAGCAAAAGCTTTACCCTGCATAATCAGGGTAGTGCCGTAATTCCGGTGATGCAGGGTGCATCGCTGAAAGTCGCCGCAGGTGAATGCGTCGCCCTGACCGGGGCTTCAGGCGCAGGGAAATCAACACTGATGCGGGTGGTCTATGGAAATTATCTGGCCGCATCAGGCCGGGTCCTTGTCGGTGGTCTGGACGTCGCCAAGGCCGAGCCGCGCGAAATTCTGGCTTTGCGGCGCGAGACGCTCGGCTATGTCAGTCAGTTCTTGCGTGTGGTCCCCAGAGTGCCGACGCTTGAGGTGGTGGCCGAGCCGCTGTTGGCCGTTGGCTGCGACAAGCAAGCGGCGCTGGACAAGGCGGCGGGTTTGTTGCGGCGGTTGAACATTCCCGAAAGACTATGGAGCCTGAGCCCGACCACTTTTTCGGGCGGTGAGCAGCAGCGGGTGAACATCGCACGTGGGTTTGCGCATGATTACCCTGCGATGCTGTTGGACGAACCGACTGCCTCACTGGATGCGCAAAATCGCGAAACGGTGCTGTCTTTGATCGAAGAGGCCAAAGAACGCGGCGCGGCGATTGTTGGCATTTTCCACGATATCGAAGCACGCAGCCGGGTCTGTGATCGCGAGATCAACGTGTCTGAATTCACCCCGGGGATGGTCGCGTGAGCCTTGCGCCGGTCATAGCCGTTGTTGGTCCGTCAGGTGTCGGCAAAGACAGCGTCATGAAGGCGTTGGTCGCGCGGTCGCCAGGTATTCTGCGGGTTCGCCGGGTGATTACCCGACCCGAAGGCGAAGAAGGCGAAGATTTCGACCGGGTGTCGATTGAAATCTTCGAGCAGATGGTGCTGGATGGAGCCTTTGCGTTGCACTGGAGCGCGCATGGGCTGCACTATGGCATCCCGATTGAGATTGCAGCCCAACGGCAAACGGCGAATGCGCTGTTGGTCAATCTGTCCCGTTCGGTTTTGTTGAACGCGCAGGTGGTTTTTGGCGACCTGATCGTGATTTCGCTGACAGCGGACCCTGAGGTGCTGGCGCAGCGCCTCTCTGTACGCGGGCGGGAAAGCGCCTCTGATCAGGCGCGTCGTTTGGGACGGGCTGGTATGCCCTTGCCCGACGGGCTGAACCGCGTGATCGAAATTGATAACTCCGGGCCGTTGGAAGTTACGATTGATGCGATCCTTGCCGGGCTTCAACCGGAAAGGGCGTAGCGATGGATCAGATGAAACTTCCCATCCTCGGCTTCGCCCATAAGAGCCAGATCCTTGATCTGACAGGGGGCGGGCAGCAGGGGGACCAGATGGTCCTCCAATGCGGCCTGAACGGTTTTCAGCGTGGGTTTGTCCAGTTTTCCGCTGAGGGTGATGTGAAAGCGGAACGTGTCCATCACGTAAGGGTAACCCCAACGCAGCAAGTTGGCGTCCTGTTCCGGCGTCAGGCCCGAGGCACGTCGGCGGTCCAGTTCTGCGGCGGACGCGGGGGCGCGAAAGCTGTCAAGTTCGCGGACGCAAGCCGCTGCAAGCGCGTTCAGCGAGTCGGTATTACCTACCGGCCGCAGGGCCAGAAAACGACCCAGCCGGGCGATCTCGAACCCGTCCAGCGTGACGGGCGGTTGTGTTCCGGCCAACCGTTCACAGGCGTCTTGCAAGTCGATCAGAGATTGTCCCTTGTTCAGGCGAAACGGCGGCTTCAACGTCGCGTGAAGACCGTATTTGCGCGGAACATCGGTCGAGGCTGCGACGTCCACGCCGTCAATGACAGGATGCGCAACTTCAGTTCCGGCTTCCATGTCCCAGCCCAACCATTGGGTCGCAAAGATTGTCCATTCGGCCTGAGCCGGTGGCGCAAAATAGATCGCGTATCGCGTGAATGTCACATTGGCCTCCTATGCGTGGCCTTCCCAATAGCTCAAACCTTGTGAAGTTCAGATGACAGAAGAAATGATACTTGCCAATGCCACGCTTGTTCTTCCCGATGAGACGGTCGTGGGCAGCCTTCGGATTGTGGGGGATACGATTGCCGAGGTCGCGACCGGCGCAACTGTTCCCGCTGGTGCAATTGACTGCGAAGGGGATTATGTCTGCCCTGGTCTGGTCGAACTTCACACCGACAACCTTGAGCGTCACATTCAGCCACGTCCCAAGGTTGACTGGCCTCATGCCGCCGCAATTCTGGCCCATGATGCCGAACTGGCCAGTACCGGGATCACGACCGTATTCGACGCGATGCGGATAGGCTCGATCCCATCCGGGCAACGCTATGTCAAATACGCGCGCGGTCTGTCACGTGAGCTGTGGCAGTTGCGGGAACAGGATGCATTGAAGATCAGCCATTTTCTGCATTTGCGGGCCGAGGTCTGCTCGGAAACCCTGGCCGAAGAACTAAACGAATTTGGGCCCGAAGACCGTGTTGGTCTGGTCTCACTGATGGACCACACGCCTGGACAACGGCAGTTCCGCGATTTGTCGAAACTGGAAGCTTATTTGAAAGGCAAACTGGGGCTTGAGGGAGATGGATTTCTGCAACACGTGGCCGACCTTAAGGCAATGCGCGACCGCTATGGTGATCTGCACGAGGTTGAGACGGTAAAAGCAGCCAAACGGTTTGGTGCAATGCTGGCCAGCCATGATGACACGACGGACGAACAGGTGCGCGTATCGGCCGGTCACGGGATCACCCTTGCCGAGTTCCCGACAACGGTCGAGGCCGCGCAGTCCTGCCAAGACTACGGTATCAAGGTGATGATGGGCGCACCCAACGTGATCCGGGGCGGGTCGCATTCCGGCAATGTCGCTGCGCATGAATTGGCGCAGCTGGGTCATCTCGACATTCTGTCCTCGGATTATGTGCCATCCGCATTGTTGCTGTCTGCTGTGAAACTGGGCGAGATGTGGGGTGATTTCGCCCGCGGATTGAAAACCGTGACAAAGACACCGGCAGAGGTCGTTGGGCTGGATGATCGTGGTGAGCTGCGGGCGGGTGCACGTGCCGACGTCATCCGGTTCCGGATGCGCGAAGGCACCCCTGCGTTGAATGGTGTTTGGTCGCGCGGACGGCGCGTGGCCTGATCAGGCCCTGTAGAACAAGTAACGGTCCGGCGCGATGGTGTCCGGTCCGCTGATCTGCTGAAAGCCGACAAGCGGTTGGCCCGAGATCAACAGTCCGCCGGGCAACATCACCTGCGCGATAAAGGGGCTGAGACGCGCCGCTTCGGCCACGTCCTCTTCCTTAACGCCGCGCCCGAAATCGTAGTGACCGAAAGCGATCCTAGGTCCACCTTCTGCCAGCTTCTGCAGCATCGGCTCGGCCTCACCCTGCAAAAAATCCTCTGCTGGCGGTGTGCTGGACGGATGGCACTGAAGCACGCGGTCCATGACCCAAATTCTCCGATCCGGTAGAATTTCCCGCAGGTGATCATAAGTGCGCCCGTTTCCAAGACCCATATCCAGAACGTCGCCCGCCATGTCCGAGACTTGGTCGACCGCCCAATTCAAACCGTCGCGTTGTGCGGTCAGGCGGCGCAGCATGGAATCCAGTCGGCTCATTCAGATCTCCGTTTTCAGTCGGCTTGGGGGGCGGACCAGACAAAGCCCGGCCCGTCCAGCAGCCGGTTCAGCAGGTCGTGGGTATAGGTCCAGATATCCTCATCATGAACCAGATGGTGGGTCAAGATGCCAAAGGGTTCGGCGTTATCTGCGCGACCCTCGCGGCGATCCTGCAGCAGCTGAGTGGTTTTGGCGATCAACATGTCCGGGTCGGCCAGCCCGCGTGATCCGCGCCAGTCGATTGGATCCAGATGCGTGTTGATCTGGGCCAATCCAGGCGCTGCCTGAGGGCTGGACCGTGGCGTGGCGGTCGATAAGATGCGATACCCCGCTGCGGGCAATTCCTGCACCACCTCTGGCGCTATGCGGTTCCATGGCGGCACGAACATCGGGCACAATCGATCTGCAAACAGGGTGCGCAGCCGCGATATCCCAATGCCGATCTCCCCAGTGATATCGTCCATGGGCCGGTGCAGGCGGAATTCGGATTTCTTTTCATCGGGTGGTGCGTGGTTCTGATGAGCCCATCCGTGCACGACTGGGATCAGGTTTGGCCGGGCAGTTACAAATTCGACCAGTACGTCCTCGGCATTGCGGGGGATGATGGCCAGATGAACGGGCACCCCAAGGTGGTCTGACATCGCGGTCAAGCGATCAAGCTGCGGCGTTGTGGAAACCGCATCATCGTCGCGCCACCACAAAGGCAGCGCCAGTCCTTGTTGACGCCAGAGTTCCAGCTCATCCGTCAAACTGCGCCAGTCCACACTCATCCGCGGCGCTCCAAAAGTTCTTTGGCGATTCGTACGGATTGCGCAGCGCCGTCGAACCCCTGATCTGAGACCGGACGAGGTTCCGATGAAATCACACGGCCCACGGCATGGGCCAGCAGATTTCCGTTCAAATCTTTGCTTGGGATGACATCTATGGCTGGCATTTCCGCAAGGGTGCGGGCGCGCAGGCTCTGCTCGACCTCATTGCCATCATCAAATGGAATGAACACGGCAGGGGTTCCTGCTTGCAGAATATCCAATGCTGTATTGTAGCCACACATGCTGACCGAAGCCGCCGCGTGGGGCAGCATCTGGCGAAAATCGGGCCGCACCGCTTCCAGAGTGACAGGGGCGCCCTCCACATGCTTCCGCAATTCTGCAATGCGCGCCTTTGCGTCTTGCCCGCCAACCAACAGGCGCCAGCGCCTGTTCGGCATCTTTCGGGCGGCCTCGATGGCCGCGCGAAAGATCGGTTGCCCAACCGAACCGCCGCCTGCGCTGACAAGCACTTCGCCTTTGCCGATTGCATCCTTGTGCGGTATTGGGGCCAGTGGAGCCACGAAACCCGTGTAAAACAGGCGGCCCTCCAGCAGCTCAGACACAGGCCAACTGACGTTCAAGGGCACAACGTTCTGATCCGAATGGACAAGGATGCCGTCGTAATGCTCTGCGACAATCTGCTCTGCCCGCTCGGCCTTTGAGGGTTTTGAGGGCGGCGCCAGAATGTCCCGGATCGATCCCAGAATTATCGGGCGCGGGTGCATATCACGGGCCGCCTCTAGCGCAGCCGAAAATTCACCTGTCAGGGATCGGCGGCCAAACGGATAAAGCTCGGTGATCAAAACATCCGGTGCAAAGCTGCGAATTGCTTCAACCAGAGCAGTTTTGCGCGCCGCGAAAAACCCCACATCCGCTACCGTTCCGGCTTGTGTCAAAAGACGGGTGAAATCAGTGCCATCCGAGCGCAAGGGGGGCAGTCCCAACAGCGTCATTCCGGTCGTGTCCAACTGAGGAGCGGGCATCCCACCAGAGACCACGAAGGTATCATGCCCATCCGCGACAAAGGCACGGCCCAGCGTCAACGCGCGGCTCAGGTGCCCGGTGCCCAACAGGTGGGTGACAACAATCATGACTTTCATTCGCGGGGGCCTTGTCGCAGCAGTCGAACCGGTTCGGGTTGCGGCTGAAAACCATCCAGATCAATGACATAAAGTCGGTTGCGCTTGATCTTGAACGGGGCAGAGCCGTCAAAGTTCCATCCCCAGGCCGAGGCCAGAATGACGCGCATGATCCCAATGTGACACACGGCGACAGTGTCGCCCTGCAAACCGCCCAGCCAGGGTTGCAATCGCGCCCGCACTTCCGCCGGACTTTCGCCGTTCGGCGGGCAATAGTCCCAGCCCCAATCCTCGATATGGCGATATCCGCTGTCTGCGTCTGCAATCAGGTCAACGCCGCGCTTGCCTTCCCAATCGCCCCAGTTCATCTCGGTTAGGGCTTCGGACAACATAGGCTCTCGCCCCGCGACCAATGCGGCGGTTTCGCTGGCGCGCTGCAGGGGGCTGGACCAGAGCGCTGCCTTGTTCCACAACTCGGGCAATTCATATCCGGCCAGTTCGGTGCGCGCGTCATCGTCCAGCGGAATGTCACTGCGGCCCTGAATACGGCCAGCGCGGTTCCAATGGGTGTGGCCGTGGCGCAAAAGAGCAAGTTGGCTCATGCGGTGCCTCCGATCAAAGGCCGCGCAGCCTGCCAGAACCGTTCGGTTGCTGCGGGCATCAGGTGGCGGTTGGACACGTATTCCCGGGCTGTCGTACCAAGCGAACGGCGCAGGGCAGGGTCGCCAATCAGCGTCTGTAGCCTAATGGCAAGCGCTTCGGGTCCTGCTTCGACCTCGGGGTAGTTGGCCGGCGCCAGAACATCGCGGACACCGGGCCTGTTCTGCGCAACAACCGGAACTCCGCTGGCCTGCGCTTCAAGGTAAATCATGCCATATGCCTCATTCACGCCGGGCCACACTAAGATGGACGCATTTGCGTATAAGTTTTGCAGGGCGTCACGATCCAGCTGCCCAAGAAACCGGACCTTCGAGCCAAACGGTGTCATAAGGTCTTCGATCTCAACCCGCGCTGGTCCATCCCCTGCAATATCCAAAGCCCAATCCCCGTTCAAATGCGACAGGGCCTGCGCCAGCAGCTGGTACGACGCCAGTTTGTCGCCATGCCGCATCATTCCCACTGTCAGCATCGGCCCGTCACATGAGGAAACGGGCGGCAGGCTCGAGATTGGCAAAAAGGGCGGCAATTCGACCAGACGCTGATTTTCGAATTTTTCACGCTCCAGCGTGATCAGATCGTTGGCCGTGTGGTAGAAAATGACGTCCGCTGCGTCGCAGGCATCATGTGCGGCTTTCGCAAAGCCGGACCAAGGGCCGCGCAATCTGCTGGTCGCACGGGTGCTTTCCAATTGCGCGTAAGGGATGCCCCGAGCGGCGCATACTTTAGGGCCCAGCAGATCGGGGGCCTTATAGTAGTTGTGATAGGTCACCCACAAATCCGTGTCGTGGATCATGTCCGCGATCAGTCGCCGGGATTCGGCATCGGCGTCAGAGCAGAGACGTTGTTGAACCGCCGGATCGCCCGTTTTGTCATAAATGCGCAATTCCGAGACGAGATTGACCTCATCGCCCTGCGCCCCGATCGCCCTGATCAGATTGCGCGCCATTTCCCTGTCTCCCGACGGCACCGGGCTGTCCGGAGATTTCATCGGTGAGAAAAAGGCGACGCGGGCCATCAGTCTTTGCCCGCGCCCAATGCGCTGAGTCGTTTGGACAACAGGGCAATGCCGGGGTCCATGCGGAATTCGGCAACCAGGCGGGAATAGGCAGCGTTGGCCATAGATGCAGTTCGCTCTGGAGCAGCGGCGATTTCGGTGATCGCGCTGGCAAGTGCGGCCGGGTTGTCGTCGGACAAAACGCCATGCGTCCCGGTTTCTATGAATTCCGGAATGGCAGAAACCGGTGTTGACAGGATCGGCAACAGCTGCGACGCAGCCTCCATCAGGACATTTGGCAACCCGTCGCGATCTCCGTCAGCCGCGATCCGGCTGGGCAGCACGAACAGATCAGAGCCGCGCATCGCCTCGATCACTTCGGGCTGGTCACAGGCCCCCTTCCAGGTGATCCGGTCTGCGATACCCTGGGCCTCAGCCCGTTCGCGCAGCGCATCACCAAGCGCACCGCCACCAATATGCGTCCAGTGCCAATCCAGCGAATTGCGTAGCATGGCGAACGCATCGATCAGGCGATCAAAGCCCTTTTTCTCGACCAGACGGCCGACTGAGAGCATGTGAAACGGCCCGTCCGGTGCCCGAGCTGCGCGGGTCGGCGGGTCGGGAAAACGGTTCAGGTCCAAGCCGTGATAGATCAGATCGACCCGCGACGGATCATCGGCCAAACTGCGCAAGTGTTCGGCCCCGATTGCAGTACAGGTTGCGCCAAAAGCGGCCCCATGCGTGCTGGCCTGCAATTTTTCGGCTTTCTCCCAGTCGGGTGACGTCCAGATGTCTTTGGCGTGTGCCGAAAAGCTCCAGGGCAGGCCGCGCATGATGGCGGCATAGCGTGCGACCGACGACGGCGTGTGCATGAAATGCGCATACATCACCTGCGTTTCCTCGGGCAACTCGGCGGCCAGAACACAGGCCTGCCCGAAACGCCGGATGCGGTTATGTGTCGGGTCGCGCCGCAGATCAGAGCGCCAGACCTTATAAGCCTCGGTATAGCCGGGCAGGGTCTGCGCGATGTGGCGCGCGGCCCAGACGCGATCAGGTTCTTCGTACAGGTACTCGGGCAGGTAGTGGACCTGTCCCTTGAACCGATCATGCAGTGGATGGCGTTTGATGTCGGTCGGGTGGCGCAATGACCAGATGTCAAAGCTGTGGCCCGCGTCCTGCAAGGCGACCAGTTCCTGTGCGATAAACGTCTCTGAAAGGCGCGGCCATCCTTTGACCAGCACCGCGAGCTTGGGTTTTCCTGACGTCATCCGGTGGCTCGTTCCCGTTCCCCACCAAGCAGCGTGTCGACGCGGCTTGTGACATAGTCCAGACCATCCAGCAGGCCGTCGCGGATTGCCTGAGAAGGCAATGGCTGATCGGGCAGATTGCGAATAGCCTTAATCATCGTGTCCGCCGTCAACCCGTCACGGTTTTCGTCCAGCATTCTGACAAGTCCCAGACCCTCGGCGCGTGAGGCGCGGATCCACTGTTCCAGCCGAGGTGTCGTGCGTGGGACGATGACGGCGCGTTTGTCGAACGAGAGCACCTCGCAGAACGTATTGTAGCCGCCCATGCAGACCACACCCGCAGCGCCGGCAAACAGCGTTTCGATCTGCGATTCAAAGCCAACAGCCGAGACCCGACCATTCAGCGCAGCAACGCGGGTTTCGAAATCGTCGCGCAGCTCGCCCGACAGGAAGGGGCCGTAGACAAGGACAGCGCGCGGTGACAGGTTGGGATCTTTTTCATAGGCGCACAAAACCTGGTTCACCATGGCTTTGCCGTCACCGCCGCCGCCCGGCGTAATCAGGATGTAAGGTTGTTCCGGCGGATCGCCTATCGGCCCAAGATCACGGCGCAAATAACCAGTCCAATGGATACGCGACTGCGTGGCAGGGCTGAGCGGCAGGCCCTCGGTCGGATCATAGATCGAGCGTAGTCCGTACACCCAGATTTCGTCGTAGAACCTTTCGGTTGCTGCAATGGCTTCTTTCCGCTCCCACTCGGCGGCCAACACTTCGGGTTCATCCAAAACGTCACGCAGGCCCAGGACCATTTTGGTGCGGCGGGACCGCAGCAAATTTTCCAAGGTGGGCAACAGCTCGCTGCGGAAACCGGTTGGTTCCTTGTCAACGATAAGGACGTCAGGATCGAATTGCTGAACCGCCGTCTGGATCAGACCCGCCCGCAGCTCAGTCACTTCCTCGATGCCCATTCCAATTGTCTGGGATGCATAAGATCCATCGGAACGTTTGGTCACTCCTGGCAAACGCACGTGGTCGACGCGACGCGGAAAGGTGAACCGCCCGGCCACGGGTGACCCGGTCAGGATCAGCGCTGATGCCGATGGGTCAGCCTGCGTCATCGCACCAGCCAGTGCACGGGATCGGCGCAAGTGACCCAACCCGAACGTATCGTGGCTGTAGAACAAGATGCGCGGCGCACGGCCGGTTGTATCGTTTTGTCTTCCTAGGCTCATGCCTTTGCCCAATTCAGTGTTCTGGTGCAACTCCGCGCGCTTGCACCCGTATCGTATATATTTTTTTTAGCCGCGTGCAAAATCACTGATCCTACCAGTCGTTACCGGCTTGTTTCGATTTTAGCCGTGGGTTTCGCATCTGCGCCCTGTTCTATATCAAATTTCCTGCCCATCCGTCATGATGGCAGCGTCAGGTTGGTCATATTCAGTTTTTTCCGGGTTGCAAACACTTCTGTTCACAGCATGGTGCGGGGAACACGGCTTGATAAGATGTTGAGGCTGCGGGGGTTGAATATTTGAACCCGCCACCGGGCTTCGATAACCTGTGTTACGAATGGCGAACTGGAAAAATATCCGATGACACGAACATTGCTGGCTGGATTAACGTTTGTAATCTGGTCCCTTACTCTGGCGCTGGTCACCGGTGCAGTTGCGCAGACCTCTCTGATACCGGGGTATCCCTCAGCCGGGGGCAGCAGCTCGGACACAGCCAGCGAAAGCGATCTGGCTACGGCGATCCGTTCCGCCACCGAAGCCGGGGCCAGTGTGATCGTCATCGACAGCGCCGGGCAAATCGTGTCTTCCGGCCAGCAAAACAGTGTCACCCCCGAGGCTGTACCCGGGGATCCGATGGGCGACGGTTCGCAGCTTATGAAAGCGCAGGAGCGGTTTTCGAGATTTCGTGACTCGATGAATTCACGGCTTCAGGCGCTGCCTTATTCGATCTTCGAGGTGCAATACATCCTGCGTCAGACCAGCCCGGATGGCCGAATACAGACCTATGTCGAGGTCCTGTTCTGGAACGTTCTCTTCCTTTTGATCGGACGATGGTTGTCGATTGAAATCTACGGCAAGCGTATCGCAAAGCGAATCGTCGTCGCGCGATCCAAGGAAGATCCACAAGGTTATCGCGAGAAGATGCCGTTTTTGGTGTTCCGGTTCCTGATGGGGATAGGCGCCACGATTTTTGCCATGGTGATGGCGCTTATCGTCGGTTTCGTGTTTTTCGGCGAGGCTGAGGACATCTCGATCCAGTTCACGGTCACAGCAATTTTTACCGCCTTCTTCCTGTCGCGTACGGTGTCTGATCTGTGGCGCATGGTGCTATCGCCATATCTGAGCCAATATCGCTTGCCGCCTTTCTCGGATCGTGACGCAAAACGCCTGTATGTCTGGGCTTCGGCGCTGGCGACCTACGACATTACTGTGGTGCTATTTGCCACTTGGGTAGCTGATTTTGGGCTGAACTATAACGTCTACGCCTTGGTCTATGGCGGTCTGACCATGTTTGGTGCGATCGGCAATGTCCTGATGATCCTGTTCAATGCCCGCGCCATTTCGAACGCTATTCGCGGCGGGCGGTCACCGGATCAGGTGTCGTGGATTCTGCGCCTGATCTCATTCGCATGGGCGCCGGTGCTGATCCTGTACATGGTGTTCAGCTGGTTCAAACTGGCCGTCGATCTGGTGCTGGAAAATCAAAACTCGATCCCGATCGTGGCCAGCAGCTATGCCATCTTCATGTCGGTCGTAGTTGCCTATGGGGCCATGAACTATCTTCTGGAACGGTATTTCAATCGCAACAACCAGCTGGACGCGATGAATGCCGATGCTGATGAGGCGGATGCCGAGGTTGAAGCGATCGAAACGCCGCAGGCCGAGATGCGCAAGCACTCGATCCTGACCTACGAAGATCTGGCGCGGCGGGTTGCCGGTATTCTGGCTTTTGTCGTCGGTCTGTATGCGTTGGTTGTCATCTGGAATCCGGATGCCAGCTGGAGCGAGGACCTGCCGATCGAGCGGGCGCTGGACGTGATGGTGATCCTCTTCATGGGTTACATCCTGTTCCATTTCTTCCGCATTGGGATCGACTCGAAGATCGCGCAGGAGATTGACGACGGCGGTGGTGAGGCTGAGCTGGGCGATGAAGGCGGAGAAGGTGGGCAAAGCCGCCTTGCAACATTGTTGCCTTTGTTCCGCGGGGCCATTCTGGCCGTAGTTGTTGTGACCATAGCGCTGATTGCCCTGATGGAATTGGGTATCAATGTCAGTCCGCTATTCGCGGGTGCTGGTGTCGTGGGTCTGGCCGTAGGCTTTGGATCGCAGACATTGGTCCGCGATATCTTTTCGGGGGCGTTCTTCCTGATGGATGACGCGTTCCGCAAGGGTGAATACATCGACATCGGTGACGTGAAGGGAACGGTCGAAAAGATCTCGGTTCGGTCGTTCCAGCTGCGTCACCATCTGGGCGCGCTGAACACCATCCCCTTTGGTGAGATCAAGGTTCTGACCAACTATTCCCGCGACTGGGTGATCATGAAACTGCCGTTACGGGTGACGTATGACACCGATGTCGAGAAGGTGCGCAAGCTGATCAAGAAGTTGGGTCAAGAGTTGTTGAGTGACCCGGTGATCGGCGACAACTTTATCCAACCGCTGAAGTCGCAAGGCGTGATCGAAATGCAGGACTCTGCGATGATCATTCGGGTCAAGTTCATGACCAAGCCGGGCGATCAATGGCTGGTGCGCAAGAAAGTCTATCAGGATATCCGCGAATTGTTCGCTCGCGAAGGTATCAAGTTCGCACACCGTGAGGTCACCGTGCGCCTGGCCGAAGGCAAGGACCCCGAGGATCTGACACCCAAGCAGCGCGAAGCTGTGACGGGTGCGGTGCAGGCGGCGATTGACGAGGATTATCTGGACGATATCGGCCCGGGTGGGGACGATCGCTGAGGGGGGTCTCCCGCCCCTTTGGGTGACGTCTCTGGCGAGACGTGACCCAAGGCGTTGGGCCGGGCCGCGCGTACCGCGCGGCGGTTGGCTCAGGTGATGGCCGTGGCCCAGACCGGAGCCGACGTGCCTAGTTTAGGTGCAGGCTTGTCCCAGAACATCTTGGCGTCGCCAACGGTCAGAGCAGGTTTCAGGCGGTGACCGGAGCCCCAGCCTGATTCTTCTAGAGCTTGGCTGTAGTCTGACGGACTGGCACCGGTGATGACCTCTTTCGTGTCGGACTTGCCGAGAATGGCCAACAACTCGGCCGTTCGTGCGAGAGAGAGCTGACCCAGCATGATCGCGTTCCCCGAGGCAGCCTCGGCTAAGGCGGATAGCACAGCGGCGGCCATCAGATAGCCGGTTGCATGATCCAGCGCCTGAACCGGCAATGGTGTTGGTTTATCCGCATTTGCCCAGTCACGGCCTGCATCCGCGATGCCTGCGCTCATCTGAACGAGGCTGTCGAACCCGCGCCGCGCGGCCCATGGGCCTTGCCAGCCATAAGCGTCCAATGTGACTTCGACCCGGTTTGGGGCCAATTCATCGCGCTTGGCCCTGGTCAGGCCGAGTGCGTCTAAAGCACCGGGGCGATACCCGTGGACGAACACATCGGCCTGAGACAGCAACTCTTGCAGCTTTTCCAAACCTGAGGGCGATTTCAGATCGAGGTAAGTGCAGGATTTGCCCAATGAGATGTCTGGTATGACACCGGGCTCGTCCCAACCGGGCGGGTCGACACGCAGAACGTCAGCACCAAAACCGGCGAGGGTTCGCGTTGAAACCGGCCCAGCCAGCACGCGCGTCAGGTCGAGGACGCGCAGCCCTGCCAAAGGGCGCTCAGCCGTGGCCTCGGATCGATCTCGCAGTTTGATCTGTCGCGGGCTGTGCCAACCGATCAGTGGATCGCGGGACACGGCCCGACCTTGCGGATGCTCTAACCACACTGCCCGGCTGCGCATGGCTGCGGAAACGCCACCCTGGGCCACGATTGCCGCTTCCAGCTCGCTTGCGGACCATCGCCGCACTGCTTGAGAGACCGCGTCCCGATCTGCTTTGACCTCAAGAACCTTAAGTGCCGCCGCTCGGTGGCGGGGCAGGTTGGTGTGCAGCCTGATCCAACCATCTGCAGTCTGGTAGTCGCCCGCGACCGCATCCCAGAGACTAGGCATCTCCCAACCATTGGGCTTGAAGGAATATTGATACCAAAGCGAAGCCAGCCGGTGATCCACAGACACATCCGGCGCACTGGGCGGCAGGTTCAGCGCCGTCATCAGACGAGCCAGTTCCTGACCCACCGCGCCAAAGGTTGCCGTTGCCAGTTCAGATACCGCGTAGACGCTGGACCAAGCCCCGGTGCCCGTTTTGCGGTATCCGTCGGTTGCAGGAAGGGCTGAAATCAAGCTCATTGCTGGTATGGATCCAGACTGTCACGCAGCCCGTCGCCCAGGAAATTGAATGCCAGCACGATAACAATGATCGGCAGCATCGGGATTGCCGTCCAGGGGTAGATCTCGATCGAGGCCAGGTTCTGCGCGTCGTTCAGCATTACACCCCAACTGACGGCCGGGGCCCGCAGACCAAGACCCAGGAAGCTGAGCGCGGTTTCCCCAAGGATCATGGCCGGTATCGACAACGTGGCCGAGGCGATCAGGTGAGACATGAAGTTCGGTAGCAGGTGCTTGCGGATCACACGGCCAGAGCTTGCGCCCATCATCTCGGCGGCGCGGACGTATTCTTCTTCCCTGAGGGACAAGAATTTCGCGCGTACCGAACGGGCGAGGCCGGGCCAATCGAGAATCCCGAGGATGATCGAGATGATGAAGAAAACAGCAACCGGGCTCCAATTTGAGGGCACCGCCGCCGATAGAGCAAGCCAGAGCGGCAGTTCAGGTAGCGAGCGCAAGACCTCGATCACGCGGTTGATGACCCAATCGATCTTGCCGCCAAAATACCCGGCGATTGATCCAAAAAAGATGCCAAGGGTGAACGATACCGAAATGCCGATCAGGCCGACAGTCAGCGACAGCTGCGCGCCATATAGAATGCGGCTGAACACATCGCGGCCCAGACGATCGGATCCCCAAAGGAACAGCGTCGCGCCCTCTGGCGCGCAGAACAGGTGGGTGTCTGATTTCACAAGACCTGCAAGCCTGTACTCGGTCCCCTCGCAGAAAAAGCGGATCGGGCGAGGGTCTTCCGTGTCGGGCACAAATTTCCACTGAAAGGTCTCAAGATCAGCTTCGGCCACGATCGGATAGACATACGGGCCAATGAAGGAGCCATCGTGGAACCAATTGATGCTTTGTGGTGGGGCGTAAAGGTGTTCGCCGTTTCGTTCATTCGGGCCATAGGGGGCGATGAATCCAGCGAAGGGCAGCATCAGGTAGCAGAACAGTAGGAAAACGCCTGAAATCAAACCCAGCTTATGGGTTTTGAACTTGCGCCAGACCAGAACCCAGTTGGGTGCGTCCAGATCTGCGCGCTCTAACTGTTGCAGGGCGGCATCCGCGTCGAAAGGTGCATCGTCGACAAAGCGACCGTCGGTGTGTTTGGTCACGCTTCACGCCCCTCGTACCGAATGCGCGGGTCCAACATGACCAGCAAGATATCAGAGATCATGGTGCCGATCAGGGTCAGCAAGGCCACGAACATCAGAATGAAGGCGGACAGAAATTGGTCCTGGGTTTTGAGTGCGGTCAGCAAGGTCGGGCCGATGGTTTGCAGACCAAGCACGACTGAGACCAGTACCGACCCGGATACCATCGACGGCAGCAAGTTCCCGATATCTGCAACAAATGGGTTGAACGCCACGCGCAGCGGGTACTTTGTCAGCATTCGCGATGGTGCCATACCCTTGGCAATGGCCGTTTCCACATAAGGTTTGCCCAGTTCATCCAGCATGTTCGCACGCAGGCGCTGCATCATGGCAGAGGCGCCAGATGTGCCAATGACGAAAGTCGGCACGATCAGGTGGACAAGAATGGACTTCAGCTTTTCCCAGCTCATCGGCTGACCTTCGAAGGATGGGTCCATCAGGCCGCCGATGGGCAGGTTGAAGTAGCGGTGTCCGTAATAGAACAGGATCAGTGCCAGCAGGAAGTTGGGCGTCGCCAAACCAAGATAGCCAACAAAGGCCGACGTATAGTCAATCCAGGTTCGCGATTTTGCTGCGGCGAGGACGCCCAGCGGTAGGGCAACGGCGTAAACGAACAGGATAGCGGCCAGGTTGACCACAACAGTCAGCCATAGGGTATCGCCAACGATCTCGGCCACAGGACGGTCGAATTCAAAAGACCAGCCGTAGTTACCCTGAAGAAGGCCCTCAAACCCGTGCGGTCCGGGCCAGAAGCCCATCCAGACCAGGTACTGTTCCCATATGGGGCGATCCAGGGCGTATTCCGCGCGCAGGAATTCAGCCTTGGCGACCCCGGCAGATTGGCCCGAAGCCTGCAATTCCGCGATCTGATTGCTCAGATAATCGCCGGGTGGCAGGTTGATGATCACGAAGATCAGAACCGACACCACCAGCAAAGTCAGCAGCATCGTGAAAAAGCGATACACCGCATAGCGCAGCATTACCATTTAGCTGCTCCTGATTAGTCGGCGAAAAAGAATTCGTCGGGGCGGTGAATGCCAAAATGTGCGCCGGGCTCCCACGCCCACATGCCTTGCTCGGGCACGTTGCGCAGACGGTTGGACACTACGATGGGCTGCGGTGCGCCGTTCAGAATTCCGATGGCGAAAAGCTGATCAGCGTGGATGTTCAGCATTTCTGACCAGACTGCCGAACGCTCTTCGTCGGTGGTAGCAACCTCCCAATCATGGGCCAGCTGCATTAGACGTTCAGCCTCAGGCATATCAGGCGCTTCACCAACATCGCCGCCGGTTTGGTAAAATTGTCCCCATTTGGGCCAGGCCAGAAACACCTGATCCGTAGGTGCCAAATAAGCAGGGGAAGTGTGCGCCTGCGGGATACCGTCATCCCAGCCAAACCAAACTGAGGCCATGGTGTTACCTGCAAAAACGCGGTTGCGCAGAATGTCCCGGTCCAGTGGGCGCATGATCAGGTCCACACCAATTTCGCGCCACGTATCCGTGACGATCTGAAGCGCGTTCTCAACCTCTTGCCGCTCTCCTGCGGTTTCGATGATCAGTTCCATCGGGCGCCCATCCGGCAGCAGGCGAATGCCGTTTTTATCGCGCTCGGCCAGGCCAGATTCGTCCAGGAGGGCGTTGGCCATCTCAACGTCATACTGCGCCCAGGCTTTTGCGTTTTCCTCGTCATAGAACGGAGACGCGGGTAAAACGGACATCGCACCGGGATGGGCCAGTTTGAAATAGAGCGCTTGATTGATGGTTTTGCGGTCGATGGCCAGGGACAGCGCCCGGCGAACACGAACATCGCGCAGAACGTCGCGCCAAACTTCATCCGAGTAGTTCAGGTTCGGGTAGATCGCGATTTGCGATGCGACACCGGTCTTCCACAGCAGAGTTTTGTAGTCTCCACCGGCTTCGCCCTTTTTCAAGATAGATGCATCGCGAAACGCCAGACCGCGCCCCTGCAGATCAGTTTCGCCAGCATTGGTCTTGGCCGCGACCAAGCCAGCAGCGACGATTTCCATCTCGACGATGTCGATATAGGGCAACTGAACGCCGTTGGAATCGATGCGGTGATAATAAGGGTTGCGAACGAAATTGTGGCGGATCTTCTTGCCCGAACTTGCATTCAGCCAAGGCTGCAGCGTCGGGAGTTCGTGGTTGTCGAACTTGTAGAGGTTGTCCAGCTTGTTGTGCAGCGCCGCCCAGCTTTTGACCCGTGCGTCTTCAACCTGAAAGGCGAGGTCTTCAGCATCTGCGAACTTCTCGTGATACTGTTTGAGGAATTCAGACGGCCGGTAGATGAATGGCGGGCGCGCTTGGGCCAGCGACTGCAGGAAATCAGGATTTGGGTTTTCCCACTCAAAGACAATAGTTGTCTCATCCGGGAAGGTCACGGTTGGCGTTTTACCTTCAACAATCAGGAAGTCAGGTGGGCCAGAAGGGCTGAGCATTTCATTGTTGGCAACGTCTTCCCACCAATAACGAAAGTCTTCGGATGTGAACGGCGATCCATCGGACCACTTGTGGCCGTCACGCAGATGCAGTGTGAACTTTCGATTACCTTCGTTTTCATAGGACTCCAGAAGATCAGGGACGATGTCGTAGTTTTCGTCAAACCCAACCAATCGCGCATACCCGTAGACGACCATCTGGCGGATGTCTTTTGACCGGGTCACCATGGTGCGCAGGGTACCACCGGGGGCACCAAACTCGCGGCCTTTGGCTGCCAGATCCACGATCAAAGGTTCGGCCGGTAGGCGCTCTGCGACCGGCGGCAGATTCCCGGCGCTGACCTCGGCTTGCCAGAATTCGCTTTCCTGAGGGGTCGGTGTTCCTGCCGTGGCGGGCAGGACCAAAGTGGCGACCAACGTGGCAGCCAGAATAAGCGGGCGAGTGGTTTTAAACATGGCATCGTACCTTATGGCCGGGCTCCATCTCTACCAGTGAGGGTATCACGGAGTCCGTAAATCGGAAGGTGTCATCCCAACTGTCTGGTGAACCAGCGCCCAACGCAACCAGTTTAAGGTCGATGGGCCGGTTGATGTCGGGTTCTGGTTGGGCGGCAATCAGCGCCTTGGTGTAAGGGTGTCGGGGGTTATAAAACAGTGTCTCGGGCGGGGCCTGTTCGACGACAAGACCCCGGCGCATCACGGCCACTTCGTCGGCAATGCGCGCCACAACCGCAAGGTCGTGCGAGATGAACAGGTAGGACAGGTTCAACCGGTCCTGCAGGTTTTCCAGCAAGGTCAGGATCTGTTCCTGAACCGATACATCCAGTGCCGATGTCGGTTCGTCACAGACAATCAGCTGCGGGTCCAGCATCATCGCCCGCGCAATCGACAGGCGTTGCCGCTGTCCGCCGGAAAAGGCATGGGGATAGCGTTTGAGCATATCACCATTCAGTCCGACGCGCTGCAGCATCTCGACCGCTTTGTCCCGCTGTTCGGCGGTCGAACCAATGGAGTGGATTTCCAAAGGCTCGGTCAGCGCGTCTTGAATGCGCATCCGCGGACTGAGAGAGCTGTACGGGTCCTGAAACACCATCTGCGCCTTTCGTTGAAAGGCCGTGCGCTGAGAGCGGTTCATGTGGTGCACAGTGATCGGGTCTTCGCCTGGCGAGGTGCGAAACAGAACCTCGCCACCCGGATCGGGCAGTTCCGCGCCAAGGGCGATCCGCGCAGCCGTTGTTTTGCCCGAGCCACTTTCACCGACGATTGCCAGTGTTTTGCCGCGGGCCAGATTCAGGTCCACACCTCGGCAGGCATGGATCAGCTTGTCCCCCTGCCAGCCCCTGCTGGACCGCATGGTGTAGGTCTTGGACACCCCCTTCATCTGTAGAATGAGGTCATCATCCGGCATCGGCAGCCCGACCGAATCTTCGTCGGGAATCGCAGGGGCTGCGTTGAACAATTGTTGTGTGTAAGGGTGCGCCGGGGCGCTTAGGATCGGGGCGGCTGCCCCTGCCTCCATCACGCGGCCCTTGTGCATGACAACGACCTGTTCTGCCATATTGGCAACCACACCAAGATCGTGCGTCACAAGGATCAGGGCCATGCCCGTTTCGCGCTGCAACTCCTTAATCAGACCCAGGACCTGCGCTTGTGTCGTAACGTCCAACGCGGTCGTCGGCTCATCCGCGATCAGCAGTTCTGGCTTGGAAACCATGGCCATCGCAATCATGGCGCGCTGGCGCATGCCGCCCGACAACTCGAACGGGTAAGAATCATAGGCGCGCTGCGGATCGGGAAAGCCCACGCGTTCGAATTGGGTCAGGACCTCTTTGCGGGCTTGCGCCTCGGACGCGCTCCGATGCAGCCACAAGACCTCGCTGACCTGATTGCCGATCTTGTGCAACGGGGATAGCGATCGCATCGGTTCCTGAAAAATCATCGAAATCCGATTGCCGCGAATGTCGCGCATCTGGCGTTCGCTGATCTTGGTCAGATCCTCGAAGCCTTTCGAATCGTTCAGGGTAATCGTGCCACTGCGGATTTGCGCGGCACGTGGTAAAATACGCAAGGCCGCCCGGCACGAGATGGTTTTTCCCGATCCTGATTCACCGACCAGAGCCAATGTCTGCCCGGCCTCGACATCAAAGTTGACTCCTTTGACAACTGAGTCGCCCGCACCAAAACCGATGCTGAGGTCTCTGACGGACAACAACGCAGTCATGCGGGTTTTCCACCCGTTCGTCCGTGGTTCGACATCGGCGTATTCAACTCCCTGTGTTTTTTGACTTAGTCTCGCGCGGTTGTGCCTGTGTAGTCAAACCCGTTCTTGGGCCGAATTGTCGCGAAAATGTGAAACTTAGGCCAATTTACCTACACAAATCCTTGAGGATTTGTCATCACATGCGGTGTCGGCCCCAAATCCTGAGCTGACTGATATCAAGGAGAGATTTCCCCGTGCCCGACAACCAAAGCCGCCTGGATCTGTTCATCGACCGTATGGTGTCCCAACGGGCCTGTCTGGATTTCGCCATTTCTGAAACCAAAGGAATGACTGGGCCAGTGTTCGAACTGGGGTTGGGCAACGGGCGCACCTATCATCACATGGTGCAGTATATTTCAGGTCGACCTGTTTATGTGTTCGAGCGCGCCGTGGCGTCGCATCCGGATTCCACGCCGCCCGCAGATCGGGTGATTTTGGGGGATGTGCGAGAAACACTACCGGCCTCGGTGGATCGGTTCGGAGCCACGGCCAGTCTGATCCACGCGGACTTGGGCGGTCACAACCGCAAAAAGAACGACGACTTCGCCAGATTTGTCTCACCATTGATCGAGCCGCTATTAGCCGAGGGTGGTTTGATGGTGTCCAGCGACCGGATGTATTTCGATACCTTGACCGAAGTGTCCCTTCCTGAAGGGGCCGTCGAGGGGCGCTGTTTCATTTATCGCCGCTGACAGGGTGGGAGAACCTGATGCTTTTTTATGATTGTTCCACGGCCCCCAACCCACGGCGCGCGCGCATGTTCATTGCCGAAAAGGGTTTGGATATCGAAACCCGAGAAATCTCGATCGGCAAAGGTGAACAACTCAGTGACGACTTTCGCGCGGTGAACCCCAATGCAACGGTTCCGGTGCTGGTGACGGATGAGGGCAGCACGCTAACTGAGAATCTAGGGATCGCCGCCTATCTTGAGGCGCGGTTTCCTGAGCCACCTTTGATGGGCCGAACTCCGGATGAAAAGGGGCAGGTTCTGATGTGGAACAGCATTGTCGAACAGCAGGGCGGCGCGCCTGTAGCCGAGGCGTTGCGGAATACACATCCAGCCTTTGCTGACAGGGCAATTCCGGGTCCGGTGAATCACGCGCAAATCCCGGAACTGGCGCAGCGCGGTTCAACTCGCGTTGACCATTTCTTTTCGCTTCTGGAACAGCGACTGAGCGAAAGCGCGTTTATCGCAGGTTCAGATTTCACTCTGGCTGACATTTCCACCTTTGTCTTCGTTGACTTTGCCCGCGTGATCAAAAAGCGAATTCCGCAAGAAAACACAGCCACTTTAGCGTGGTTTGATAAGATCGCTTCCCGTCCCAGCGCACAACTTTGAAAACTGCCGCACCAAGGCGGTTTCTTGGTAGGCGCAGAACTGTACAGAAATGTCTAGACAGATGTGAACAGTGCCTCTAGCGTCCCTCGTGAGACATGCAGGGGAGCGCAGGATGAATTCTCAGTATCGCGTTGTGGTCATCGGGGGCGGCGTCGTGGGCGCCTCGGTTCTGTATCATCTGGCCAAGTTTGGTTGGACAGATGTGGTTATGCTGGAACGGCGGCGGCTGGCGTCCGGCTCGTCCTGGCATGCGGCTGGCGGCATTCACGCTCTGAATGCGGACCCAAACATGGCGTCCTTGCAGGCGTATACAATCGACCTGCTCAGCGAGATCGAAAAGGAATCGGGTCAGAATATCGGCTTGCACATGACCGGTGGCCTGACGTTGGCCGGAACGCCCGAACGGTGGGAATGGCTGCAGGCGAATTACCGCATCTTCCAGTCTATCGGCATTGATGACTGCGAATTGCTGAACCCGGAGGAGGCGCAAAGGCGTTGCCCAATCATGTCCACCGACGGCGTTTTGGGGGCCATGTGGGCGGACCGCGAGGGCTATATCGACACGACTGGCACGGTTCAGGCCTATGCGACAGCGGCAAAAAAGAGGGGCGCAGAGTATTACGAAGAAACCAAGGTCGAAGAACTGATCCAAACCGACGATGGCTGGCAGGTCATCACTGACAAGGGCACGATCACTTGTGAACACGTGGTTAACGCTGCTGGCCTTTGGGCCAAGCAAGTAGGGCGTATGGCGGGGGTGGAGTTGCCGGTGTCTCCTCTGAAACACCACTACCTGATCACCGACACAGTCCCCGAGGTCGCTGAAGCCGAATTCGAAATGCCGATGACCGTCGACCTCGAAGGGTTCACCTATATGCGGCAGGATCAGAAAGGCGTTCTGGTTGGCATTTATGAGGTCGATCACGAACACTGGGCCATGGACGGTGCGCCTTGGAATTATGGTGAGGAGCTGTTTCAGGAACAGCTCGACCGGATCGAGAATGAGCTGACGCTTGGCTTTGAACGCTATCCGTCGATCCAGAACGTAGGCATCAAGACATGGGTAAACGGTGCTTTCACCTTTGCGCCCGACGGAAACCCGTTGGTCGGCCCGGTTCCCGGCAAGCGCGGCTATTGGTCGGCCTGCGCGGTTATGGCAGGTTTCCTGCAGGGCGGAGGCGTCGGCAAGACGCTGGCTGAATGGATGATCCATGGCGAGCCCGAGGCGGATGCTTGGCCGATGGACGTGGCGCGCTTTGGCGATTTTGCGCAGAACAAGCGGTATATCCGTGAAACCACGGGCCAGTTTTATTCCCGCCGCTTTGTAATGACCTACCCGAACGAGCAACTGCCCGCGGGGCGGCCGCTAAAAATGGCCCCAGCGCATGACGCGATGACGGATGCGGGTTGTAAATGGGGCATCAGCTGGGATCTTGAAGTGCCGCTGTATTTTGCACCGAAAGGGTTCGAGGAAACACCGACGCTCAAGCGGTCGAATGCGCACGATATCGTAGCTGACGAATGCAAGGTAATCCGCGAAGGCGTCGGCTTGATGGATATCTCGGGATTCTCCCGGTTTGAGGTCAGTGGCCCGAATGCTGAGGTTTGGCTGGACAAAGTCATGGCCTCAAAACTGCCGGCGCCCGGTCGGGCGAAGCTGGCGCCGATGTTGGGCGAGAACGGGCGGCTCAAAGGGGATCTGACCGTTCTGAACTGGGGCGATGGTACCTGGTGGATCATGGGCAGCTACTACTTGCGGGCGTGGCACATGCGCTGGTTTGACGATCACATGATCGACGGCGTTAATGTACAGGATCTGGGCGAGGAATATTGCGGGTTTGCGGTGGTTGGTCCCAAGTCGCAAGCCGTGGTCGAAAAGTTGGCTGAACAGGACATCTCGGGTCTGAAATTCATGGGCTGTGGAGATTTTGACATCGGGTTGGTCCGCGCGCGCGTCGCCCGCATGTCGGTGACCGGCGAGAAAGGGTATGAGATCAACTGCCGCTACGGTGACCACATCAAGCTGCGCCGTATGTTGCTGGAGGCCGGTGCCGAAGAGGGCATTCGCGAGTGCGGTTTCAACGCGATGCTGTCAACGCGGCTTGAAAAGAGTTTTGGCATCTGGTCGGCAGAGTTCACGCAGCTTTACACGCCGGGAATGACAGGCATGGATCGATGGATCGATTGGGACAAGAATTTTGTCGGCAAAGAGGCCGCTGTGGCCGAGCGCGACGGAAACGGTCCGGCGCAGATACAGGTGACACTGGAAGTGGACGCCGATGACGCGGACGCAAGCGGTTACGAACCCGTTTGGGCGGGCGGTGAGCGCGTGGGCTTTGTAACGTCGGGAGGGTACGGGCACTACACTGGGAAGTCACTGGCAATGGCGTTGGTCAACCGCGACAAGGCCGCGCCCGGAACAGAGCTTTCGGTCCATGTGGTTGGTGTCGAGAGGCCCGCGAGGGTTGTCGCGCCTTCACCTTACGACCCGCAGGGCAAAGCGATGAGGGGCTAAGCATGATCGGACAAACATCCGAACGCGGGCGACGACGGCGCGGGCGAAGCGCCGAGGCCGCCCCTGCGCCCAGTCGGGACGTGAATTATCGCCAGTTGAAGAATCCCTTCCCGTTGATGGAGGTGTTCCCGGCTGACCAGATTGCGGATATGCACGAAACGGCTTTGCGAACACTTCAGGAGTTGGGCGTCAAATGCCTGCTTCCGGAAGCCCGGCGTCTCTTTGCGAAAGCGGGCGCGCGGATGGATGAAGATACCGAGATGGTCTTTATCGGCCGCGACATTGTTGAAGCCGCCGTTGCATCAGCACCAAAGTCGATTGCGTGCCATGCAGGCGCGCGGCTCAGGGACTTCACACTTGAGCTAGGTAGTTTGGTGTTTCAACCGGGGGCAGGGGCACCGAACGCGACAGATCTTGAACGCGGCCGCCGTCCCGCCACAGGGCAGGATTATCTGGAGTTCCTCAAGCTGACGCATCATTTTGATGTATTCCAGATGATCTCGCCTCAGGTCGAGCCTCAGGACGTTCCGATTCACCTGCGTCACTACTTCACTACGCAGGCGCAGATGGAGCTGACCGACAAGTTCCCGTTCTTTTTCTCTCGCGGAACGCCGCAGGTGATGGATTGCTTTGAAATGCTATCCATCGCACGGGGCCTGTCAGATGATGCATTTCAGGCGGGCGCACATTGCTACACAATCATCAATACGAACAGCCCGCGCACGCTGGACATACCGATGGCGCAAGGGCTGATAGATTTCGCCCGCAATGGACAGATGTCGATCATCACGCCGTTTACTCTGATGGGCGCGATGGCCCCGATTACTGTGGCCGGGGCGATTACGCTGTCGCATGCCGAGGCGCTGGCGGCGCTGACGCTGACACAGCTGACCAAGCCGGGTGCGCCGGTGTGTTATGGCACGTTCACCAGCAACGTGGATATGAAATCGGGTGCGCCCGCATTTGGAACACCCTCACATTTCCAGGCTTCGCTTGCCGCAGGTCAATTGGCCCGGCATCTGGGCCTACCTTGGCGGTCGGCTGCCGGATCAGCGTCGAACATCAACGATGTTCAAGCAGCGAATGAAAACCAGTTTGGTCTTTGGGGCTGTCTGATGGCAGGAGCGACAGTAATCATTCACTCGGCCGGTTGGCTGGAGGGTGGCTTGACCGTTTCTTTTGAGAAAATGATCTGCGATGCCGAGGTTCTGAACATGGTGGCCGAGCTTTGTGCAGGGGCGCAGGCAGGTACAGCCGAGATCGGTTTCGACACCGCCCTGAGTGAAGTTGAACCCAGCGGGCACTTCTTTGCCTCAAGCCAGACGATGGAGCGGTACAACACCGAATTCTATGAACCGCATTTGCACGATTATGCAAATTTCGGAACCTGGACAGAGCGCGGATCGATGGATGCCAATCATCGCGCGACCGCGGTTTGGAAGAGTATTCTGTCTGACTTCAAAGCGCCTTCATGTGACAGCGACCGCATGGGTGCCTTGCATGAGTTCATTGCGCGCCGTACCGCTGAGGGCGGCGCTCCGCCGGAGAGTTGAATGAGTACCAAGCCCATCCTGCACAGGGACGACCCCGAAGCCGAGCCTTTGGTCGGCAATATCAAGGTCACGCGTGACGACTGGCTGAACGTGGCTATGGATGTCCTGATCTCGGACGGTGTGGACCAAATCAAGGTCCTGAACCTGGCTGAACGAATGGCTGTGTCACGATCCTCCTTCTATTGGTACTTCAAATCCCGCCAAGAGCTTTTGGACGCCCTGCTTGCGCGCTGGCATGCGACGAATACAGCGGCTTTGGTCGCGCAGGCCAAGGCCCCGGCGGATACGATAACCGCAGCCGTCTGCAACGTGCACCGTTGCGTGGTGAATACTGAACTGTTCGATACGGCGCTGGACTTTGCCATCCGGGATTGGGCGCGCAAATCGGGGAAAGTACGCCGGGCGCTCGATCAGTCAGATGCGCGCAGGCTCGAAGCGCTTCACGCCATGTTCGCGCGGTACGGCTATTCAGAGGTCGAGGCCGAAACGCGCGCGCGCGTGCTGTACTATATGCAAATCGGGTACGATCTGGCCCAGCTGAATGAGCCAATGTCCACGCGGATCGCAATGGTTCCGCATTACCTTTATGTCTTCACCGGGGTTGAGCCCAAGCCCGAAGAAGTCGAAGAATTCAGCGCCTATTCAACGCGCTATTGGAAGGGAGAAGCCTCATGAGTCAACCTGACGCAATCATCATCGGAACAGGTGTGATCGGCGCGGCCATCGCCTTTGAAATGGCCAAAGCAGGCTGGAAAACCCTGTCGCTGGACCGAAACAGTCAGGTTGGCCACGGTTCGACCGCGGGGTCATGTGCGATTATTCGGATGCATTATTCGACCTTCGATGGAACGGCGTTTGCATGGGAAGGTTACCACTATTGGCGCGATTGGGCGGACTACCTCGGCCTGCCCGAGGATGTTAATCTGGCGCAATTCCGCGAGACCGGCTGTCTGGTGATGAAGACTGATGCCAATGGTTTGCTTGAAAAGCACATGAAGAACAGCGCCGATCTGGATTGCCCGTTCGAAGAATGGTCATCAGATAAAGTCAGTGAGCGCCTGCCGATCTACTCGCAGGACAGTTTCGCGCCGGCGCGCCGGATGGATGATCCGGAATTCGGGCACCCGAACGGGCGCAAGATGCAGGGCGGCGTGTTCTGGCCGCAGGCGGGATATGTCACGGACCCGGCTTTGTCCGCGCAGAACTTGATGGATGCTGCTAAGCTGCATGGCGCAGAAGTGCGCACTGGTGCCGAAGTGGTCGAGATATTGTCCAGCGACGGTCGGGTTTCGGGTGTTAAACTTGCCTCGGGCGAAGAAATCCACGCAAAAGTCGTTGTGAACGTCGCGGGCCCCGGCTCAGCGACCATCAACAAGATGGCGGGTGTCCTGGATGATATGACGATCGAAACCCGCCCGTTGCGGCAAGAGGTTGTGCACGTCCCCGCACCCGAGGGGTTTGATTTCGAAAACGACGGAACGATTGTCTCGGACAGCGATATTGCCTGCTACTGTCGACCCGAGCACGGCAACCACATTCTGGTTGGCTCGGAAGATCCGGAATGTGACCCGCATCAGTGGTGCGAGGATGATGTGGATTACAACCACGACTTCACCGACCAGTGGACAACGCAGGCCATGCGATACGCGCAGCGCGTCCCAAGTCTTGGCATCCCGTCCAAAACGCGCGGAGTTGTGGACCTGTATGACGCATCCACAGACTGGATTCCGATCTATGACAAATCCAACCTGCCGGGGTTCTACATGGCCTGCGGGACCAGTGGGAACCAGTACAAGAACGCGCCGATCGCAGGCAAGATGATGACGGCCCTGATCGCGTATTGTGAAGGGGGCGCGGATCACGATGCGCAGCCGCTGCAATACGAACTTCCCTATATCGGGCGGAGCATTGATGTGGGGTTCTATTCCCGCAAGCGCCCGATCAACGAAGAAAGCAGTTTTTCTGTACTGGGGTAGTTAAGGAAAAAAAACGCTCTATCCTTCCGGGGAACTAAAAAGGGCAGGGCCCAGAATGGTCGAACCGATGCATCGCGTTTTGATACTTGGAAGTGCACCGGCCGCCGCTGCAGCTCGGGAGTGGTCGCGGGATCCGTTTACCCACATCGTTGCAATCAACAACGCCTGGCGTATCCGCGACGATTGGGATTTCCTCATCCATCCCGAGGACTTCCCTATCTGCAATCGCCCGGACGAGCTGGTTCGCAGCCAAAGCATCGTCGAGGCGGATGAATACGTTCCGCATCAAAACAAGTTTGGCGGATTTGTTTATGCCGGTGGCACGATGGCGTTTACGGCTGGTTACTGGGCTTTGGCCGCGCTTCAGCCAGCCGTCTTGGCCTTTTTTGGCTGTGACATGATTTACCCGAATTACGGCAAGACCCATTTTTACGGCAATGGAGCAGCCGACCCTTTGCGCGCTGATGTGACGCTGCGATCGCTCGAGGCAAAATCCGCCCGGTTGGCTTTGTTCGGTGCCGCGCAGAACTGCCGCGTGGTTCGACTGTCGCAGGGTGAAAGCCGGCTGGTCTTTCCTTCGGTGACGACTGACACCCTAATGTCTGACAGGCTGCTTTCGACAAAGGGTATGCAAGCGGCACTGCAGGCAGAGGCACAGTTGAATTACTTCGTTTCGTCTGGTCGCTATTGGGAGGAAGAAGAACGTTTCGATGCCGCTAGAATCGACCAATTGGATCGAATGTGGCTGGACGCGTATTGTCCGCAATCCCTGGAAAACGTCGCCTGAAGCAATCGCTGATCAGGTCGCGAATTCAGCCCAGGCCCAAACCATGGCGATGTATGTCAGGTTGTGCAGGCACTGGTCCAGACCCGCAGCCCGCCAAAACGCGGCTTGCGTCGGCATCAGTTGTTTTTTGTCCGAATAGCTAGCTTTGGCGAAATCAATATTGAAGTGAACAACCCATTCCAGTGCAGCAATGATCAAAATAAACGACCACGGCGCGCCAAAAATCAAAAAGACAATCACTGACCCGATGACATGCACGCCCGCATGCTGCGCACGGCCCACGTGAAAATACTCACCGCGCCCTGCCAACATTTTCGGAGTCTGGAGAAAAAAATCCGCAAACATATGTTTGATCTGCAACAAGCAGAGCATCAATAGCACTGCGCCTATACTGGCAGTCAAATGAGTCCTCCCGATATCGTCCCAGACAGAGTCTAGGCACTAATCTGTGGTTGCGCAAATGAACTTGTTCACACTCGGCAATTAACTGAT
Source organism: Ruegeria sp. CDSB086 (assembly GCF_059611065.1). NCBI lineage: Bacteria > Pseudomonadati > Pseudomonadota > Alphaproteobacteria > Rhodobacterales > Roseobacteraceae > Ruegeria > Ruegeria sp. CDSB086. Next base: position 108,634 of record NZ_JBXWOV010000011.1, on the reverse strand, counting down.
CAGATTGGAAACTATTTGCCTCTTTTGGCTGGACTAAGGTAAATTCAGAGTGTTGGGTTTACGACACTTTCGTCAAGATCGTTTCGGTGATCCTTAGTAGGGGCAGGTTCCATAGAACGTTCAATTTTCCAGTTTATTTGGAAATACTCGAAACGCGACCAGTTGATTCTGCTGGCCGTGACCTCGACGTTGTTTCCACTACTTTATTTGACGCTCGAATTGCCCAAACGCATCATCAACGATGCGATTGGCGCGGCCAGCCCGGTTGTAGATGTCTGGGGTTATAGCCTGCCTCAGACGACATTCCTCATCATTCTGTGTATCGGGTTTCTGATCGCGGTGCTGGCGCATGGACTGATGAAAATGCGCATCAACACAATGAAAGGCGTGCTGAGCGAGCGTATGTTGCGCCGGTTCCGGTACGTGCTGATCAGCCGCGCGTTGCGTTTCCCTCAACCCTATTTCGAACGCGTCAGCCAAGGTGAGCTGGTGTCGATGGTCACCGCCGAAAGCGAGCCGATGGGCGGGCTCATGGGGGACGCGATCAGCCAACCGGTTTTGCAGGCGGGTCAGATGATCACCATCCTGTCCTTCCTTTTTCTGCAAAGCTTCTGGTTTGGGCTGGCGGCAGTCGCGCTGATCCCTCTGCAAGCCTGGCTGATTCCGAAACTGCAGCGTCAGATCAACCTTCTGAATAAAAAACGCATTCAGGAGGTTCGGCTGCTGGCTGCCCAGATTGGCGAGAACGCGGCGGGCGCATCCACATTGCGGGCCAATGGCGGGTGGCGATACCGCCGGGCGATGGTGTCCGAGCAGCTGGGGCGCCTTTTTGGTATCCGGTTCGAGATCTACCAGAAGAAGTTCTTTATGAAATTCATAAACAACTTCATCTCGCAGATGACACCGTTCCTGTTCTATTTGGTTGGCGGTCTTCTGGTCCTGCAGGGTTCGGTTTCGCTTGGTGCGCTGGTTGCGGCCCTGGCTGCGTATAAGGATCTCAGCTCACCGTGGAAGGAACTGCTGACCTATTATAACCAGACACAGGACATGTCGCTGCGCTGGGACGTGGTGACGGAACGGTTTGCACCTTCCGGAATGCATGACGAAAAACTGTTCGATGGCGAACCCGAGGCCACGCCAAGGCTGAACGGTGACATCGTGCTCGACCATGTTTCGGTCCGCGATATGGACGGTAACCAGGTTCTGGATGATTTGGACCTGTCCTTTCCCAGCGGGAAAATCATCGGGATCGCGGCCCCCAGCGAAGAAGATCGCCGTGCGATGGCCGAGTTGCTGACGCGGGAAATTCTGCCCAGCTCGGGCCGGGTGCGGATCGGTGATATCCGTTTGTCAGAGCTGCATCAAAGCGTTGTGGCCGCCCGTATTGGGTATGCTTCGTCACGACCCGTAATGTTCCAGGGTACGCTGGGCGACAACGTCATGATGCCGATGCGGTTCAAGCCACAGACATCCGAAACAAACGACCCCGGATATGATGAGACGTTGCGGGCCGGCAATAGCCCGGACCCCTTCAAGGCAAACTGGCTGGACCCGACGACTGCGGGATTAGACAGCGCTGAAGAGGTGCGCGACTGGTGGTTGAAACTGATTGACGGGATGGGTTCCGGCGCGGCGCTGTTTTTGCGCGGGGCCGAACAGGTCTTCGATGCCGCCGAGCATCCCGAGCTGGCCGACAAACTGGTCGAACTGCGACCTTTGGTTCAGGATGCGGTGAAAGCAACAGGGCTAGAGCAACAGGCCCTGATCTTTGACCGCAATCGCTATAACCCTGCCTTGCCGGTTGCGGAGAACTTGTTGTTCGCCACCCCCAAAGTCCCCGTCACACAAGAGCTTTTGGCGCAGCAGACCGTGTTCCTTGAGCAGTTGCGCGAATTTGGTTTGGACGAGACACTGGTGAGCCTGACACGCGATGTGATTGAGATGCTGCGCCAGATTTTCGGCCTGGACGGCACCGATCACCCGCTGTTTCGCAAACTGGGACTAGAGGCGCAAACGTACGAGGCTGCGGTCGAGCTTGTCGAAAAGACCCGGAACGAGGGCGTATCGGGGCTGAATGATGAACAGTTGGCAAACCTGCTGGCCGTTCCGTTTGTGATTTCGGCGGAACAGATCGGACCAGCCTTCACCGACGACCTCAAGGACCGCATCCTTGAGCTGCGACATAGCCATTCCGAAAAGCTGCTGGAGCGGTTGCTGGATGTATTTGTGCCCTTGGACAAATCAAAATTCGCGCCCGGATTGACAGTTCTTGAGAACGCCCTGTTTGGAAAGGTCAGTCAGATCGGCGGCGCCCGTTCGGACGAGGCGCGCAAACTGATCGTGGATGTATTGAGCGAAAACGGTGCGCGCCCGTTGGTGGTTGAGCTGATCTATGACGTGCCGGTGGCGCTGGGTGGTCAAAACCTGCCAGCGGTCTTTGCTGAACCTCTGTCTTTTACGCGCGCGACGATCAAGAAACCGGATATTCTGATTCTTGAGGACGCGTTGGCCAGTTATGACATGGCCTCGAAAGTGGCCGTGTACAAAAATCTACGCGCTCTGCTGCCGGATACCACGGTGATCTACCTGAACGACCAGTTCGAAAACCCGAGCGTGTTCGACATGTATGTTGAAATCAGGCAAGGTCGGGTCGTCTCGGATGAAGGACCTGCGGACGTGGAAGAAGACAGTGCCGCCTCGGCTGACCTCTCGCGCAAGCTGCGCGCGCTGGAACAGACACCGCTGTTTTCCGGGCTGGACCGCCGACAGCTGCGCCTGCTGGCCTTTGGCGCGCGCTGGTTCGATGCCAAAGCAGGAGAGGTTGTTTTCCTTAAAGACGATCAGCCAACCGACGGTGCCTATGTGGTGCTGGACGGGGAGGCCGGGTTGTACCTTCCGCAAACTGACGGAGTGGATCAGTTGATTGCCACGGTCGGCCCCGGTGCCCTGGTCGGAGAGTTGGGCCTGATCCGCAAGGAACCTCGAGCGCTGAGCATGATCGCCGAGACGGAACTGTCGTGCCTGCGTATTGGTGAAGAGGAATTCCTGGCCGTGGTCGAAAACGACGCCGCAACCGCGTTCAAACTGTTGCAGGTGATCGCGGGCTATGTATCGAACTAAGGGTTATTCGCTTTCGGGGCTGCAGAACATGTCGTAAAGTACAGCGATCACCTGCGCCGCGCCGTCGTTGTTCAGCGAGTAATAGATGGATTTTCCGTCCCTGCGCGTTGCAACAATGTTTTCAGCGCGCAGGCGCGCCAGCATCTGACTGACCGCAGCCTGACGGATACGCAACAAGGCCTCCAATTCACCCACGGATTTTTCGCCGTCGGCCAGATGGCACAAAATCATCAACCGACCCTCATGCGCGAGCGTTTTTAGAAACGCAGAGGCCCGAGCCGCGCTTTCTTTCATTTCAGATAGCGCAGCTTCGGTTTGTTCGGTTTGGTCGTCTTCGAGTGTCACGCGTGGCCTGTTTAACACCTATGGGTTGGGTCAATGTGCCCCAAGACCTATTGGGTTGTCACCCCTCGGTTGCAGGGGCACCACCTTGAAAGGCGTTTCCGTTCACGTAATCACAGGGCTCTTCCTGCATCTGCAGATGCAGGCCATCACCGTTAAAAGGGTGCGCCCGTGCAAGGTCTTCGTTCACCTCGATGCCAAGGCCCGGTGCGGTCGGCGCGGGGACAAATCCGGCCTCAACCTGCAATGAGCCGTTGATGAGTTGATCGTGAAACGGCGTGTCTATGGTCTCAAGCAGCAGCAGGTTGGGGATGGACGCGGCCAGATGGATATTCGCGGCCCATTCAATCGGACCGGCGTATAGGTGTGGGGCCATCTGGGCGTTGAACACTTCGGCGATGGCCGCGACTTTCTTCATCTCCCAAATTCCGCCGGCACGCCCCAGCGCGGGTTGCAGGATCTCCGCCGCCCCAGCCCGCAAAACGGCAGAGAATTCGGCCTTGGTCGTCATGCGTTCACCGGTTGCGACCGGGATCCGAACGTTCCGCGCGACACGAGCCATATCTTCAATCATGTCCGGAGGTGTCGGTTCTTCGAACCAAAGCGGTGAATAGGGTTCAAGCGCCTGACCCAACCGGATTGCGCCCGCGGTGTTGAATTGCCCGTGGGTGCCGAACAGCAGATCGGCTTTGTCGCCCACGGCCTCTCGGATTGCTTTGCAGAACGCAACAGACATCGAGATATCGGACATCGCAGGCATGTGCCCGCCCCGAACAGTGTAAGGCCCGGCGGGGTCGAACTTGACGGCTGTGAACCCGCGCCGGACCATTTCGGCGGCACATTCGCCCGCTTGTTCAGGCGACGTCCAGAAATCGTTCAGATTATGTTGGGGCAGGGGATACAGATAGGTGTAGGCCCTTATGCGTTCGTTCACCAATCCGCCCAGCAAGGCGTAGACCGGGCGATCGCGATCTTTGCCCAGAATATCCCAACACGCGATTTCCAATCCGGAAAAAGCCCCCATGACCGTCAGATCGGGGCGCTGTGTAAACCCGCTGGAGTATGCTCGGCGGAACATCAGCTCGATGTTTTCGGGGTTCTCGCCCTGCATGTGCCGTTCGAACACGTCCCGAATGACATGGCGCATCGCCTCGGGGCCAACCGAGGATGCATAGCATTCCCCCCAGCCCGTGATCCCAGTATCGGTCGTGACTTTGACCAGTATCCAATATCGCCCGCCCCATCCGGGCGCAGGAGGGGCGGTGACAATGATATCGAGGTCTTGCAGCTTCATCAGGTGGTCTCCTGCCCTGCCGGGTTAATCCCTGTCGAAAACGATCACATTACGCTTGGCGGATCCGGTTTTGGTGTCCTCGATCGCTTCGTTGATCTGCGACAGCGACCACCGGCCCGAAATCAGCTCATCCAGTTTCAGGCGTCCCTGATCATAAAGGTCGATCATCCACGGAATATCCCGCTGGATGACAACATCGCCCATTTTTGATCCGATCAAACCCTGACCCAGCGCGGCCAGAACTACCGGCTCGTAGCTTGCCATATCCCCGGAGTGCGGCATCCCGATCATTACCGCCTTACCACCCGGACCCAAATAACGAGGGGCCTGATCGTAGGCAGGAATCGCGCCGACGGTGATCAAAACGGCATCTGCACCGCGACCCCCAAGCGCCTTGTAGGCGGCCTTCCAGGGGGCTTTCTGATCGGCCAAAACGCCGTGAGTCGCGCCGAATTCCTTGGCAATGGCTAGCTTCTCTTCGGTCATGTCCACGGCCACAATGCGGCGTGCACCGGCGATGCGGGCGCCCTGAATTGCGTTCAGCCCGACACCTCCGGCGCCGATCACCACCACATCCTGTCCGGGCCGCAACCCGGCGGCGTTGACGGCGGCGCCGACGCCCGTGATCACTCCGCAGGACAGCAGGCTGGCGACGTCTTTGGGCATCGACTGTGGTATTTTGACAATTTGCCGGTGGCTGACCACAACCTTTTCTGCAAATGCTCCGCAGGCCATTGCCTGCTCCAGTGGTCCGCCATCTGCTGTGCGCAACGGCCCGTTGACCTTATCATAAGGCGTTTCGCAGACAGTTGGTTTCCCCCCCGCGCAAGAGGGGCACGAGCCACATGCCCGGATCAGGGTAACGACAACCGGGTCCCCAACCTGAAACACACCTGCCGAGTCGCCGACCGCAGTGATAATGCCCGCAGCTTCGTGCCCGTAGACGGCAGGAAGATGCCCGCCCCACGCACCACCGGCAAATGAAATGTCCGAATGGCAAATTGCCACCGCATCCAGTGTCACCTCGACCTCATCTGACTTGGGCGGCGCGATCTGAATATCTTCGATGACCAGAGGTTCACCGAACGCCCGGCAAACGGCGGCTTTGATGGTTTGCATGCTGTCCCTCTCTCGCTTTGCGCTACGGTGGCGCGCTTATGGGGACGCTGCAAGGCGGAATCCGTCAAAGGGATGTCGTAGTTATGCCATGACCCCACGTGAACGGGAAAACACAAGAAGACAGATCACCATCATGACGAATGCCAAGAGGAATGGTGCGCCTGGCAAGTAGATCGCCGCGTCGGGCTTGATGAACTGAGCGAACACGCTGGTCATGAGCAACGGTGCGATGACCATCGACAAAGCGTGCAAGGATGTCAGTACACCCTGCAGTTCACCCTGTTGCGAGTCGGGCGTCTTGCGCGACATCAGGGCCTGCAGGGCAGGTGTCACAACCGCTCCGATGGCGGTGATCGGGATCAGCATCAAGGCAATGATCCCATTGGTCAGGAAGGCCAGAAGAAAAAAGCTAAACAGCTCGAACCCCATGCCGTAGATGATTGTGACGCGTTCACCCAAGTATTTGGTTGCGGGCCGGATCAGGCCACCCTGAACGGCCGCCATGCCGATTCCGTAGACGCCCAGTGACACGCCGATCATTTGTGGTGACCAGCCAAACCGCTCGGTTGTGAAATACGCCCAAATTGCCGGGTAGACATAGATCGAGATGGAGTACAGGAGATAGACCCACAGCATCGGCCGGATACCGGGCAACGCAGCAATCGCGCGCAGCGAGTTCACTGGGTTTGCCCGCCGCAGGCTGAAGGCCCGGCGTGTCTTGTCGGTGACCGTCTCGGGCATGACACATACACCGATGACGAAGGCCAGGGCAGACAAACCTGCGGCAGCCCAAAATGGTGCACGTGTGCCATATTCGCTCAGCAGCCCACCAAGTACTGGGCCAAAGACAAACCCGACGCCAAATGCTGCGCCCAATAGACCAAAGTTTGCAGCCTTTTCGTGGGGTTTCGACACATCCGCCATGAAGGCCGCCGCCGTTGCATGCGTGGCGGCCGTAATGCCTCCGACGATGCGTCCGGCCAACAGCAACCAGATGCTGCCCGCAAGCGCCATGACAACATAGTCCAGTGACATGACGAACAGCGAGACCAGCAATACCACCCGTCGCCCGTAAGCATCCGAAAGGTTACCCAGAACCGGTCCGAACACAAATTGCATGGCGGCAAACGCGGTGCTGAGGATGCCACCCCAGATCGCAGCTGTCGCCAATGTGCCGCCCTGAACTTCGACGATCAGTTCCGGCATGATAGGCAGGACAAGGCCGATGCCCATGGCGTCGATCATGACCGTGAGAAGGACGAAGAAAAACGGAAGGCGCATTTGAACCGCAAGGATGATAATTTGGGCGGACCTTATCCGCAGACGATGCGGGTTGAAAGGGATGTGCTCAGACTTGTGACCCTTGCAGGTCTTTTGCGATTTTGTCCAACAAATCAGCGAGTTTTTGGGGTTGCGCAAAAAACGGGGAATGCGACGTGGCAATCGTATGCCGCATAGCTTCGGGTGCTTTATGGCTCATCTGTTCCTGGTATTCAGTCGGAATTGTCCGGTCCTTGGTTGTCCGAATATAAGCCTTAGGAACCCGGTCGAATTTGTCGCTCAGGGACAGGGGGGTGTCCTGTGGTGCGATGGCTTGAGGGCACAAGCGTGCAAACGCGTACGGCACCGTTTTGGGTGGGCAGTCATGATAGAACAGATCGTGCATTTTGTCCGGCTTAAACATGTACGACTGACCGTCGGTTGATTTTTCGACGGCATCATGGATTGTCTGCCGGGGTGCTCGCCTGCGCATTTCTACCATCGACAGGCCATCCTGCGGGACGTAGGCGGCGAGGTAGACAAGGGCGCGCATGGCCTCCGGCGTGGCTTCAGCCGCGGCACTGATCGGGTAGCCACCCCAGGAATGACCGACAATGATTGTATTGCGCGAGGTCGCATCCAAAATTGTGTCGCGACAGCTTTCCAACGTCACATCGGCAACGGGCGTCGGATCCGAGCCGTGGCTGGGCAGATCAATGGCGCGGACCTCGTGTCCCAGCGCTTCCAACGCCGGGATAAGATCGCGCCAACACCAGGCACCGTGGCAGGACCCATGGACTAATAGAAGATCGGCCAAACCAAGGCTCCTTCAAACATGTCCGATTTCGGTCAGAAAGCTGTGCAGCAATGCCGCGTATTCTGCCGGTTGTTCCACGCAAGGCAAGTGCCCAGCGCGTCGCATCAGCTCGAACCGAGAGCCGGGGATCAGTTCAACGGTTTCCCGCACAAGATCCGGTGGGGTCGATCCGTCCTCGCTGCCGGCGATGCCAAGGGTCGGCAGGCGTAGGCCACTGGTGGGGGTGTAGAAGTCTGTGCCAGAGATTGCCGCGCAGCAGCCCAGATAGCCATCCACTGGCTGGCGCACCATCATGTTGCGCCAAAGCAGATGCTCGGGCGATGCGCGGAATGCCTTGGAAAACCAGCGCTCCATGGTTGCATCAGCCAGGGCCTCGATCCCGCCCTTTTGTACCGCGTCCATGCGGTCCTGCCAGATCGAAGGGATGCCGATCTTGGCTGCAGTGTTGGACAGCACCAAGGCGCGGACCTGATCCAGACGTTTGACGGCCAGCCCTTGTCCGATCAGTCCGCCGATCGAAAGGCCGACAAAAACGCAATCGCGCACCTCCAGAAAATCAAGCAGATCTTCCGTATCGCGCACGAGGGCGCCCATCGAATAAGGCGCCGGGGGTTGAGAGGACAGGCCGTGCCCTCGCTTATCAAAACGGATGATGCGCAGCCCGGCAGGCAGGTGCGGCAGCAAATCGTCCCACAGCCGCAGGTCGGTTCCCAGAGAATTGGCAAACACAATTGGCGCGCCGCCTGGATCACCATCAACCCGATAGTGGATTTGAACGTTTCCAATGTCTGCGATCTGCACGACTCAATCCCCTGGCGTCATACGCCCAAATGTCAGGTTGCCCCAGCCTAAACGACTTGTCAGGTCAGGTATTCCAGCGCTTTTCCAAAGACTTCGGGGTCGGCGTTGCCGCCCGATGCTACCACGATCACTGCATCGCCTTCGATTTCGTCCGCGCGGTACAGGACCGAGGCAAGCGACACCGCTCCGCCCGGTTCCAGAACGATTTTGAGGCGCAAAAACGCATGCGCCATGGCGCGAAGCGCGTCTTCCTCGGACACCGACAGGCCTGGGCCGCACAGCCGGTTCAGGATCGGAAAGGTAATCTGGCCCGGTTGCGGCGTCAGGATTGCATCGCAGATATTGCCCGATGCGGCGTTGTTGCTTTGAATATGCCCGGTTGCCAAAGACCGTTTGACGTCGTCGAACCCCTGGGGCTCGCACGGGCGGGCGCGCAGCCCCGGCGCGTGGCCTTCCAGCGCCAGCGCAATGCCCGAGGTCAACCCGCCGCCGCCGCAGCACACCAGAACATCCGCCTTCTCGATACCCAAATCGGCCGTCTGTCGCGCCAGTTCCAGCCCGACGGTGCCTTGACCTGCGATGACCAAAGGTTCGTCGTAAGGCCGGATCAGTGTTAGGCCACGTTGAGACGCCAGTGCCTCGCCAATTTCTTCGCGGCTTTCGTTCGCGCGGTCATACAGAACGACCTCGCCCCCCAGCGCGCGGGTGTTGTTGATCTTTAGCTGGGGTGCGTCAGAGGGCATGACGATGACCGATGAAATCCCATGCTGTGTGGCCGCATAGGCCACGCCCTGCGCGTGATTGCCCGAGGAATAGGCGATGACACCGCGTTGTCGTTGCGCGTCGCTGAGCGCCGAAATGGCCGACCAAGCGCCGCGAAACTTGAAGCTGCCGGTGTGTTGCAGGCACTCGGGTTTCACCAGCACGCGGCGGCCCGCGATTTCGTCCAGAAACGGCGAGGTTAGAATCGGTGTCTCGCGAACATGCCCCCTGAGGCGCTCGGCGGCGGCCTCGATCATTTCAAGTGTGCTCATGCGGTGATCAGTACCTTGCGAATGAGTTCTAGCGACTGCGGTTCATCCAGAAACGGGGGATGACCACGGTTGGGTATTTCTGTCGATATAAGATCAGGGTGGCGGTTGTGCATTTCAGTCAGCGTGTCTTTGCCCAAAATATCCGAATTTGCGCCGCGAATGACGCCGGTTGGAATGCTCTGCAGTGCTTCAAAGAGGGGCCACAGATCAGGCGCGGGCCCTGCAGCGGCCTGTTCCAGAAGCGCTGTACGCAGCGCAGGATCATAGCTGAGGGTCAGGCCATCAGGCGTTTCGTCGAATTGGACTTCCGCCTGCTGCCGCCAACGCGCTAGTGACACGCCGGGAAATTGGGGTCCCAAAACGTGCTGCAACGCCCGAGCCGCCAAATCATATGTTTTGGAAACGGGCTGCTTGCCGACAAATTCCATGATCTTGGCGATACCCGATTGTTCCAGCACCGGACCGACGTCGTTCAGAACAATGCTCAACAACCGTTCGGGATGGCTGGCGGCCAGCGCCATGGCAATCAGTCCCCCACGCGAGGTGCCTATGACATTCACACGGTCCAAACCAAGATGGTCCAGCAACTCGATCGCGTCTTGAGATTCGCGAAGGACGTTGTAGTTCATGAAGTCCGGGTCATGGTCCGATCGTCCGCGACCGCGGTAATCCATCGCAATTACTCGCATGTCGCCCAGATGCGGCGTGAGGAACGAAAAATCCTTGCTGTTGCGGGTCAACCCAGCAAGGCAAAGCACAGGTGTACCAGAGCCGGTGTCCTCGAAAAAAAGACGCCTGTCATCTGACGAAGTGAAAAATGCCATTAAAGTCCAGCCAGTTGCGGAATCGTCGTCAGGTCGGACAGTACATGCGCAGGTTTCCATGGCAAGCGGTCCATCGGCTCCCCGGCGCGATTGACCCAGGCGGTTACAAAGCCATACCCGCTGGCACCAGCCGCGTCCCAGCCGTTTGAACTGACGAACAGCACCTCGTCGCGGGCGCGGCGGAAACGCTCTTGCACAAGGTCATAGACACGCGAGTCCGGTTTGAACACGCCGACGCTTTCCACCGACAACACATCGTCCAATACGTCTCCGATACCCGCAGACTGGACAGCGCCATCCAGCATCGGTGGTGAGCCGTTCGACAAAATCGCTGTTTGCAATCCACCCGATTTCAATGCGCGCAGCATTTCCGGAACTTCCGGATAGGCCTGCAATTCCCAGTAGAGATCCAGCAGCCGTTGCCGCAGGCTGGCGTCGCCGTGTAACTCAGTCGCCTCAAGCGCCCAGTCGAGACCATCCTGGGTAACATCCCAGAAATCTGAATGGGCGTCCGTAACCGCGCGCAGCCAGGTGTACTGCAGCTGTTTCAGGCGCCAATGATTGGCCAGTTCGGGCCATTTCTGTCGCAGTTTCTCAAAGCCCGGTTCATCGGCCGCCTGCCGTGCGGCGGCGGCCACGTCGAACAATGTCCCATAGGCATCAAAAACGCAGGTTGTGATTGGCATCCGGTCCCCTCCTGATCGTCCGGCGCAGGTTTGCACAACAATAACGGGCATGAAAGAGGGTGGGGTTTACAATGTCGTGTTACTTCCTAGGCTTGGCCGCTAAACCCCTAAAGAGGCCGGAGACCAATATGACCGAAATCAAACAAGGCGACACGGTTCGCATCCACTACACAGGAACGCTGTTGGACGGAAACGTCTTTGACAGTTCCGAAGGACGTGACCCGCTGGAATTCGTCGTTGGTACGGGCCAGATTATCCCGGGTTTGGATTCGGCGATGCCGGGTTTGAACATTGGCGACAAAAAGCGGGTCGAGATCGCCTGCGTGGACGCCTATGGCCCGATCAACCCCGCGGCACGCCAGCAAATCCCGCGCGAAGGCATTCCGGATGATATTCCGCTGGATCCCGGCACCCAATTGCAGATGCAAACGCCGGACGGACAGGCCGTTCCGGTAACGGTGGTAGAAGTCGATGAAGCAACCGTCACGCTGGATGCCAACCATCCATTGGCCGGTCAGGATCTGATATTTGATATCGAGGTCGTTTCGATCAACTGACCTAGGAAACGAGTTGGATCAGCCTGTTATGAGGCTGATCCAAGCTTTGACGGTTTCCCGCATCTGCGGCTGTGTGAAAAACACAAACAACAATAGGGTGGTCAGGGCCAATAACGCGACAATGCCACGCGTGCCCAGAAATCCGGATCTGCGGCGCGACCGGATGCTGCGAGTGTTGCTGGAAAGGATATGTTCGGCTTTGCTCATGCCGCTATCCCTGCCCGTGAAAGATGGTGAAATCTTGGCACCGGCAGGGAAAGATCGGGTCACATGTGATCGGGCTGCGGCATACCCAAAACGTGGAAGCCACCATCAACGCGGATGATCTCACCCGACGTGCATGCTCCGGCATCTGAAGTGAGGTAAACGGCCGTGCCGCCAACAGCCTCGAGCGTTGCGTTCGAGCGCATGGGCGCGTTCTGATCGCAGAATTTGTAGGTCTTGCGGGCACCGCCGATTGCAGCACCTGCCAGCGTCTTCATTGGGCCGGGCGAGATCGCATTGACGCGAATGCCTTCCGGGCCCAGATCGTTGGCCAGATAGCGGGTCGCCGATTCCAGCGCGGCCTTGGCCACACCCATGACGTTATAGTTCGGAACAACCTTGTTCGATCCCTGATACGTCAGCGTCAGCAGTGTGCCGCCATTCTCTTGCATCAGCGGATAGGCGCGGCGCGCGACCTCGATGAAGGAATACGCCGACACGTCCAACGAGTGCTTGAAGTTGGCACGCGTGGTGTTCAGAAAACGTCCCGTCAGTTCGGATTTATCCGAATAGGCGATCGCATGAACCACGAAGTCAATGGTGGGCCAGCGCGCGCCAAGCTCTTCGAATGCGCGATCCAGCGAGGCGTCATCCGTGACGTCCGCGTCCACCATGAAATCACTGCCCAGGCTTTGCGCCAACGGTTCAAGACGCTTTCCGAAGGCTTCGCCCTGATAGGTGAATGCCAGTTCAGCACCGGCCTCATGCATGGCTTTGGCAATGCCCCACGCGATCGAGCGGTCATTGGCCACGCCCATGATCAGGCCGCGTTTACCTTTTAGAAGATCCGACATTACATTCACCCGTTATACTTCGACAGAATCATGGAGCCGTTGGTGCCGCCAAAGCCGAAGCTGTTGGTCATCACACTGTCCAATCCTGCGTTTTCAACTACTTGAGTTGCAATTTCACCGGGCAAGATGCCTTCGGCAAGCGTGTCGACATTGATCGACGGCGTAATAAAATCATTTTCCAGCATCAGCAGGCAGAAGATCGCCTCAAGCGCGCCTGCGGCGCCCTGTGCGTGTCCGGTCATCGACTTGGTCGATGAAATCGGGGGCACATTGCCTTCGCCAAAGATGCGGCGCACAGCTTCAACTTCGCCTACATCTCCGACCGGGGTCGAGGTGCCGTGGGCGTTGATATAGCCGACTTTGCGCCCTTCGGGCATGGTCGACAGAGCCAGACGCATCGCGCGCTCGCCACCTTCACCGGAGGGTGCCACCATATCGTGGCCATCAGACGTGGCCGCATACCCGGTCACTTCGGCATAAATCTTTGCGCCGCGGGCCAACGCGTGTTCCAGATCCTCTAGAACGACGATCCCGCCACCGCCTGAGATGACGAATCCATCACGGTCCTGGTCAAACGCACGCGAGGCTTTGTCCGGCGTGTCATTGTATTTCGACGACATCGCGCCCATCGCGTCGAACAGGCAGGACAGTGTCCAGTCCAGCTCTTCTCCACCGCCAGCGAACATCACGTCCTGTTTGCCGAGCATGATCTGTTCGGCTGCGTTGCCGATGCAATGCAGCGAGGTCGAGCAAGCCGAGGTGATCGAGTAGTTGATACCCTTGATCTTGAACGCGGTCGCAAGGTTGGCCGAGATCGTCGAACACATGCATTTTGGCACGGCGAAGGGGCCGATACGCTTAGTCGCACCAGTTTTCAGAACTGTCTGATGCGCTGTCAGCATTGCGCTGGTTGACGGACCACCGGAACCGGCAACCAAACCGGTACGCGGGTTCACGACCTGGTCTTCTGTCAAGCCCGCGTCGGCGATAGCCTGGTTCATGGCGATATGTGCGTATGCTGCACCGGGACCCATGAAGCGAAGGGTACGCTTGTCTACATGCTCAGCCGGATCAATCTTAAGCGTTCCGGCGATTTGGCTGCGAAAGCCGTGTTCGACCATCTGCTCGTTGGCCTCGATGCCGGACTTTCCGGCCTTTAGAGAGGCCATTACTTCCTGGGCATTGTTCCCGATGGAGGAGACGACCCCCAAACCGGTGACAACTACTCGACGCATGTGCGTGCTCCTTATTTCGGGCCGGTCAGGCTCAGGCTTCGGACAGAACGACTTTCATGTCTTTGACATCGTAAATCATTTCACCGTCCGCTTCGACGATACCATCCGCCACACCCATGGTCAGGCGGCGGGTCTGGATCGCTTTTTTGAAGTCGATCTTGTAGGTCAGCATCTTGCGGTCAGGGCGGACCATGCCGGTCAGTTTGACCTCGCCTACGCCTACGGCCATGCCGCGTCCCTGCCAGCCACGCCAGCCCAGGTTGAAACCGGTCAGCTGCCACAGGCCATCCAGCCCCAGACAGCCGGGCATGATCGGGTTGCCGGGGAAGTGGCAATCAAAGAACCACAAGTCAGGGGTGATGTCGAATTCAGCCAGAATATGGCCTTTGCCATGCGCGCCACCATCGGCCGAGATGTCGGTGATCCGATCCATCATCAGCATCGGAGGTGCAGGCAATTGCGCATTGCCGGGGCCGAATAGTTCGCCACGGGCGCATTTCAGCAGATCGTCCTTGTCAAAGCTGCTCGGGAATTGGGCCATTCTGCCGCCTCTCCTGCCAGGGGTCCGTTCGTTATATCTGGCCTCGTCTAGCACCCGTATGCAAGGTCCTGCAAGAGCAGCACGTCACATCCTGTTGTGCAGACGGCATTCTTTGCGAATGAATTTCATTTGAAATTACCCGAACACAGCACCTATATATGGTTCAGCAACAATTGGGTTTCGGATTGATGACACCTCAGAGCCAGAACAGAGCTACAGATTGGTTGGTTGACGCGGGGCTGCGCCCAACGCGCCAGCGTGTCGCTTTGGCCGAGCTTTTAGTCGGCGATGGACGCCATCGGCACGTCACTGCCGAAAGCCTGTTTGAGGCGGCCAAAAAGAATGGGGACGCGGTATCTCTGGCAACGGTCTACAACACGCTGCGCGCGTTTTGTGATGCCGGAGTTCTGCAGGAGATTACGGTTGATGGTTCGAAAAGCTATTTCGATACCAATACCCACGATCATCCGCACTTTTTCTGGGAAGACGAAAGCCGCCTGAGCGATGCGCCGTCGGATCAATTGGTGATTCAACGCCTGCCCGAAGCGCCCGAGGGCGTTGAGATCGCGTCGGTCGATGTGGTGATCCGTCTGCGGAAAAAATAACTCAGGCCAAAAACTCCATCAGAATCTGTTCCGCCTGCGCGATGTGTGGCTCTGTAGGGCCGGTGCCATGACGGGCCAGGACCACAGGTTCCGCAGCGATGTCATCCAGGATTCGATGGCTGACCAAGGGCATTCCGTCATAGCTGACGTCCGAGGGCGGGGTGGCATAGCTGATCGCAACCCCCTCGTGATGAGCGGCAAGACTGCGCTGGATTTCCAGTGTTGCCGCCCGGTGTGCCACTGAAGGTCGCAATCCGATCTGCTGAAACAGCCCAAGCACGTGCTGTGATGAGAGGCCTTCGTTTGACAGGATCAGCGGATGGGCGGCCAGCTCGCTCAGCGAAACAGACGGCGCGCGTACCAATGGGTGGTCCGGGGCCATGATGGCGTTTGGTCTGCTTGGGAAAAGGGTCTGCTGTTGAAATTCGGCATCCATGCTCAGGCCGTAAGTCAGCGCCAAATCTATGCGCCCGTCGATCAGGTCGGTAATTAGCCCTTCGAACCCGTCTACCTTGTACGAAACGGTCAAATCCGGCAGTGCCATGCGCAGTGGGCGCAGCGCCTTGGCCAGCAAAAACGGGGCCAAATCCACGAAACACCCCAATCGCAACTGTGCCCTGGTTGCACTGACTTGATCCGCTTTCTCAAGCCGGGCCGCATTGGTCAGCAAGTTTTCCGCGTCTTCGATAAATCTGCGTCCTTGCGGGGTCAGCGCCAGCGCGGCCCCGCGTTTTCGCGAAAATAGCGGATGGCCAAGATGCGATTCGACGCGCGTCAGAGCGGTGGACAGCGCGGGTTGTGAGACATTCAGCTGTTGCGCCGCGGCAGACAAGCTGCCGAAGCGGCCGATAGCACAGACATATTCGTATTGGCGAAGTGAAATATATAACATGAAATTAAATCTACCTTAGAAAGATATTATTTGAACAGAGGGGTCATCCATGTGCAGATCGTCGTACCACCGGCACGGAGACAGACATGACGCACCCCTTGGTTACTCACGAAATGATCGGCACCTATCAACGGGACGGCGTGGTCCTGATCAAAGGGCTATTTGCCGATCACGTTGAGGCCCTGCGCGAAGGGGTGGCAGCGAATATGGCGGATCCCGGACCTTATGCATCCGAGAACAAGAAAAAAGGCCAGACGGGTCGGTTTTTCGACGATTATTGCAATTGGTCGCGCATTGAACAATTTCAGACGGTAATTCACGAATCCCCGGCGGCAGAAGTCGCAGCAGATTTGATGCAGTCGGATACAGTGCAGATGTTCCACGACCACGTTTTGGTCAAAGAGCCCGGAACCTCGATGGCGACGCCGTGGCATCAGGATGGGCCCTATTACTTTGTTGAAGGGCAGCAAACGATCAGCTTTTGGTCGCCGCTTGATCCGGTCACGCAAGCCACACTGCGCTGTGTGGCAGGCTCGCACCGGTGGGAGAAAGAGGTCTTGCCGACTCGCTGGGTGTCGGAAGATGGGTTCTTTCCCGACGAAGGCCAGTACATCCCGGCCCCGGACCCGGATGCCGAAGGGATGCGGGTTGTCGAGTTTGAGATGGATCCGGGCGACGCGGTTGCTTTCAACTATCGCACGCTTCACGGTGCGCGAGGAAATCAATCCGACAGCCGCCGCCGCGCGTTTTCACTGCGTCTGGTTGGTGACGATGCGCGATATGTCGAGCGGCCAGGCCGGACATCGCCGCCGTTTCCGGGGCATGACATGGTTCCGGGCCAGCGCTTGCGCGAGGATTGGTTTCCGATGTTGCTGCGGCGGTGATCAGACACCGGATAGGTCATTGAGGCGGGTCAGAACCACTGGCCCGTTTCGATCAGCCCCAACTCAAGCAACTGATTTGACGACCATTCGAACGGAATCGAATTGCGCCAGCGGAATGTCGGAATGTCGAAAGTAGATCCTGCGTTGGTTTTCAAGGCTTTGGCAGCCCGGAACGAGCACACCGCAGCCGTTAGGTTGTGGTGCCACGGGCAGGAATACGTGTTGTATTCTTCGTCGTTGAACGTGTGATCCGGTCGCAATGACAATCCTTGCTTGGATTTGAATAGGGCGATCCGATCAATTCGGCGGCTTTGAGCGGGAACGTGTTCTTCGAACCGCCATCGCAAACCACCAGACATATCCAGCTGGCGCTCCTTCGGGTGCTTTATCGAATCCAGCCGCGCCTGGGCGAAATACCCGGTGCGATCCATCATCGCGTGTTCAGGTGCGACGCCGTTCGGGAATTCGTTCAGATCCTCGGCATAAAGATCGACAACATGGCTCAGCATCGAGTCGCGGCGTTCTTCGGTGTGAAACGCCAGCATTTCACCGATTGTGCGCGTCTCGCAAAAGGGAAAAAAGAGGTACTCGGCGTTGAAGCAGTAATACATCCACAAACTTGGCGCCGCCTGAATGATCCTGTTGATCGTCTCAAACACGACGGTGCGCGGGACGCAGCTGAGAGAGACGCGGTGAACTCGGTCCTCAAGCTCGGGGTCCAGCGCAAATTCCTGCGGCATGAAAACGATCAGGGACTTGAAGCCCAGATTCAGATGGTGACGGATAGTGCTATCAGTTTCGACGTCATCTTCGACAAAAACCAACGCGAGGGGTCCCTTTGCCAAAGCGGACTTGCCCGTTTGCAGGAAAGAGTCGAGAGATTCGTATTGCATTGCCTGTCCGCTGCCGCCTTGCTGGAGTTTCGGGTCAAAATCGGGTAATCGCGTCGCCATTGCAAGCGGCGTTCGTAGGGTATAGACGACGCCGATCCCGCGAATGCAAAGGCCGTTTTCATGTCAGAACCCAAAAAGCTGTACATCAAGACCTATGGTTGCCAGATGAACGTATACGACAGCGAGCGTATGGCGGAAACACTGGGCGGTCAGGGTTACGTGGAAACCAAAAGCCCCGATGATGCAGATATGATCCTGCTGAACACCTGCCATATTCGGGAAAAAGCTGCGGAAAAAATCTATTCCGAGCTTGGCCGGTTCAAAGGTTTGAAGACCGAAAAGCCCGACCTCAAGATCGGTGTTGCTGGATGTGTTGCACAGGCAGAAGGCGAAGAGATTATGCGCCGCCAGCCGATTGTTGACCTTGTTGTCGGTCCGCAAAGCTATCACCGCCTGCCCGAGATGGAGGCGAAGACGCGCACCGGTGCCAAGGCGCTGGACACGGAATTCCCCGAAGAAGACAAATTCGAAAAACTTAAAAACCGCCCCAAGGCAAAACGCGGACCGACCGCATTTCTGACGGTGCAGGAAGGCTGCGACAAGTTCTGTGCCTTCTGCGTGGTGCCGTATACGCGCGGTGCCGAAGTCAGCCGTCCCGCTGATCGTATCCTGCGCGAGGCGAACGATCTGGTCGAACGCGGGGTGCGCGAAATCACTCTGCTGGGGCAGAACGTCAACGCCTATCACGGCGCTGGTCCGAATGGTGACATGACGCTGGCCGGTCTGATCTGGGAGCTGAACAAGGTCGACGGGCTGGAGCGGATCCGGTTCACCACCTCACACCCCAACGACATGGCCGACGACCTGATCGAGGCGCACGGGACGTGCGACAAGCTGATGCCTTATCTGCATCTGCCGGTTCAGTCGGGTTCGGATCGCATCCTCAAGCGAATGAACCGCAGCCACACCGCCGAGAGCTATCTGCGCCTGATCGAGCGCATTCGCGCCGCGCGCCCGGATATCGTGATGTCCGGCGACTTCATCGTCGGCTTCCCTGAAGAGACCGAAGAGGATTTTCAGGCCACCATGGATTTGGTGGAAGAGGTCAAATACGGATATGCGTATTCGTTCAAATATTCGACCCGCCCCGGAACACCGGCGGCTGAGCGGTCTCAGGTTGATCCCAAGGCTGCGGATGACCGTCTGCAGCGGCTTCAGGGGTTGATTACCCGTCACCAGCGCGAGATTCAGGACGCGATGGTTGGTCGGGACGTGAAAGTTCTGTTTGAAAAACCGGGTCGTCTGCCAGGTCAGATGGTCGGAAAATCCGAGTATCTTCATTCGGTTCACGTATCTGACGCTGATGTTGCGGTGGGCGAATTGCGCGATGTCCGGATCATGTCATCGGGCGCAAATTCACTGGCGGGTGCGTTGCGCTAACGCGTCCGTTATTTGGATTTTGGAAACCATACGGATTTGTTAATTCCAAATTTACCCTTGATTTATTACTCGGAATTATGTTCCGAGAAAAATCAGGTTGCTTAGGGGTCGAGTGTTTTGTGCCTTTGGGAAACCTCATCTCTTGCCGACGGGATGGGCAGGTCGGTGAATGGAAAGGGTACGAGTGAAGACTTTGAAACGTTTTTCTGGGCGGCTGTTGAGATCCGCCCTTACAACCGCGATCGCTGTTTCGGTGCTTCCCGGCGTGACCGCTGCAGGCAATCTGGATCAAGGTCTCTCTGACCCTCCTGTCGTCAACCCAAAACGGTTCGGCAGTGACGTCAGCGCCTTTTATCTGGGTGCTACGGGCGCGTACGCTTTCGGGGGCGACGATCGATTTGGACTGACTGGACCCGGCGGAACCTCGGAAGTAGGCGACCTGGACCTGAGCGGTTCGTTGGGTGGCGTGCGTGCCGGGTGGCGCGGCGTTTTGCCTGCGCGCGGCGGGCGCGACTATGTTTACGGGTTTGAGCTTGGGTACGAGTTCGGCTCGCTTAGCGATGACGCCTCCAACCAGATCAACGGCCAGACGGTCACGGGCGGGTCCGAAATATCGGACGTGTTCTCGATTCGGCTGCGCAATGGCCTGACCAATAAAAGCGGTACAGTGTTGTATTTTGTGTCGGCTGGATATGTGAATGGCGACATCAACACAACAAGCAGACAGGCCGTCCAGGGGGGCTCTCAATTCTTCGAAAGTGGCGGCCGACGCAGCGGCTTTACCGCCAGCATCGGAGCCGAACATAACCTGACCGAACACTGGTCGATCACGGGTGAGTTCGAATACGTTCAGTTCAGCGCTGAAAACGTGGATTTCGGCAATGGAACCTCAACCAGATCGACACCAAAATATCGCGGACTGAAGCTGGGTTTGAACTATCGGTTCTGACACGCCGACTAAAACAGCGGCGCCAACAGGTGCAGCGCACGGGCCGGGCGCATTGGCGGTTTTGCCATTTGGGCGGAAAAAATGAAACTGTGGCTTGCGCCCACCAAGACTTCCTGTCTACGCTCAAGGTGAAACGCCAAGACAGGAGAGCGGATTGGCCATCGGTGCCCTAAACCCACCGCAAGATGAAATGCCTCAGCGCGAAGCGTTTGTTGAGTTTCCAGACAACCGATTGTTAATAGACCTGTGCGGGGAATATGACCGCAATCTGACAGATATTGAGCAAAAGCTCTCAGTTCAGATCGTGCGCCGCGGGAATCAGCTGGCCGTGATGGGTGACGAAGACGCCCAGAAGCAGGCCATCGAGGTTTTGCAGGCGCTATACACGCGCTTGGAAGGCGGACGTGACGTCGAAGCGGCCGATGTCGACCGCGAGCTGCGAATGGGTGGCTCGGAGACGGGAACCGGCAGCCGCGACGGTGACCAGCTCGAAATGTTCAGAGGCGGCACGGTCGAAATCAAGACGCGCAAGAAACTGGTCGAGCCGCGCACGGATGCGCAAAAGGCTTATGTCCAGTCGCTGTTCCAGAACGAACTGGCCTTTGGAATTGGCCCTGCCGGTACAGGTAAGACCTATCTTGCCGTGGCCGCTGGCGTGTCGATGTTTATCGGAGGCCATGTAGATCGGATCATTCTCAGCCGCCCTGCAGTCGAAGCTGGCGAAAAGCTGGGCTATCTGCCCGGCGACATGAAAGACAAGGTCGATCCTTACATGCAGCCGCTGTACGACGCATTGAATGACTTTCTTCCCGGAAAGCAGTTGGCCAAACTGATTGAAGAAAAGCGAATCGAAATTGCGCCGCTGGCCTTCATGCGGGGACGTACGCTGGCGAATGCGTTTGTTGTGCTGGATGAAGCGCAGAATGCCACGACCATGCAGATGAAAATGTTCCTGACGCGTCTGGGTGAAGGTAGCCGAATGGTGATCACCGGTGACCGCTCGCAGGTTGACCTGCCGCGCGGTGTTCAGTCAGGGCTGGCCGATGCCGAGCGTTTGTTGAATACGATACCAAACATCAGCTTCAACTACTTCACGTCCAAGGATGTTGTGCGCCACCCGCTTGTGGCCGCCATTATCGAAGCGTATGAGGCCGACTCGGGCCGCGAGAAAGCATAGTCGTCCCGGTTGCAGCCACAGGGCTTTGGACACGGTGAGATGAACCTGGAAGTGACGATCGAAGATGCGCGCTGGCAACAGCTTGAACCGTTGGCTGCGCGCGCGATAAAGGCTGTTTTGGACTTTTGCGATCTGGACGCCGAGCTGTGCGAAGTCAGCCTGCTGGCCTGCGATGATGCGCGAATTGCTGATCTGAACGCGGAATTTAGGGAAAAGCCCACTCCGACCAATGTGCTGAGTTGGCCAGCCGAAGAGCTGACCGCTGACGAAGCGGGGCAGAGACCTGCCCGACCCGCGCCAGACTTTACGGGCGAAATCGCGCTAGGCGACATTGCGATTTCCTTTGATACTTGCGCACGCGAAGCGGACGACGCCAACACAACTATGGACGATCACGTCACGCATCTGATCATTCACGGAGTGTTACACTTGCTGGGCTATGACCACATCCGTGACCCCGACGCCACTTTGATGGAAGAGGTCGAAGTCGAGATACTTGGCAAAATGGGTATAGATGACCCATATAGTATGTAACAGTGGCCGCATTGGCCGATCATTTGGAACAGGATTATGGGCGATACAGACGGCAGTTCTATGGCGGCGCAGAGCGCGCAACCGAAGGACAGCGGTGAAAATGCCAGCAAAAATGCTGGCTTCTTTTCTCGAATAGTGGACGCGTTCTCGCCGCAGAGCGACGAAGAGGTCAGCGCGACCAATGGACATGAGGTCGACATGGTTCAGCCTCGCGGCATGATCAATCTGCGGCGAATGCGGGTCGAAGATGTGGCTATTCCGACGGCGGAAATCGTGTCTGTGCCCTCGACAATCAGCAAGGATGAGCTGGCCCAGGTTTTCCGCGACAGCGGCCTGTCCCGGATCCCCGTCTACGAGGGAACGCTTGATACGCCTTTGGGGTTTGTGCACCTCAAGGATTTTGCGCTTACGCACGGATTTAATGGCACGGGTTCAGAGTTTGATCTGGTCTCGATGCTGCGCACTTTGCTGTTTGTGCCGCCGTCGATGCCTATTGGCGTGTTGTTGACGAAGATGCAGACCGAACGCCGCCATATGGCGCTGGTGATTGACGAATACGGCGGTGTTGATGGTCTGGTGTCGATCGAGGATCTGATCGAACAGGTGGTCGGTGAGATTGCGGATGAGCACGATGCCGACGAAGGCCAGCTTTGGATACAGGAAAAGCCCGGCTGCTATGTCGTGCAAGCCCGCGTCCCCTTGGAGGAATTTGAGGCCGAGATAGGGCGTTCTCTGACAAGTCACGAGGACGTGGACGAGGAAGAAATCGACACCTTGGGCGGATTGGTCTTCATGCTGTCTGGTCGCGTCCCAGCACGGGGCGAGGTCGTGTTGCATCCCGAAGGTCCCGAGTTCGAGGTGATTGACGCCGACCCGCGCCGGATCAAACGTCTGCGTGTCATGTTGCCGGATCGCGTTGAATGAACCCTGCACAGGGCTGGCCGTTTTGGTTGCGGTTAATATCCGTAGCTCTGCTGGGCGCGATCGCGGCGTTTGGGCTTGCTCCGTTCGGCATTTGGCCGGCAACAGTGATCGCACTGATCCTGCTGTCGCCTCTGTTTCTTACGACTGAGACGCGGGCGAGGGCGGCGTGGTTGGGCTGGGCCTTCGCGACCGGGTATTTCGCACATGCGCTCAGTTGGATTGTCGAACCGTTCCTCGTTGATGTCCAGCGTCACGGATGGATGGCGCCTTTTGCCCTGACATTCATGGCAGGCGGCCTCGCTCTGTTTTGGGCGCTTGCCTTTTGGCTGGTGCGGCGTCCCGACAGCGATGGCGTATCACAGGCCGTGTTTCTGGCGATTTCAATCTCACTGCTGGAATTTGCCCGAGGCTATGTCCTGACGGGGTTTCCCTGGGCGGGGCTGGCGCAGGTCTGGGTGAATACACAGGTCGCGCAGCTATTGTCTCTGTTCGGGCCATATGGGCTGGGCGCGGTGACTTTGCTGGCGACTTTGCCGCTCGGGGCCGCGCTGTCGCGGCGCGATGGCTATGTGGTTCCGTCAGTCCTGACCGTTGGAACCGCGTGTTTCGCATTGATTTATGCCATGTCGCGCCCGGTTGTTACGGACACTGACAATGTTGTCCGCCTCATTCAACCAAATGCACCCCAGCATCAGAAATGGGATCCGGATTACGCCCCGCTGTTTTTTGCCCGACAACTAGAGTTTACGGCGGCGGCCCCGCGACCGGATTTGATTGTCTGGCCGGAAACCTCGGTTCCTGCATGGCTGGGCAGTGCGCAGCCTTATCTGACCGCAATCGCCGATGCCGCGCAGGGGACGCCCGTATTTCTGGGTATTCAGAGAGGGGACGGCCCGCGCATTTACAATTCGATGATCTATCTGGATGAAGATGGCCGGCAGCAGGGGCTTTATGACAAGCATCATCTGGCGCCCTTTGGCGAATATGTCCCATTTGGTGACATCTTGGCTCAGTTCGGAATTTACGGAATGGCTGCCACCACCGGTAATGGCTTTAGCGCCGGACCGGGGGCTTCGCTGATGGACGCTGGCAAGCTGGGGAAAGCCTTGCCGCTTATTTGCTATGAGGCGGTTTTCACTCAGGACGTCTTGTCTGCACCGGGTCGTGCCGATTTTCTGCTGCAGATCACCAATGACGCTTGGTTCGGTACGCGCTCGGGACCTTACCAGCACCTGGCTCAGGCGCAAATGCGCGCCATCGAGCAAGGGTTGCCAATGATGCGGTCGGCAAATACCGGAGTGTCAGCGATGATTGACCCGCTGGGTCGGGTTACAGAAGCTTTGCCGTTGGGGCAGGCCGGTTTTGTCGATGCGACATTGCCCAGTGCGCTGGCTCCGACAGTGTACGCCCGGCTGGGTGATGCACCGGTCTTTGTCGCGCTGTTGGCGCTCTATGCGCTGCTTTCACGCAACGCCAGAAGACAACAACGGTAATTTTGGATTGACGCTGTGTTTCATGGTGCGTATCCCCTTGCATGCTCATCACAACGGCTTCCTGGCGTGATGGGAAAACCTTAATGGAGCACTTTCATGTCCCGACAGAACTACACATTTACTTCGGAGTCCGTTTCCGAAGGACACCCGGATAAGGTTTGTGACCGGATTTCTGATGCCGTGCTTGACGCATTTCTGAATGAAGAACCCGAAGCGCGCGTGGCGTGCGAAACCTTTGCTACGACCGACCGGGTCGTCATCGGTGGCGAAGTAGGTCTGACTGATCAGGAAAAGCTGCACGACTACATGGGCCGCATCGACGAGATTGCGCGCGCCTGCATCAAAGACATCGGATACGAGCAGGACAAGTTCCACCACGAAACCGTCGAGGTAACGAACCTGCTGCACGAACAGTCCGCACATATCGCCCAAGGTGTGGATGCCGCCGCAGACAAGGACGAAGGTGCCGGTGACCAAGGCATCATGTTCGGTTATGCGACCACGGAAACGCCTGCGCTGATGCCGGCACCGATCCAGTATTCACACGCGATCCTGCGCCGTCTTGCCGAAGTGCGCAAGAATGGCAGCGAACCCGCGCTGGGTCCTGATGCCAAGTCGCAATTGTCGGTCGTTTACCGTGACGGCAAACCTGTGGGTGTCAGCTCGATCGTATTGTCGACACAACACCTGGACGAAGCGCTGAGTTCCGCCGACATCCGCGCGATTGTTGAGCCTTACATCCGTGAAACACTGCCCGAAGGGTGGTTGAGCGACGAAACCGAGTGGCACGTGAACCCCACTGGCAAATTCGTGATCGGTGGCCCGGATGGTGACGCAGGTCTGACCGGGCGCAAGATCATCGTAGACACTTATGGTGGCGCAGCCCCGCACGGCGGCGGCGCGTTCTCGGGTAAGGACCCGACCAAGGTGGACCGTTCGGCCGCGTATGCCGCGCGTTACCTAGCCAAGAATGTTGTGGCCGCCGGAATGGCAGAACGCTGCACGATCCAGCTAAGCTATGCGATTGGTGTGTCCAAGCCGCTGTCTATCTATGCCGACACTCACGGCACTGGTGAAATCCCGGACGCAGAAATCGAAAAGGCTGTTGGTCAGGTCATGGATCTAACCCCGCGCGGTATCCGGCAGCACCTGCAGATGAACAAGCCTATCTATCAGCGCACGGCGGCTTACGGCCACTTTGGCCGCGAACCCGAGGCGGATGGCGGTTTTAGCTGGGAACGGACCGATCTGGCCGATGCGCTGAAAGCCACGGTCTGATCCGAATTATCAAAGCGCGCCGACATCGGCGCGCTTTTTTGTTGAACGGTGATTACTACGCCCCTCTTGAACCAACCTCGGCGTCGCAGTATGGCCACCGCCATGAGCACCCAGACCCCACAACGCCCGCGCAGAAACTTCTATGGCCGCTTCAAAGGGAAAACCCTGAAGCCCAGCCAAAAGACCTATCTGAACGAAGACCTTGATGCACTGTCACCGGGTGCGGTGGATTGGGAAACCAATCCCGAACGCCATCCGCTGGATCTGAACGCTCTGTTCGATGGCAGGGACGTCTGGCTTGAGGTCGGCTTTGGTGGGGGTGAGCATCTTGTGCACCAGGCTGCCAGCAACCCCGATATCGGCATTATTGGGGCCGAACCGTATATTAACGGCGTCGCGATGCTGTTGGGTAAGATTCGTCAAGCCGGGGTTGAAAATCTGGCGGTGCATCCGGGCGATGTGCGCGATCTGTTCGATGTTCTGCCCGGGGCCAGCATCTCTCGCGCCTTCCTACTGTATCCCGACCCATGGCCCAAGACACGGCACCACCGTCGCCGTTTCGTGACGCAGGAACATCTGGAGCCTTTGGCCCGTGCCCTGAAGCCGGGGTCTATTTTTCGCGTTGCTACGGACATTCCCGACTATGTGCGCCAGACATTGGAAGAGGTGCCGCGCGCCGGGTTCGAATGGCTGGCCGAGCGTCCTGCTGACTGGCGCGAGCCCTGGGATGACTGGATTTCCACCCGCTATGAACAGAAGGCCCTGCGTGAAGGCCGTACGCCACACTACCTGACCTTCCGCCGCAAAGACTGATTGCGGCTGGACCAACCGGCCCCAATTCGCTAATCCGCCTTGAACTGATAGCGAAAACAGGAGCCCCCATGTCCGGACACGGCACGCCCATCCCGATGACCTCGCATCCCTGCGGCCCGCTGACCGGAACCGCAGAGGTGCCCGGTGACAAATCTATTTCGCACCGGTCGCTGATCCTGGGTGCGATGGCCGTGGGCGAGACCCGGATCTCGGGTCTGTTGGAAGGTGAAGATGTTCTGGACACCGCCAAGGCCATGCGCGCCTTCGGGGCTGAGGTCACTGACCATGGCGGCGGCGAATGGACTGTGCATGGTGTAGGTGTCGGTGGCTTTGCCGAACCCGATCAGGTGATTGATTGCGGCAACTCGGGCACCGGTGTTCGCTTGATTATGGGCGCGATGGCGACCTGTCCGATTTCGGCGACTTTTACGGGCGACGCTAGCCTGAATAAACGCCCCATGGCGCGGGTCACAGATCCGCTGGCGCTGTTTGGAACGCAATCGGTGGGCCGTTCAGGGGGGCGCTTGCCGATGACTATCGTTGGCGCGGCTGACTCCACGCCGGTGCGCTACGAGGTACCCGTGCCTTCCGCCCAGGTAAAATCTGCGGTGCTGCTGGCTGGCCTCAATGCCCCCGGCAAAACTGTGGTGATCGAGAAAGAGGCCACACGGG
The DNA here is from genome assembly GCF_059611065.1 of Ruegeria sp. CDSB086. Taxonomy (NCBI): domain Bacteria; kingdom Pseudomonadati; phylum Pseudomonadota; class Alphaproteobacteria; order Rhodobacterales; family Roseobacteraceae; genus Ruegeria; species Ruegeria sp. CDSB086. The sequence continues at coordinate 81,392 of NZ_JBXWOV010000011.1, read as the reverse complement.
ACCATTCCGAGCGGATGCTGGCGGGCTTTGGTGCGGAAATCACCGTTGAGGACACCGATGAGGGCCGGGTTATCACTCTGACTGGTCGCCCCGAGTTGAAACCGCAGGTCATCGCCGTGCCACGCGACCCGTCCAGCGCGGCCTTTCCGGTCTGCGCGGCGCTGCTCACGCCTGGGTCGGACGTTTTGGTGCCGGGCATCGGCCTGAACCCCACCCGTGCGGGGTTGTTCACTACGCTGCGCGAGATGGGTGCAGACCTGACCTATGAGAATGAGCGCGAAGAGGGCGGCGAACCTGTCGCCGATCTGCGCGCAAAGTACTCGCCGGATATGAAGGGGATCGATGTTCCACCGGAACGCGCGGCCTCGATGATTGATGAATACCCGGTTTTGTCCGTGATTGCGGCAAATGCCACCGGTGTCACGATGATGGGCGGCGTAAAAGAACTGCGCGTAAAGGAAAGCGACCGGATCGACGCAATGGCCCAGGGCCTGCGCGCCAATGGTGTAACTGTCGAAGAAGGTGATGAATGGTGGTCGGTTGAAGGGTTGGGCATCGGCAACGTCCCCGGTGGCGGCACCTGCGAAAGCTTTCTGGACCACCGGATCGCCATGTCGTTCATGATTTTGGGGATGGGGGCCAAAAAGGGTGTAACCGTCGACGATGCGGGCCCGATCGCCACTTCGTTCCCGATTTTTGAACCTTTGATGGCCACGTTGGGTGCGAAACTGCAGCGAAATAATCGGTAGGTTTGATGTCGGATTTAAAGTTCACAATCGCCATTGACGGACCAGCTGCAGCGGGCAAGGGCACGATCTCAAAAGCGGTCGCGGCCCGGTTTGGGTTCGCGCATCTGGACACCGGGCTTTTGTACCGCGCGGTCGGCAGACGGACCTTGCAAGGACTGGAGCCGATTGCGGCAGCACAAGCATTGACCCCCGAAGAGTTGGAGCAGGGCGATTTGCGCACGGCCGAGATTGCGCAAGCAGCCTCAAAAGTAGCCGTGATTCCCGAGGTTCGGGCCGCGTTGGTTGACTTCCAGCGGGCGTTTGCGCGCCGCTGCGGGGGCGCTGTGCTGGATGGTCGCGACATCGGTACTGTGATTTGTCCCGAGGCCGAGGTGAAACTGTTCGTCACCGCCAGCCCCGAAGTTCGGGCCGAGCGTCGGTTCCTTGAGCTCAGCGCGAAGGGCAATGATATCTCGCGTGAACAGGTGCTGTCGGACGTAAAAGAGCGCGACGCGCGGGATACGGAACGCAGCACTGCGCCGATGAAGCCAGCAGAGGATGCAGTCTTGCTGGACACGTCAGATTTGAGCGTCGAAGCCGCGTTGGAAAAAGCCATCAAGGTCATTGAAGCAAAAAAGCCCGCACGGTCGTAACCGTGCAGGCCTTGGTCTTTTGTGGCCAGATTACAGTTCTCCGACCGCGATACTTTTGATCTTGGACCACTGATTGTCAGCGGTTTCGGATGTGGCAGAGACATCTTCAAGGAACGCCGCGCGAGTATCAGCGTTCAGGAACAGATACAGCTTTCCGTCAGCCACAAGGTATTGATCCGGATCGCCGTCGAATTTTTTGCCCACAGAAACGCCGAACGAACAGAACCCGCCATGTTGTGGCAGGTAGGCCGCCGGGTTGGCCTCGAACGCTTCGCGGTTGGCGGCGCTGGTGAAGTAATAAGATGCGCCGTCATAAGTGGCCGAGTGGGTGGCAAAGCCATCGACCGGGTTGCCGTCGTTAACGAGAGTCACCAGATCGACCCCATGCGCGGCAAGCGGCGCACCGGCGGCAGAAATACCGTTTGATACGTTGATCTCATCCGCAGCAAAGGCCGGGGCTGCGATCAGGGGCAATGTGGCGATCAGGGTGGTAAGAACGAGAGACTTCATTTGTATTTCCTTTCCGGTTCAGAGTCCGGCCAGCAGGTCTGCCAGCCGCTGAACTAAAGCTAGGAACTAGGTTCTGAACGAGCTATCGCAGAAAGCCCCGAGTATCTTGCAGATCGTTCAAAGCTGTCGGTGCCTTCGAAATACTGTTCACCAAGCTTTGTTTGGTCAGGTCTGCGCCCCGACCCTATTGTCGATCCATAGCCTGCAGGAGCGATGCCATGATCCGACTAGCCTTATTGATGATTTTCCTTGCCGGAGGTGCATTGGCCCAAGAGACGGCTGAGCCGGAACCCCCAATGACGTATGAGCGGTTGGGAAAGATCATCTTTGCGCTCGATCCTGACGCGAAACCGTTTGGACCGGGGTTTGAGCTGAAGGTTGGGGACGTAACGGTGCTGGTTGTTACGGATATCAATGCGGATCGGATGCGGGCCATGGTCGCGATTGGCAGCGCCGAAGATTTGTCGCCCGCTGACCTTGAACGCGTGATGCAGGCGAATTTTGACAGTACGCTAGACGCGCGTTACGCGCTCGCGAATGGTATCTTGTGGGCTGCGTACATCCATCCGCTATCCCGGCTGGACAAGAACCAACTGATCTCGGGGCTGGCCCAGACAGTGAATATCGCCAAGACTTATGGCACCTTGTACACCGGTGGCGCGGCGGAATTCGGAGGGGGCGACAGCCAGGATTTGCAGCGCGATCTGATCGAAGAGCTTCTGAAAAAAGGTGAGGAAATCTGACACGCGCCCGGGAATTGCGTTTGCTCTGATTTCAAGTTGCCGCGCAGAAGCTGCGGTCCATCGGCGGCCCGGTTTGCCTTTAACGCATCGCGGTTATTTGTACTGCCCGGGGTAGGGTGCCGTGACCGAGCGTCGCTTTGCCGAAAGAAGGAAAGTACATTCAGGTCAGGGCGCGCTAGACCCTAGCTGGACGCAGGAAACCTGCTATGCTTTGCCCATGCCAGAAGGGAAGGCTGCCAAACAATCCTCAAAAACAAAAAGGGGAAGCAGCCAAAAAATCCCTCAAGCCAACAGGGACAGAACAATATGAATAATCGTTTGCGTAAGATCACTATCGTGGGTGGTGGCACGGCGGGTTGGATGACCGCGCTGATACTGGACATGGTGTTTTCACGCACCTCGGCCCCCAAGGATCGCCCGCGCATCTGCCTGATCGAAAGCCCCAATATCGCCACCGTTGGCGTCGGTGAGGCCACGGTACCGCGTATGCCGGTCACACTGCGCCAAGCGGGCATTTCCGAGCGGGATTTTTTCCGCGAGACCAATGCGTCGTTCAAGCTGGGCGTGAAGTTCTGCAATTGGAATAAGGACGCAAAGGGCAATCGCATCGACTACGTGAACCCTTTTGCCCACGGTCAGTTGTTGGAAGGATTGGAAGCCGCCGAATACTTCTTGCGCTTTGGCAATGGCGATCGGGACTTTACGCAATCCATCTCGCCGCACGACGATCTGGCCCGCCTGTGCAAGGGCGGGCGACCGCTGGGTCAGCCCGAGTTCGAACAACGGTTTGGCTACGCATATCATCTGGACGCCGTGAAATTTGCGGGCATGCTGACCAAGGTCTGCACCAAGCGCGGGGTGGAGCACATTCAGGATGAGGTGCAGGCGGTTGAGCTGGATGAACAGGGTAATGTCAGCCATCTGATGTTAGAGCGTAAGGGCCGCCACGACATCGAGATGGTCATAGATTGCACCGGGTTCCGCGGTTTGATCATCAACAAAGCACTGGGTGAGCCGTTTATGGATTACTCGGATTACCTGCCCAACGACCGCGCCATGGCGTTGCAGATTGAACATCCCGACCCAGAGAAAATCGAAAGCGTCACCCGGTCTACCGCGCTGGGCGCCGGTTGGACATGGCGGGTGCCGCTCTACAACCGTGTGGGCACAGGATATGTGTATTCATCGGCGCATCGCACGGATGATCAGGCGGCAGATGAATATCTCGAATGGCTAGGCGACAGCGGCAAAGGTTTGACACCGCGCGTGATCCCGATGCGCATCGGGCGCGTGCGCAATGCCTGGGTCAAGAACTGTCTGGCAATCGGTTTGTCTGGCGGGTTCATTGAACCGTTGGAAAGTACCGCAATCCATATGGTTGATCACGCGGTGCGCTGGTTCGCAGAACACCTGCCTACACGCGACATCGAACCATCGCTGCGGGCAAGATATAACCGGCAAATGAACCAGATGTATGATGAGGTCCTAGATTTCATCTGTCTGCACTATCGCCTGGGCAACCGCACGGATGATCAATATTGGATCGATGCGCGCACAGAGATGAAGATACCGGATCGTTTGGCCGAAAACCTGGAATTGTGGCAGCACCGCCTGCCCATGGAACACGATATCGAATTCGCCACACTGTTTAATTTCCGCGTTTATCAGACGGTTCTTTTGGGCAAGCAGGTCTATGACACCGGCTATGGGACCGGCATCCGTGATCGTCTGCGGCCGTTGAAGAAACCGATTTGGTTCCAGTGGTGGAAGGGCGCGAAGGTGGATCTTGCGCAGATCCTCAAGGCGATGCCGGATCACAAAACACTGTTGCGCGATATCCGAGGAGAGCTGGAGCAGCCCCCAGCCTTTGGTATGGCGGCTGCGATGCAACCGACCGTCGCGATGCCGGGCGAACAACTTGCACCCGTGGCAATCCAGAACATGCCGAACCTTGCCGAAATCCAAAGCGGCAAGAAGGACCTGCAACTGTTCTAGAAGGTCCTAGCGCTCGGCGCAGCTTTGCGGTGGTGGCAGCATTGAACTGCGCTGCGCGGACCGAGGACCCACTGGAGAAATGCAAAATACCTGCGCTAAAGCGCGGGTCCTTCACGCAGCTTTTCCTGCTCGGACGGGGTCGGCGTGTGATTGAAGACAAAGGCCGTGCGGCAGGCTTCTTCTCCGCCTAGGTCTTCGATTTTCTTGCGTTGATCGGCAAAGGCGCAGGAGTTGACCTCTTCGGGGTCGCAGATTTCTCGCAGACGGCGTTCCCCTTCGACCAGCGCAGCCTGAACCTGCGGGTCATTTACCCGATCCAGCGCGCGGTTGGTCTGTTCTTGAGGATCGGTTGACAGGTCGAACAATTGCGGGGGCTGTCCGACATAATAGACGTATTTCCATTCGTCCCATCGCACCATGAAACTGCCGGTTCTTGACCCACCATCGTGGTATTCGCTGAAGCCGGTTCGGTCGGGGTCGTCCGGCGCATTTGCCAACTCGATCAGAGACAAGCCGGGTTGACCCGCGTTGCCCTCGTCGGCTTCGACGCCGCAGACGTCCCGGGCGGTTGCAGCGATATCGGTCAGATTGGTACATGTGGTGACGCGTCGCCCCGACGGGATACCCGGGCCGGCCGCGATCATCGGAATTCCTGCACTGGCCTCATACATTACCTGTTTGGTCCAAAACCCCTGATCCCCCATCATGTCACCGTGGTCGGATACATAGATCACGACCGTATTTTCAGCATGACCACTGTCGGACAAGGCTTTCAGGATGCGCCCCACGCAATCATCCATCAGTGAGGTCAGGCCATAATAAGCCGCCTTGGCTTCGCACATTTTCTGTTCGTCAAAATAGTCATCGTAGTTGAAGAACGCGGCGATGTTGCGAAGCTCTTCATGATCCGGCAGCCCTTTGCCATACCCGACCGGCAAATCTATCTGAGCAGGGTCGTAAAGGTCGTACCATTCCTTGGGACAGGTCAGGGGATAGTGCGGACTGACCAGCGACACAAATGCTGCCCAGGGTTTGTCCTGGCGGGTGGGATCGGCCAGCCAGGCCTCGGCTGCTGCGGTAATGTCCAGATCGTAATCGGTGTAGGTGCTGGGCCCGACGCCCACATCGCCTGCCAGCTCGGATGCCGAATCATAGTCTGGTGGGTTTTCGCGCAAAAGCCCAACGGCCCAGCCGACACCTCCGACCACGTGCATCGGCAGGATCTCCTCGGAGAAGCCATTGTCGTCTTGGTTGGACCTGAAGTGCAGTTTTCCAATAGCGACGACCTCGCGCCCGGCGTCGCGCACCTGCCTCATCCAGCTGCGCGGGTGCCCGTCATAGGGGGTTGCGCTGTCCCAGTTTCCTGTCGTGTGAACCCAGTCTCCGGTCGCAAGCGCCGCCCGTGCGGGTACGCACATGGGTGAAGGCGTGTAGGCGGACTCAAACATCGTTCCGCGCGCGGCCAGTGCATCCAGATTGGGCGTTTTGACAATCGGATGGCCAGCGCATCCCATTGCGTCTTTGCGGTGTTCGTCTGAAATGATGACGAGAAAGTTCAGGTCTTGACGCATGAGATCCTCCGACTTTTTCAAAGCTTCGCAAGTGGCGCAGACTTTGCTGTTCGAAACACGACATTCTTCGCAGGAATCGAGCAATGCCATTACGAGTGCGGTTGCACATGGATATTACTAATGTAATAACATAGCAAAACTATCGAGCGAGCATGGCAATATCCACTGACACCTGACAGTCTAGGTTCGTGCGCGCCGATGAACGGAGCGCACAATGACTGACCGCAGAAAGAACCGAAACCTGCGCAGCCAGATCAAACGCCGCCGGCGGACGGGATCACCAATGCAAGCCTATGACGCGTTACCTGCTGAGTTGCGATTGTGGCTTGCCTCGGCTTGTTTGCCGTGGAGCCCGGCCTCGGCGCTGCGCATTTGGGATAAGGTAGGCGGAGCGAATGATCCCGATGATGCCTATTTGCGTTTGAATGCGATTGAGCACTCCATGTTGCAACGGGACCGGCGCGTTTGGGACATGGCGAGCCAGGTGTGACGGCGGCCGATGCCCTGTATTTCAAGGCTTTCCTCTTGCACATGTCGGGAATTCCGCATATACGCGCGCTGTCACCACAAGGGCGGTCAACGTCCGGATGACGTTACTGAGCAGGGCCGGGTAACCTCGGCCCTTTGTGTTTGTTTGCTCAGGGGCGCACCGGATCACGTCCGATGACACCATGAAACAAGACCGGCGGAGACAACCGCTCGGCCAGTAAAAACGTATGTAAAGGAAAACACTGCCAGATGGCTGATACAACCATGGAGGAATTCGAAGCCCTCCTGAACGAAAGCTTCGAAATGGACACGCCCGAAGAGGGTTCTGTTGTCAAAGGCAAGGTACTGGCGATCGAAGCCGGCCAAGCCATCATCGACGTTGGCTACAAAATGGAAGGCCGCGTTGATCTGAAAGAATTCGCAAATCCCGGCGAAGCCCCTGAAATTGCTGTTGGTGACGAGGTAGAAGTCTACCTGCGCGCCGCAGAGAACGCCCGTGGCGAAGCCGTTATCTCGCGCGAGATGGCCCGCCGTGAAGAGGCATGGGACCGTCTTGAAAAAGCATATGCCGACGACCAGCGCGTCGAAGGTGCAATCTTTGGTCGCGTCAAAGGTGGCTTCACCGTCGATCTGGGTGGCGCAGTTGCGTTCCTGCCCGGTTCGCAGGTTGACGTCCGCCCCGTACGCGACGCTGGCCCGCTGATGGGTCTGAAGCAGCCGTTCCAGATTCTGAAAATGGACCGCCGCCGTGGCAACATCGTTGTTTCGCGCCGCGCTATCCTGGAAGAATCACGCGCCGAACAGCGTGCCGAAGTCATTGGCAACCTGACCGAAGGTCAGACCGTCGAAGGCGTGGTCAAGAACATCACCGAATACGGTGCGTTTGTTGACCTGGGCGGCGTTGATGGCCTGCTGCACGTCACCGACATGGCATGGCGTCGTGTGAATCACCCGTCCGAGATCCTGACGATCGGCGAAACCATCAAGGTTCAGGTCATCAAGATCAACAAAGAGACCCACCGCATCAGCTTGGGCATGAAGCAGCTGCAGGAAGATCCATGGGATCTGGTTGCTGCCAAGTATCCGCTGAGCTCGGTCCATCAGGGTCGCGTCACCAACATCACCGACTACGGCGCGTTCGTCGAGCTGGAAGCCGGTGTCGAAGGTCTGGTGCACGTGTCCGAGATGTCCTGGACCAAGAAAAACGTCCACCCCGGCAAGATTGTTTCGACCAGCCAGGAAGTAGACGTCATGGTTCTGGAAATCGACGGCGCCAAGCGTCGCGTGTCTCTGGGTCTGAAGCAGACCATGCGCAACCCGTGGGAAGTGTTTGCAGAAACACACCCCGAGGGCACCGAAGTCGAAGGCGAAGTCAAGAACATCACCGAATTTGGTCTGTTCATTGGCCTCGAAGGCGACATCGACGGCATGGTTCACCTGTCCGACCTGTCGTGGGACGAACGTGGCGAAGATGCGATCCAGAACTACCGCAAAGGCGACATGGTTTCGGCCGTTGTCTCGGAAGTTGACGTGGAAAAAGAGCGTATCTCGCTGTCGATCAAAGCCCTGGGTGGTGACAAGTTCGCAGAAGCCGTTGGCGGCGTGAAGCGCGGTTCGATCATCACTGTAGAAGTCACTGCGATCGAAGATGGCGGCATCGAGGTGGAATACGAAGGCATGAAGTCCTTCATCCGTCGTTCCGACCTGTCGCGTGACCGTGCAGAGCAGCGCCCCGAGCGTTTCTCGGTTAACGACAAGATCGACGTCCGCGTCACCAATGTCGACAGCAAGACTCGCCGTCTGGGTCTGTCGATCAAGGCACGTGAGATCGCCGAAGAGAAAGAGGCCGTGGAACAGTACGGTTCTTCCGACTCGGGCGCATCGCTGGGCGATATCCTGGGTGCAGCGCTGAAATCCGGCGACTAAGCTCAGGCTGGATTTTCAGCCGAATTTACGGCCCCGTGCAGACGCGCGGGGCCGTTTTTGTTGCGAATCAATATGTTCCAAAATTTGGCCTTATTGCGGCCGTCGTTCACGCTTTAAGAGCGGATTTTGCCTGAACAAGCAAAAAATCGCGCGACTTTGCTGTAAAATGAATGCTTTGCACACAGAGTTTACGTTCCCCCGATCACGGTTTTTTCCTATACTGTCCAGAAGTATAGACATGGTTAACCGGTCGCCTGGGAGGGTAACACTCATGATCCGTTCAGAACTGATTCAGAAAATCGCCGACGAAAACCCGCATCTCTATCAGCGTGATGTCGAGCGGATTGTGAATACCGTGTTCGAAGAAGTGACAGATGCCATGGCGCGTGGCGACCGTGTCGAACTGCGCGGCTTCGGTGCGTTCTCGGTCAAACAACGTGACGCGCGTGTTGGCCGCAATCCTCGTACAGGTGAGACCGTGCAGGTCGAAGAAAAATGTGTTCCGTTCTTCAAAACTGGCAAGTTGCTAAGGGACCGATTGAACGGTAAAGCCTGACACCATGATGCGTTACCTTCGATATGCTTTCCTGGCGATCCTCGGGATCGTTCTTGTGTCAATCTCGCTGGCCAATCGCCAGATCGTCGAGTTGAAGCTGATGCCGGATGCCCTGGCCGAGTTGCTGGGGCTCAATTTCTCAACGTCTTTGCCACTGTTCATCGTGGTGCTGGGCGGCGTCGTGGCCGGTTTGATCATCGGCTTCCTGTGGGAATGGCTGCGCGAGCATAAACACCGCCGCGATGCCTCGACCAAGACCGGAGAAGTGCGCAAGCTTGAGCGTGAGGTCAAGAAGCTCAAGAAAAAGCAGAACGAGGGCAAGGACGACGTTCTGGCTCTGCTGGACGAAGCCAGCTAAGGCACTTTTATGACGAACGTAGCTGTTAAAATCTGCGGGCTGACCGCACCTGATCACGTGCGCGCTGCGGCTGATGCCGGTGCACGCTATGTCGGCTTTGTCTTTTTCTCAAAATCGCCGCGGCATCTAGCCCTTGATGCAGCGGCAGGGCTGGCGCAGCTTGTTCCTGCAGGCGTGGCCAAGGTCGCGCTGACCGTGAATGCGACGGACGAAGAACTGGACCGTATCATCGCACGCGTGCCCTTGGACATGTTGCAATTGCATGGCAAGGAAACACCGCAGCGGGTTTCAGAAGTACGCGACAGATTTGGCCTGCCGGTGATGAAAGCAATCGGCATCGCCGAGGCCGAGGATCTGAGCGCAATTGACCTGTATTCCGAGGTTGCAGATCAGTTGCTGATCGACGCGAAACCTCCGCGTGCATCCGAACTGCCGGGCGGGAATGGATTGGCCTTTGATTGGCGGCTGCTGGCCGGCCGGAAATACTGGCGAAAGCCGTGGATGCTGGCCGGGGGACTGACGCCAGACAACGTTGCCGAGGCGATCCGGATGACCGGCGCAAAACAGGTTGATGTATCTTCCGGCGTCGAAAGTTCGCCCGGAGTTAAAGACTCCATTAAGATTTCTGAATTCGTGTCCGCCGCCCATTGATCTGCTTGCTGACCTCCCCCGTATATAACGTCGGGGAGGAGCAATGATGCTTGCAGCGATTGGCGGGGTTACCCTGAACCATTGGTACAACGCGCCAGAGTTCTTTTGGCGCGCGGGGCAAGCGTTGAAGCAGGCGCGTGGTGACCCATTGTGCGTTCATGCGCAGTTGTTCCCGCACGGTGGGCTCTACTTTTCGCTCAGCGTTTGGCAAGACGCCGAGGCCATGCTGACATTTGCCCATTCGGGACCACACAGGCGGGTTCTTGAGGCATCGGACCGGTTGTCCATCACGCATGAGTTCCATCATTTCTCATGCATCGCGGTGCCGACCGAAGAACAGGCCCTGCGGATCTGGAAGCATCGCTACAGACCCGCGAAATGATACGTTTTGCCATGGCAAAACCTGGCAGCACCTCCTATGAACAACGGGTACGACGAGGGAGACACCCATGGCCAACGATCTATTCAATTCCTTCATGTCCGGTCCCGACGAACAGGGCCGGTTTGGCATCTTCGGCGGACGGTTTGTCAGCGAAACGCTGATGCCGCTGATCCTGTCGCTTGAAGAGGAATATGAGAAGGCCAAGGATGATCCGACCTTCTGGGCCGAGATGGACGATCTGTGGGCGAACTATGTGGGTCGCCCCTCGCCGCTGTATTACGCGGAACGCCTGACCGAGCATCTGGGCGGCGCGAAAATCTATCTGAAACGCGACGAACTGAACCACACGGGCGCGCATAAAATCAACAACGTGTTGGGCCAGATCATTCTGGCGCGGCGCATGGGTAAAACCCGGATCATCGCGGAAACCGGTGCGGGGCAGCACGGCGTGGCGACAGCTACCGTCTGCGCCAAATTCGGCCTGAAATGCATCGTTTACATGGGCGCACACGACGTTCAGCGTCAGGCGCCCAACGTGTTCCGTATGCGTTTGCTGGGTGCCGAAGTGATTCCGGTGACCTCGGGCCGTGGCACGCTTAAGGACGCGATGAACGACGCGCTACGTGATTGGGTGACCAATGTGCGCGACACGTTCTACTGCATCGGCACTGTGGCGGGCCCGCACCCGTATCCGGCGATGGTGCGTGATTTCCAGTCGATCATCGGCAAGGAAGCTAAGGAACAGATGCAAAAGGCCGAAGGCCGTTTGCCCGACACGCTTATCGCCGCCATCGGCGGTGGGTCGAATGCGATGGGCCTGTTTTATCCGTTCCTTGACGACAAGAGCGTCAACATCATCGGTGTTGAGGCGGGCGGTAAAGGCGTGAATGAAAAGATGGAACATTGCGCCTCGCTGACCGGTGGTCGTCCGGGTGTGCTGCACGGAAACCGTACCTACCTGCTGCAGGATGATGACGGCCAGATCCTCGAAGGCTATTCGATCTCGGCCGGTCTGGATTACCCTGGTATTGGCCCCGAGCATTCTTGGCTGAATGATATCGGTCGCGCGAACTATGTCTCGATCACCGATAAAGAGGCGCTGGAAGCGTTCCAGCTGTGCTGTGCAACCGAAGGTATCATCCCCGCGTTGGAGCCCAGCCACGCGTTGGCGCATGTCATGAAGATCGCGCCGGAACTGCCCAAGGATCACCTGATCTGCATGAATATGTGTGGTCGCGGCGACAAGGACGTTCAGACGGTCGCCAAATACCTGAACTTTGATATGTCCGACACCGAAGGCCGTTCGGCCGGATAACGCGCGCCCGGGGCTTTGCGCCCCGGGTCTTTCATGCCACGCTGCGTGGTATGCAGGACGCGTCCAGTTCAGATAAACTCGCTCAAAAGTACGATGCCGCAGCCCCCGGCTGGGCGGATAAGATGCGTCTGCTGGGCTATTTTGATGCCTATCTGGGGTTTCTATCGATCGGTTCAGCGGATGATCTAGGCCGGAACGGGCTGGATGTGGGGTGCGGGACAGGTGCTTTTGCCGAGGCACGGGCGGTCATTCAGCCCGAAGGTAAGGTCACACTGCTCGAGCCGTCCGGGAAAATGCTGAAACAGGCCGAGGGTGCGCTGGCCCTAAGGGGCGTTACAACCCATACCGCGCGATCCCGGTTGGAGGATTTTCCACCAGCCCAGCCTTTTGATTGCGTTCTGGCAGCCCATGTCCTTGAACATTGCGATAATCCTACCGATGCCCTGCGCCACATGCGCAGGCAGGCCGCGCCAGCGGCAAAGCTGTGGTTGGTCGTCAGTAAACCACACTGGTGCAACGCGATTATTTGGCTTCAATGGCGTCACCGGTCGTACAGACCGCAACAGGTGGCCAAGATGCTTAAGGAGGCGGGGTGGGTGTTGGAGGCGGAGCACAGTTTTCCAACTGGTCCGCCCTCGCGCACATCGCGCGGCTATCTGGCGCGCGCCGTGTAATCATCAATCCGGTGTTGGCGACATGGATTGATCAGTTCTGATACAAAACCGTTTCGAACCCCTCGAACTGAGGTGGTCCGATCAGAGCCGACTGCGTCTTGCCGTTGCCAGCGTTTTTGTGCGCGTCCCGGAATTGTTGGGATTTGGTCCAGGCCGCGAAATCGCTGCGATTGTCCCAAATCACGTGGCTGGAATACAGCCGATACCCGTCGCCCTCGGGGCCTTTCAGAAGGCGGAACTCCTGAAATCCTTGCAGTTCTTTCAACCGGCTTTCGCGGTCTTTCCAAACGGATTCGAAATCGGCTTCGCTGCCCAAACGGACTTTGAAGCGGTTCATGGCGATAAAGCTCATAGCCTACCTCGTTTTTTGACGGTTTCGCGCTTGCTAAACAAAGTGTCGGCTGGCGGGCTTCTTTGATGTCTTTTTGCCCCTGAGGTCAATCAGGTTCGACGGCATTTTCGCGTAAAATTCCAATAGGGACAATGTCCAGCGCCTGCTGATGCGTGGCCTCCAGATCAACCTTGGGCGCGCAGCCTTCGTCATGGGCCTGCAGGAACCGCCCGGCACACAGGCACCAGTTGTCACCGGGCTTGAGACCGGGAAAATCGAACTCGGGGCGCGGTGTGCTGAGGTCATTGCCAACATACTTGGAATAGGCCAGAAACTCGGCCGTCATGACCGCGCAGACCGTGTGACTGCCCTGATCTTCGGCGCAGGTGTTACAGGCCCCGTCCCGAAAAAAACCGGTCTGTGGATCGCGGGAGCAGGGGGCAAGGACGCCCCCCAGAACGTTTATGCTGTCCAGTTTTTGCATGGGCACACCTTACAGGCTTTGGGCGATTGTGCGGAACATTTCTATGTTTGTTTCGTTGACGCCATCGTCACGGAAACTGCGATCAGCCCCGGTTGAAACGATAACAACACCGCGCGGTTGGTCGAAATAGATGTACTGACCATAAACGCCACGGGCCAGAAACTCGCCTTCATGCGCGCCGACGGGGATCCACCACTGGTAGCCATACCCGATCTCTCCGGCTTCGGTCGGGGCGCTCGGAAAAACGGATTCCGCAATCCATTCGGCGGGCACGATCTGCTGGCCATTATGCTCGCCGTTTTGCAGGATCATCTGTCCAAACCGGGCAAAGTCGCGAGTAGTGAAGTTCAACCCGCCCAAGACGAAAGCCACGCCAGCACCGTCGGTGACATAGTAGCCGTCGCGTTCAAGGCCCAGAGGTTCAATGATCTTTTCGGTCAGCAAGTCAGCCACAGACCGATCCGTCGCACCGCGAACAACCATGCCGATAACGTGTGTGTCGATCGAGACATATTGCCATGTCTCGCCGGGCTCGACGAAGGTTTCGTTCAGCGAGGCGGCAAAGTCATCCAGCTCTCCACCCAGGGCGACGACGCGACCCATTCGGTTGATGTCGGAGTTGTAGTCCAGATAGTCCTCGTCGAAGGTCACACCGCTGGCCATGTTCAGAACATTGCGGATCGTTGCGCCGTCATAAGCGGTGCCCTGCAGTTTCGGGGCGTATTTGACCACCGGATCGTCCAGCGAGTCGATGGCGCCTTCGGCCATCAGGATGCCGAACAGGGCGGACAGATAGCTTTTGGCGACCGACCAGGATATCCGGCGATCCTCGGGGGCGGTCCCCAAATAGTATTCTTCGAACCTGATCTGCCCGTCCTGCATCACCAGCAAAGAGGTTACAGCCCGGTCTTCGACCCATTTGTCCGTGCCCTCGGGCAGGTCAAAACCGGGGCCGTAGGGCAGTTCGAATGTCGCACCTTCCCCCCTTGGCAGGTCGACAGTCAGGAAGGCGTCATCCATGTGAGAGAAGTTGTGAATGATCTTTTCTTCGGAAAACAGAGAGTTCACGGCCATCAGGCGCTGAATCTCTTCACGCTTCCAAACGCCAACGACCACCGCTGCCAGCACCAACATCAAAACGATGCGCAGCACCCATTTCATCAGGGTTCGCATATGTTACCTCCCGCTTTTGGTGTGCATTGGAGCGCGGACTGGCGCAGTTCGCAATTGAGACGTAGCGGCAACATCGTTGGCCTTACTTGAACTTGTCCATCAGTTTTTGCATGGCGGACCTGGTGTCCGCCTCGGGTTCAGGCGTAGCTGCAGCGACCGATTTCGAGGAGGCCGCAGCGGTTTTTGATGACCGTGGCGGTGCGGTGCGCAATGCGACCGCGTTCATGAATTTGCCACCATCGCCATCTGCCAAATGACCAGCACCGTCGGAAACCCCCCGCAAGACGTCTTCCAGCCAATCCGAATCTGCCTTGGCAAAGTCACTCAGGACATAAGGCGAGACCAGTTCCTTACGGCCCGGATGCCCAATGCCCAGACGAACTCGATCATAGGCCGGGCTGATATGGTCATGGATCGACCGCAGACCGTTATGCCCGGCGTGACCTCCACCTGCTTTCGCACGCACCTTACCGGGCGCAAGATCCAGCTCGTCGTGAAAAACAGTCACATCGGTTGAGTCCAGCTTGTAAAAGCGCATAGCCTCACCCACGGATTGACCCGAGCGGTTCATGAAGGTTTGTGGCTTGATCAGCAGCACCTTTTCCGAACCTAGTCGCCCTTCGGCGATTTCTGCCTGAAACTTTGATTTCCACGGGCCGAAACCGTGATCGTCGGCAATCCTGTCCAGTGCCATAAAGCCGATATTGTGCCGGTTCCGGGCATATTTCTGCCCCGGATTGCCCAGCCCGACAAAAAGTTTCATGGTTCTGCTCCGCGCGTCATTGTACGACTTGCTTCCTCATGCCCCGAATTGGATCGGAATTCCAGTGAGACTTCGTCTGCCATTGCCTGTCACTAACAGCAGTAGGTGAGGCGCGCCTGGCCAGTAGGGGCCGTGATTTCAATCCGCCAGAGTGAATGCCGGAGCCGGCGGCAAGCTAGCGCGAAGATCCGCATTCGACAAAAAAAACGGGGCTCCAAAGGAGCCCCGTTTCAAATTCAAGGTACTGAAACCTGAACTTATTCTTCGGCTTCCTGACCGACGACTTCAACTTCGTCTACGGCCACTTCGCCCTCTTCACCCTCTTCGTCATCATCCGTTACCAGACCGGTCGGTGCCGAGATGTTCGCGATCACGAAGTCACGATCGATGGTCGGCTTGGTGCCTTCGGGCAGGTCGACCGACGAAATGGTGGCAACGTCGTTGATGTTCATGCCGGTCACGTCAACAGTGATCTTCTCAGGAATATCACCTGCGGTGCACAGCAGTTCGACTTCCGGACGGACAACGGTCAGAACGCCGCCCTTCTTGATGCCGGGTGCTTCTTCCTCGTTGATGAACTCAACCGGGATGAACAGCGCGATCTTGGTGGTGCGACGCAGGCGCATCAGATCCAGGTGGGTCGGCAGGTCTTTGACGACGTCACGCTGAACGTCGCGGCAGATGACGCGGACGTCTTCCTGGCCTTCAACTTTCAGGTTCCACAGGGTCGACTTGAACCGGCCAGCTTTCAGACGCTTGAACAGTTCGTTGAACGGGATCTGAATCGGCAGCGGTTCTTTGTCGCCACCAAATACAATGCCCGGAACCATGCCGTCGCGGCGTGCCTGACGAGCGGCGCCCTTGCCTGTCCCCGTCCGTTCCAGAGCTACGAGATCAGGAATCTCTCCAGCCATGATAATTCTCCAATGTTAGGGCGGGCATCCTCCAAGGCTGTATGCCCGCGTGAAGCCGCGTCCTTAGCTTGAATTGTCAGGTTTGAAAAGGGGTTTTTAGCGGTCTTCATACTTTGCGAGGCTCTGCCTCGCGCTCCGGGATAATTGGGGCCAGATGAAGAGCGGATCCCCTGCTTCAACGGGCAAAAAATATCCCGGGGGATTCGCAGTTTGCTGCGGTGGGCGTAGTGCCCCCTTTAACATGGCTTGCTGAATGGTTTTGCGAGATCAGGCTTGCCATCGGCCGCCGAAATCCTCGGGGATCAGCAGGTTGTGACGACCCAGACTGCTCACATCCCGCTCGCCGCACAGGGCCATCGTGGTATCCAGCTCTTTGTGGATGATATCCAGCGCGGTGGTGACACCTTGTTGGCCCATCGCACCCAGCCCATAGACAAAAGCGCGACCGATGTAAGTGCCCTTGGCCCCAAGTGCCAGCGCTTTGAGAACGTCCTGCCCGGACCTGATGCCGCTGTCCAGATGGACTTCGACGTCATCACCAACGGCGTCCATGATTTCAGGCAAAACGCGGATCGAACTGAGCGCCCCGTCCAACTGTCGCCCGCCGTGGTTTGAAACAACGATGGCATCTGCGCCCAGCTTAGCCGCCATCTTCGCGTCTTCGGCATCCAGAATGCCTTTCAGGATCACCTTGCCGCCCCATTGTTCCATCAGCTTTTCGACCTTTTTCCAATCGAGGCTGGGGTCGAATTGCTCGGCCGTCCACGCGCCCAGCGATGAGGCATCAGAAACGCCTTCGGCATGACCAACGATATTGCCAAATTCGCGCCGATGTGCGCCCAGCATTTCTATCCCCCAAGCCCATTTGGTCATGAGGTTTGCGATTGTCTTGGCTGTCAGTTTCGGAGGCGCGGACAAGCCATTTTTCAGATCTTTGTGGCGCTGCCCCAGAATTTGCAGGTCCAGGGTGATGACCAATGCGGAACATTTGGCATCCTTGGCGCGCTGGATCAGGCGACCGACGTAATCCTGATCCTTCATTGCATAAAGCTGGAACCAAAAGGGTTTGCTTGTATGCCCTGCGACATCCTCGATCGAGTTGATCGACATGGTCGACAGGGTGAAGGGCACGCCGAATTCCTCAGCAGCCTTTGCGGCCTTCATCTCACCGTCCGCGTGCTGCATGCCCGTCAGGCCCACTGGGGCCAGAGCCACCGGCATCGCAACATCCTGCCCGATCATCTGCGATGCGGTCGAGCGCCCGTCCATGTCCACGGCGACCCGCTGGCGCAGCCTGATATCTTCGAAATCTGAGCTGTTGTCGCGGAAGGTCTGTTCGGTCCAGCTGCCGCTTTCGGCATAGTCGAAAAACATGCGCGGCACGCGGCGTTCGTAGATACGTTTCAGGTCGTCGATATTGGTAATAACGGGCATTTGTTTCGGCCTTCGCGGAATTGGTTCTTTTTGTTTACCAACCATTTGAGGCCGTCGCAACGTCGGGACTTTGCGATGCGACGCCACGATTTCCGGGCAAGAAAAAAACGCGGCCGGACAGGGCCGACCACGTTGAAATTTGATCAGGCCTCGCTCAGGCCGAGTGGGCGCCGTCAGCCAGAGATTTCACGAAATCCAAAACTTCGCCGGTGGGCTTGCCCGCAGCGATCTGGCTGACGATAGCGGAGCCAACCACTGCACCATCAGCAACAGTTGCGATTGCCTGTGATTTTTCAGGTGTATTGATCCCGAACCCGACGATCACTGGTAAATCGGTTGCGGATTTGATGCGGGCGACCTCGGGGCCAACATTTGTGGCTTGGGCTTCGGCCGCACCGGTAATGCCGGTGATTGACACGTAATACACAAAACCCGAAGTGTTCTGCAGAACGCGGGGCAGGCGTTTGTCATCGGTGGTTGGCGTGGCCAGACGAATGAAGTTCAATCCAGCAGCCTGCGCAGGCAAGCACAGTTCTTCGTCTTCCTCGGGCGGCAGGTCGACGACGATCAGACCGTCAATTCCGACCTCTTTGGCATCTGCAAGGAACTTATCGACGCCGCGGCTGTAGATCGGATTGTAGTAGCCCATCAGCACAATCGGAGTGGTGTCGTCGGTCTCGCGGAAAGCTCGGGCCAGATCCAAAGTCCGCTGCAAAGTCATGCCGCTGTCCAGTGCGCGTTGACCGGCGGCTTGGATCGTCGGGCCGTCTGCCATCGGATCGGTAAAGGGCAGACCCAGTTCGATGACATCGACACCTGCGCCGGGCAGGCCCTTTACGATTTCAAGCGAAGTTTCGAAATCCGGGTCACCGGCCATGATGTAGGCGACGAACGCCTTCTTTCCCTGTTCTTTCAGAGCGGCGAACTTGGCGTCGATACGGGTCATAAGCTGTCCTTGCAATCAGGTTCAGGCCTGATGTGCAGAAACTTTGAGGGGAAATCAATCCCGCCGGGGCAGATTGCTTCAGAACGCGTAATGATACCGCAGCAAAACGGAGTTGACGCCCGGGTTATCGTCCTGTGTGCTTGCGTTCGATTTGTGAGTAATTGCCAGGGACACGCTGTTGCCGTTGTTCAATGTGTAACCGAGGCCCAGCAAGCTACGAATCTGGAATTCACCACCCAGATCGTTGAGTGTGTCACCTTCTGAAAAATACCCAGGCATAACGCTTCCTTCGACGAACCAACGGTCGGCAAAGGTGTATGTCCCGATCAGGCCAATCCCGATATGTACGTCGGCGGCGGTATCTATGGTCAGGGCACCACCCCATGTGGCGGAAAAACGCGTGGCCTCGTGAAAGGGACGGTGATGGTATTCGAGCGAGATTACGGCTTCATCGTCAGAAAGGCTGTCAGAAAAATCCGAGAACCCGGCGCCAAAGACAACGGATTGAGCGTGCGCCGCTTGGGCAGCTAAAAACAGCGCAACGGTAGCAGTTAAATACTTCATATCTCATATTCACTATTTGTTTGTTCACAAAGTCTTACATGGTGAGCTTAGTGTGTTGGTTTCAATCCGGGCAAGATCACGAATGCGCAACTGGGTCGTGATGTTGTAATTCGGATCAGCGGCGCCTTTTGCAGTCCGGCTTGCGCATTGCCTCGGACCTGCATAGAAGCAGCGCTCGAATGTTATGCAGGAGGCCGTCATGGGCTTTAAAATGGGAATCGTGGGTCTGCCGAATGTGGGTAAGTCGACCCTCTTCAACGCGCTGACCAAGACCGCAGCTGCTCAGGCGGCGAATTTCCCGTTCTGCACAATCGAACCCAATGTGGGTGATGTTGCCGTGCCCGATGATCGGCTCGACAAGTTGGCGGCGATCGCAAGCTCGAAACAGATCATTCCCACGCGGATGACCTTTGTTGATATCGCTGGTCTGGTGAAGGGCGCCTCGAAAGGTGAGGGGCTGGGCAACCAGTTTCTGGCCAACATCCGTGAAACCGACGCCATTGCCCACGTGCTGCGCTGTTTCGAAGATGGCGATGTGACCCACGTGGACGGCCGCGTCGATCCCGTGGCGGATGCCGATACCATCGAGACCGAGTTGATGTTGGCCGATCTGGAAAGCATCGAAAAGCGCCGCGCCAATCTGGTGCGCAAGCTGAAAGGCAATGACAAAGAGGCGCAGCAGCAGGAACGTTTGCTGGCCGAAGCGCAAGCGATGCTGGAAAACGGCAAACCCGCGCGTCTGGTCGAAGTCTCTGACGAAGACGCCAAAGCATGGACGATGCTGCAGCTGCTGACCACGAAACCGGTTCTCTATGTCTGCAACGTGTCCGAGGAAGAAGCCGCCGAGGGTAACGAATATTCCGCCCGCGTGGCTGAAATGGCCGCCGCTCAAGGCAATTCCCACGTCATCATCAGCGCCAAGATCGAAGAAGAGATTAGCCTGCTGGAAGAAGACGAGGCGCAGATGTTCCTGGAGGAAATGGGTCTGGAAGAGCCCGGTCTCGACCGACTGATCCGCGCGGGTTACGACCTGCTCAAGCTGGAAACCTATTTCACAGTCGGCCCGAAAGAGGCCCGCGCCTGGACCATCCGCACGGGCACCGCTGCGCCACAGGCCGCTGGTGTGATCCATGGCGATTTCGAAAAAGGTTTCATTCGCGCTGAGACGATCGCCTATGACGACTACATCGCTGCGAATGGCGAACAGGGCGCGAAAGAGGCGGGTAAGATGCGGGCCGAAGGCAAGGGCTATATCGTCAAAGACGGCGATGTGATGCACTTCTTGTTCAATACCTGAGCGCCGATTGACCCTGCGTGAAGCGGACCATTCAGATGCGTCGAGCATCGCTGCGATCTCGATTGAAGTCTGGATCGGCACCTATCTCAAACGCGGGGTTAGCGGTTTTTTCGCGGATTACGCGCTGACCGAGTTCACGCCAGCGCGTATCGCTGCCCTGATCAGCGATCCGGAAGAGTTCATCCTGGTGTCGAATAATTCACAGGGGATCGACGGGTTCATTCGCGTCTCTCCGGTCTGTGACGCCCCTGTCGCGGGGTGGTCGGGTATGGAAATTTCGACGTTCTATGTTCAGCCGCGTCATCACGGCAAAGGGATCGGCACGCGCCTGCTTGCGGCAGCGCTGACGCATTGCCGAGAGCAACGGGCCGATTCCGTCTGGTTGACCACGAATGCAGAAAACGATCCGGCCATCGCCTTCTATCTGGCAAATGGGTTTGTACAGATTGGCGAAACCGAGTTCCGGATCGCAGATCAGGGTTATCTCAACAATGTCTATGCCTTGTCTTTGACCTGAACGCATCGCTTTCCCCCAACGTAAAAGCCGCTAATCTGGGTTTCTGGCCTCACCTTGGGATACCGAAACATGATCGAAATCCGCGACCTGCAATTGCTTAGCGCTTTGGCGCGGCATCGTCATTTTGCCAAGGCGGCCGAAGAATGCGGGATTTCTCAGCCAGCGTTTTCCATGCGCATTCGGAATCTCGAGGACCGGCTGGGTGTCTCAATCGTGCGCCGCGCCAACAGGTTTCAGGGTCTGACTGAAGAAGGCGAGATGATCGTCCAGCGAGCGCGGCGCATTCTGGATGAGACAAAGGCGCTGGAACAGCAGGTTCTGGCCTCAAAGGGTGAGATTACCGGGACACTCAAACTTGGCGTGATCCCAACCGCGATTGCCTTTACCGGACGGCTAATCAAGCGGCTGCATCAGGCGCATCCGCGCGTTGTCACACGGATCGAAACCATGTCGGCCTCGGCCATTCAGCACCGGTTGGACGAGGGTAGTCTGGATGCGGGTATCACCTATGGCGACAGCATTGGCACCGACCTGCGGCAGGTTCAGCCGCTATACGAAGAGACTTACGTGCTGTTGATCCCGTCACATATGACCGATGAAACCGGACCGATCCCATGGACAGAGGTCGCCGAGTTTCCACTCAGCCTGCTTGAGCCGCAGATGCAGAACCGTCGCATTCTGGACCGCATCTTTGCTGAGCAGGGCCTCCACCCCCAAGTGGTCGCTGAAACCAGCGGCTTTACAGCCTCAATGGTCATGGCGCGTGAAGGGCTGGCAGCCACCGTTGTCCCCCGCGTTCTGGTTCGGGCGCTGGGTGAACTTAAGGGTACGAAAGTGCTGCCTCTGGTCGATCCTGTTGTAAGTAAACCGATTTGTCTGGCCACCTTAAGCCGAGACCCGGAATTGCCTACGGTTGGGGCTTTGCGCGCTGTTGTGACGTCTTTGCGGTGATAAGGTGTCGTTATCGTGCGATAGCGATAAGCGATTTGACGATATACTATTCTGATGAGACACGGAGCCTTAATCGGAGGGCATCATGGCACCATTAGATACCAAGCCATCAGGCGCACCCAAGGGCGTCTGGAAGTCAGGTAAAGGCAAAGGGCGGCATACGCCCAAAGGCCGTCAGTTCACGGATGAGGCGCAGGCCGAGATTGCGCGCCTACTGGGCGACCGCCCGCGTCGTCGCGATCTGTTGATCGAATTCCTGCATTTGATCCAGGATGAGCACGGCCATATCAGCGCCGACCATATCGCCGCGCTGGCGGTTGAGATGCGGATCGGTCAGGCCGAGATCTACGAGACCGCGACGTTTTATGCCCATTTCGACGTAGTGAAAGAAGGCGAGGTGCCGCCGCCTGCCTTGACGATCCGTGTCTGCGACTCTCTCTCCTGCGAAATGGCCGGTGCCCAGCAGTTGCAAAAGGCCCTGGAAGATGGCTTGGACGCATCCGAAGTGCGTGTAGTGCGCGCGCCCTGCATGGGGCGTTGCGATACGGCCCCGGTGCTTGAGATTGGTCACAACCACATCGACCATGCGACCCCTGAAAAGGTGCAGGCCGCAATTGCCGCTGGTGATACTCACGCCCATCTGCCCGATTACGAAACCTTTGCCGCCTATGAGGCAAACGGTGGCTACGCCAAGCTGAAAGAGCTGCGCGAGAGCGGCGACTGGGAGAAAGTACAAGAAGACGTTTTGTCCTCAGGCCTGCGCGGTTTGGGTGGTGCTGGCTTCCCGTCCGGCAAGAAATGGGGCTTTGTACGCATGAACGAAGGCACCCGCTATCTGGCCGTGAACGGTGACGAGGGCGAACCCGGTACCTTCAAAGACCGTTATTATCTAGAGCGTGCGCCGCATGTTTTCCTTGAGGGTATGCTGATCGCTGCTTGGGCGGTCGAGGCAGAGACGTGCTTCATCTACATGCGTGACGAATACCCGGCGGTGCTGGAAATCCTCGCCCGCGAGATTGCCGCGTTGGAAGAGGCCGGGATCGTCGAAAAGGGTTACATTGACCTGCGCCGGGGTGCTGGTGCTTACATCTGCGGTGAAGAATCCGCGATGATCGAGTCGATCGAGGGTAAGAAGGGCCTGCCGCGCCACCGTCCTCCGTTTGTGGCGCAGGTTGGGGTCTTTAATCGTCCGACCTTGGTGCACAATGTCGAGACGCTGTATTGGGTCTCGAAGATCTGCCGCGAAGGGCCGCAGATTCTGAACTCTGTCGAAAAAAATGGTCGCAAGGGCCTGCGCAGCTATTCAATCTCGGGGCGGGTGACCAAGCCGGGTGTTTACCTGCTGCCTGCGGGTTCGACCATATTGGACGTGATTGAGGCCGCTGGCGGCATGATCGAAGGTCAGACCTTCAAAGCGTATCAGCCGGGTGGTCCATCCTCGGGTCTGCTGCCTGCGTCGATGGACGATATCCCATTGGATTTTGACACGCTGCAGCCACATGGCACCTTTATCGGATCCGCCGCTGTGGTGGTTCTGTCCGATCAGGACACCGCACGCGATGCAGCGCTGAACATGCTGCGCTTCTTCGAAGATGAAAGCTGTGGGCAGTGCACGCCTTGCCGGGCGGGCTGCGAAAAGGCTGTGAAGCTGATGCAGGCTGACAAGTGGGATCAGGATCTTCTGGAAGATCTGTGCCAGGTCATGGGCGATGCCTCGATCTGCGGTCTGGGGCAGGCGGCCCCGAACCCGATCCGTCTGGTCATGAAACACTTCGCTGACGAAATCTGAGGGAGACAGAGCCATGCTTGATGCAAGCCCAACCAAGACCGTCACCTTCAACCTGAACGGCGATGATGTCACCGTGCCCGAGGGCTGGACCATCTGGGAAGCCGCCAAGGGGCAGGGGTTCACGATCCCGCACTTATGTCACAAGCCTCAACCCGGCTATAAACCGGATGGCAACTGTCGCGCCTGTATGGTCGAGGTGGAGGGCGAGCGCACTCTGGTCGCCTCGTGCATCCGTCCGGCTGCGGACGGAATGGTGGTAATAACCGATAGCGACCGGGCCGAGAAATCGCGCGCCATGGTCATGGAATTGCTGGTCGCCGACCAACCCGAAGAGGCGCACGATAAATCTAGCCACTTCTGGGAGATGGCCAAGCTGAACGATGTCAGCGACAGTCGCTTCCCGGCGAAAGAGGCCGAGAAGATCCCTCTGCTGGATGACAGCCACGTTGCGATGCGCGTCAATCTGGACGCTTGCATCAACTGCAACCTCTGTGTCCGTGCTTGTCGCGACGTGCAGGTGAATGACGTGATCGGCATGGCCGGTCGCGGACACACCGCGCAGGTGGTGTTTGACCAGAACGACCCGATGGGGGATTCGACCTGTGTCGCCTGTGGTGAATGTGTTCAAGCCTGCCCGACCGGTGCGTTGATGCCAGCCACTGTGTTGGACGAAAAGCAGCAGGGCGACAGCAAAGACTACGATTCCGAGACCGAAAGCGTCTGCCCGTTCTGCGGCGTCGGCTGCAAAGTCTCGCTGAAGGTCAAGGACGGCAAGGTCAAGTATGTCGAGGGCATCAACGGCCCGGCCAACGAAGGCCGCTTATGCGTCAAAGGCCGCTTTGGTTTCGACTATATCCACCACCCACACCGCCTGACCAAACCGCTGATCCGGCGTGAGGATGCGCCTGCAAAAGGGTTGAATGTCGATCCGGGCAATCTGGGCACTCATTTCCGCGAGGCGACTTGGGAAGAGGCAATGGATCTGGCGGCCACCAAGCTGAAGGCGCTGCGTGATGAAGATCCGCGCAACGTTGCTGGCTTTGGTTCGGCCAAATGCACCAACGAAGAAGCTTATCTTTTCCAGAAGTTCATTCGTCAGGGCTTCAAGCACAACAACGTCGACCACTGCACCCGTCTGTGCCATGCCTCGTCCGTGGCGGCGCTGATCGAGAACGTGGGCTCAGGCGCGGTGACGGCCACCTTTAACGAGGTCGAGAACTCGGATGTGGTTATCATCATCGGGGCCAACCCAATCGAAAACCACCCCGTGGCGGCAACCTACTTCAAGCAGTTCACCAAGCGCGGTGGCAAGCTGATCGTGATGGACCCGCGCGGCGTCGGTATGCGCAAGTTCGCAGACGAAATGCTGCAGTTCCGCCCCGGTGCCGATGTTTCGATGCTCAACGCGATCATGAACGTGATCGTCGAAGAGGAACTGTACGACAGCCAGTACATCCACCGCTGGACCGAGAACTGGGAAGCCGAAAAAGAGCATCTGCGCGCCTTCACACCCGAGGCGATGGCGCCGATCTGCGGCATTGAGCCAGATCAGTTGCGCCGTGTCGCGCGTACCTTCGCGCAGGCCAAGGCTGGTCTGATCTTCTGGGGTATGGGCGTCAGTCAGCACATCCACGGCACGGATAACTCACGATGCCTGATCTCGCTGGCATTGATGACCGGCAATGTCGGTAAACCCGGCGCCGGTCTGCACCCGTTGCGCGGTCAGAACAACGTCCAGGGAGCCTCGGATGCGGGCCTGATCCCGATGTTCCTGCCGGATTATCAGTCGGTTATGGATGACAGTATCCGGGCCAAGTTCAACAACGTCTGGAACTCGGACGACTTCTCGAACGAGAAGGGCCTGACCGTCACCGAGATCATCGATCAGGCGTATGCGGGCAACATCAAGGGCATGTATATTCAGGGCGAAAACCCGGCTATGTCCGACCCTGATGTTGGTCACGCACGGGAAGCTTTGGCAAAGTTGGAGCTGATGATCGTGCAGGATATCTTCCTGACCGAAACGGCCAACTATGCCGACATCATCCTGCCTGCCTCGGCGTTGTATGAAAAGAACGGCACCGTGTCGAACACCAACCGTCAGGTTCAGCGTGTGCGTCCGGCTGTGGCACCTCCGGGTGAGGCGCGTGAGGACTGGAAAATCACCGTCGAGCTTGCGCAGCGCATCGGGCTGAACTGGGATTACACCGATGTAAGCCAGGTGTTTGATGAGATGAAGCTGACCATGGCGTCGCTCGACAACATCACCTGGGAGCGGCTTGAGACCGAGACGATCACCTATCCGTCGCTCAGTGAAACCGATCCGGGACAGGCGATCGTGTTCGGTGATGGCTTCCCGCGGACAGATGGACGGGCCAAGTTCACCCCCGCCAGTGTCATCCCGCCGGATGAAGCGCCGGATGAGGAATACCCGATGATTGCAACAACCGGCCGTCAGCTGGAACACTGGCACACCGGGTCGATGACTCGCCGGTCCAACGTTCTGGATGCTGTGGAACCGGAAGCAAACTGTTCGATGAACCCTCGTCAGCTGAAACTGATGGGGATCGAGCCGGGCGAAATGATCCGTCTCACCACCCGTCGTGGCTCGATCGAGATCATGGTTCGAGCCGACCGGGCGATCGCCGAAGATATGGTGTTCATTCCGTTCGCCTATGTCGAGGCGGCGGCGAACATTCTGACCAACTCGGCCATCGACCCGTACGGCAAGATCCCCGAGTTCAAGTTCTCGGCCATTCGCGTCGAAAAGATCGAAGACGCCATCGCGGCGGAGTAAATCCGTCAAATACAGTATTGGAAGGGCGGCCCATTGGGTCGCCTTTTTCTTTCCTTGACAGCAGCTTACCTGCAGCCAACCCTGTCACCGTTATTGGTGGAGGAGTATTGCATGGCACGCCGTTTCGTCGATTTATCCGTTCCGTTGGAAACCGGGATTGTGTCCGATCCGCCGATCATGCTGCCGGAAATCGAATATCTGGCCCATGACCAGACCGCCGAACAAGTCATGTCCTTCTTTCCGGGCCTGCAGAAAGATGATCTGCCCGGCGGCGAGGGCTGGGCCATCGAACGCCTTCAGATCGCCACGCACAATGGCACCCATCTGGACGCGCCCTACCATCATCACTCGACCATGAACAAAGGCGAGCGCGCGATCACCATTGACGAGGTGCCGCTGGAATGGTGCATGAACCCCGGCGTGAAACTGGATTTTCGCCATTTCGACGATGGTTATGTGGCGACAGCCGCCGATGTCGAAGCTGAATTGAAACGGATTGGCCACGAATTGCAGCCGCTGGATATCGTCGTCGTGAATACCTCGGCTGGCACGCGGTATGGGCATCGGGACTATCTGGCCAAAGGGTGCGGCATAGGGCGCGAGGCAACGCTGTACCTGACCAAACGCGGGGTTCGCGTGACAGGAACTGACGCCTGGAGCTGGGACGCACCGTTTCCATTGACCGCGCAGGAATATGCTGAAACGCAAGATGCATCGATTATTTGGGAAGGGCACCGGGCCTCGATGGAGGTTGGCTATTGTCACATGGAAAAACTGACGAACCTTGAAACCTTGCCGCCAACTGGGTTCGAGATTTCCTGTTTCCCGTTCAAGATCAAAGGGGCTTCAGCTGGATTCATCCGCGCGGTTGCGATCTTTGAGACCCAAGAAGGAGCACTTGATGCAACTGACGCCTGAAACGCTGGCCGGACATGACGGACCCTATGATGCCCCGCTTGTATTCCGCGGGTTCAAGGCGCGCCCCGAGTGGATCGATTATAATGGTCACATGAACGTGGGCTATTACGGCGTCGCCTTTGACAATGCGCTAGAGCTGTTGATGGTGGATCATCTTGGGCTGGGTGAGGCACAGGTCAATGCGATGGGGCAGGGGCCCTATATTTTGCAATCCCACATGAATTTCCTGCGCGAAATACTTGAGGGTGAGGCCTTTAGCATCCGGTTTCGGATGCTGGACGCAGATCACAAACGCGGCCACTATTTCGCACAGATGGTGTCTGAAAAAGACGGTACTATCTGCGCCACTCAGGAAGCGTTGTTCATGAATGTCAGCCATACGACCGGCCGGTCGGTTCCCTATCCGGACTGGGCCGTCGCGCGTCTCCAGAGCATGGTGAGGGATCATGCGGCGATCGACCCGGCCCCAGAGGTCGGACACCCGATCGGCATCCGCAGAAAGTGAACTGAGGCCTGCTTAGTAGTCGCGCGAAAAAAAGACCCCAACACCAGTCTCACCCCGTCCATCTACAGTGCCTTTCACAGTGAAACTGTCGGTAACGTCCAGGTTCAGGTTCACCTCGGTGTCGCCTTCTGTGTTGACGGTGAAATCGGTGTAGAGGTTGTCGCTTAGATACGCCCCGGCGCCGAGCCGGCCCGCGCCACCGTCGGACACGCCGATGTCCACGGTGTCGACGCCCGTAGACTCGCGCAGGCCTTTGGTCGCGTCTCCGCCAGCGCCGCTGAGTTGTGCCAGCGAGGCCGCCATCTGAGCGATTACGAACGGTGACAACTCTGAGAAGCGATTACCGAACAGCAGCATGGCCAAAGCTTCCTCGGCCGGGCGCTCCGGGTCGGAAAAGACGTTGACCTCGGGCGAGTCCAGTGGTCCGGCGATCTCGATCGTTGCCGTGCCATCAGAGGTGCTGGTCGAGGATTCGAACTCGATATAGGGCGTCAGGTCCCCCTGCAGCGTAACAATGCCTTTGGTCAGTGCCAGTCTGCGGCCAAGAATGTCAAAATTACCACGGATCAGCTCGATCTGACCGGATGGAATGACCGAGGTAGTGGTGCCGCCGATGTGGATTTTTCCTCCCAGCTCTGCGTTGACACCACGCCCGCGGACAAACACGGCCTTGGGCGCCAAAAGACTGACGTCCAGCGCGATACGTGAAGCGCTTTTGCCTGCGCCTTCTTTTTCGACCAGACCAGCGCGCTCACGGGTGACATAGCCCGCCTGACTTTCGTTTACGTGCACGATGTCCGGAATGGGTGCCGCCCCCACGGCACCTGATGCAGCCGCGAGGTTGATATTGGTTTCGCCAAACGTGATCTGTCCAGCGATCGAGCTGTTACCCGCCAGCGCCCCGGTCATAGCAATTTGTCCGTTCAGCGTGGTTTCATACAGCAACTGATCGGTCAGTACGAGGCTGTTAAGGGCGGTCGTGATATTGGCATTGAATGGTGGTGAAAGGTCTACAGGCCCGCTGACGGTAAAATTGCCGCCTGCCCGTGGTCCGCCACTTAGGGAAATCGTGGCGCGGCTATTCGCAAGTTGGACCGATCCGCTGATGCCAGTGATCGTCTGTCCTGCGCCGGGAATTGCCAGCGACGTACCGGAAGTGGTGATCGAACCGGACAGGGATTCCAGTGCCGGTTTGCCAGACAGGGTAAGGTCATAGCGAGCGCTGCCGTCGATCTTGTTGGGCGTGATAAAGATATTGGCAATGCCAAGATTGACGCCGCCAACGGCTTTCATGTCCGCTTCTCCGGTGCTTTCGTCGAAGGTACCAGAGACTTTGCCGCTAATCTCCGCAGGCCCGTCGGCTTGGGCGTCGATTGTCCAGACACCCTTGTTGCGCTTAGCGCTGCCATTGGCGGCCACTGTACCCGGAAACTCAGGTACAAAACGCTCGATCCGGTTGAACTTGGCGTCAAAGTCCAGATCCGCCGACCCATCGCTGTCCACCGTCCCGGCAAGCTTGGCGTATGAGCTGTCGGGGCCATTCAGGTTGACCGTGCCTTCCACGCCCTTGGATGTCGGGGCAACGTTTCCATCCAACGTCAGTGGACCGGACATCGTGTTCAACACCCGCGCCAGATCGTCCAATTTGACCGAGAAATCCAGCCCGCCCGCTTGACGGTCCAGCTTGCCCGAAGCCGTCGCGGTTATGGCCGTTCCGTTCAGGCGGAACGTTTGAATGCTAAGGCCATCTTCCCCATTCTGTGCATCTACGGACAGGGTCGTCTGGCCCTGAATCAGCTTGTCCACGGCCTCGATGCCGGTCTGAATGTCGTTGGCATCGAGATTACCTTGAACATCGAAGGCTCGGGTAGACAGGGTACCGTTGCCTTGCACGTTTGCCGCGATCGAACCCGCCAGATCACGCCCGGCCAAACCGGAAAACAGGGACAGGTTCGGCACGCTCAATTGCGCTTGCCCATCTGCCGACAGATCTCCGGTAGGGTCGTCGACGGTTGCCTGAACCTGTGCGCTAAGGGCGCGGCCATTCACCGAAGCGCTGCGGATGTCGATACTGTCTGCGGTTCTGGCACCGTCCCATTCGATCTCGGTTCTGCCGGTCAGTAGCGGGTCAATATCGGCCATGCCGGTCTTGACGTTCTGACCTGTCACGCTGGCCGTGCCGTCAAATTCCAGCGATTGTACCGTGCCTGTACCGTTCACGGTCGCCTGTAGGGAACCGCCAAGGTCGCGTTTTGCCAAGCCAGAGAAGACCGACAAGTCCGATGCGTTGACCCGGGCCTGCCCATCAATGGTCAGGTTGCCGTCGGGCGTCGTCACAACACCGCTGGCCACGGCTTTGGCGGCCTCACTGTCCAGATCGAATTCACGGATAGTTATGCCGTTTGTGCCGCGGCTTGCGTCCAGAGTGATCGTGGTCTCTCCGGTGATAACCGGGTCGATATCGTCACGGCCAGTAGACAAGTCGCGGCCCTGAACCATGACTTTGCCGTCAAAGCTGCGTTCCAGCGGTGAACCTTTTCCGGTCACACTGGCCGAGACCTGCCCGCCAAGATCCAGCTTGGCAAGGTCCGAAAAGCGCGACAGGTCTGTTGCGTCCAGCTTGGCCGTCCCGTCGACCGTCAAGCCGCTGGTCAGACCTGAGATCAGCGCGTCCAGTGCCAGAGTGTAGTCAGAGCCCACAAGCTCGAACCCAGACAGTTTCAAGGACTGGTCGCTGCTATAGTCGAATTGGCTATCAAGCGTGATGCGCTCGCCCAAGGCCGTGGTCAGCGCGTCATCGGCCATGTCTATTCCGCCGACCGCGATTTGTACGTCGCCATCGACAGTCAGAACCTCGCCCTGATCCAGGGTGCCTTGCGCGGTGATCCGGGCATCACCCAGCTTGGCCTGAGGGGACGCGAATTCGTTGGCCGTCAGACTCAGATCCCAAAGATTGCCGTTCTGGCGGTCAAACAGGGCCGAAATCTGTGCCGCCTTGAGCGATGTGTCGCCTCCTGCCACCGGCAGAACGACGGCTTCCCCATCTGGCGGGGTGATGCGCCCTTGCAGGGCGGCCAGTTGCAATGTGCTGCCTTCGCCCAGCTGCAATTCACCCTTCAGATCCAGTGCCTGCGTGGTGAGTTCCAAATCCGAGATGTCCAGCGCGCCCTCGGGCTTGGTCTGGCCATCGACATAAAGCCGTGATTTTGGGCCGAAGAACGGATCGATGTCCTCCCCCAGAAAGGGTGTCAGATCGCCGTTCAGATCAGCGGTGAACGCAATGCCGTCCGCTGCGCCACCCTCGGCCGCCTGCAGCTGAACCTGCCCAGTGACGCGCATCTGGTTGTCGCTGCTCAGCCCAATATCGGCGGTAAAATCCGTCAGAGGACCCGCGCCCTTGGCTGCCAGGCCGATCGGCGGGCTGTCGGGGATCTTCAGCGCGGTTGAAATCAGACCACCAGAGGCTTCGTTCACCTGTAAATCCAGGTTGATCTCACTTGTAGAGTTCTGGAACCCGGCCGCCAGCTTGATCTCATCCCCTGCGCGGTCCAGTCGGATCACGTCTAGATTGGTGTCCAGCGCCCCATCTGCCAGCGACAGGTTGCCTGTCACGCTCAGATCAGCGGCGACACCGATCAATGGCTCACCAAGAGACAGTTCATCCACTCGAATTTCACCGATTTCGATGGAAACTGGCAGTTCGGGCAGTTGAAACGGTTGCGTTTCCGCCGAAGCAGGTGGTTCTTCCTTGGTCGTTGTGCCCGGTGCACGGGCAATATCGATTTCCTGCGCGGTCAGAGAGTTGACCGAAAACCGGCCGCGGATAAGCGCCAGACGGTTCCAGTCAAGTTCGGCGTCCTTGATGGTCAGCCAAACACCTTCATCATCGGCAACTGTGATCTCTTCAATCGTCGCGCGCGCGCTCAGCGCGCCTTGCAGGCCCTTAACGGTCACGTTTTGGTCGTCGCCAGAGAGCGTATCCTGCAGGAAGTTCTCCAGCATGCTGCCGCCTTCCTCCTGCGCGGCAAGTGGCAGAGGGGCAGACAGCATCAGCCCCGAAAACAATAACGGATATGCGCGACGTCCAATCAAAATGCCTGTCCGATCCCGATATAAAACTGCAAGCCGTCGCCGGTGTCACCCTGCACTGGAACGGCCAGATCCAGCCGCAACGGACCAAATCCGCCCAGATCATACCGAACCCCAAGCCCGGCACCCGCGTGATATTCTGCGCCGCTGCCGATGAATGAGGATGTGTCCACCGTACCGTAGTCATAAAACCCGACCAGAGATATGGCTTCGGTGACTTTGCCACGCACCTCGGCGGAAAGACCAAGGAAAGATTTGCCCCCTGCAATACCAGTGCCGACAGGGATGCCAAGACTCTCGTAGGGTTGGCCCCGAACCGTTCCGGCACCGCCCGAGAAAAACAGGAAGTCTGGTGTTACACCGTCCGGCGACGGCCCGAGCACTGATCCCAGCTGTACGCGACCGGCCAGAACCAGCCGTCCGCCGGTGCCGAGGCTGGTATAGCCGCGTCCATCAAAAAACATGCGTATGCCGCTTTCGGTTTCAGACAGACCAGCAAAGGGCGTGATCTGCGCGTCCAGATAAAAGCCGCGCGTTGCGCTGACCTTACTGTCGCGCTCGTCCCATTCCGAACGCAAGGGAAGGATGAAATATCGGAACCTGCGGTCATCGCCATAGGCGTCGTCCGCGCTGGACCACTGAAACCCAGCTGAGGCTTCGGCATATAGCCGATCAGAGAACGTGCGCCGGGCACCGTAGGCCAGCGACGCAACGGTGACGTTGTAGTTTTCTGTGTTGCGCCGTTCCAGAAGCGCGTTCCAGAAAGTGTTGTCATCGGGACCAAGCCGGTCGGGCTGATCCAGACGCAAGCCGATCCGGCCGTCGATATCCTCGGCACCGCCGATATTACGGACTGCCGCCTCGAACCGCAGGCGTTCGGCACGCCGGAATACGTTGCGATGCGTCCAGGTCGCGGTCACGTCTACCCCGTCGCGCGACGCGATCTCGGCGCCAAAGGTCAGTCGGCGCTTGGGTAAATCTTCAAACGTCGCGTCGAAATCCAATGTGCCGTCCGGGTTCGGAGTGTCCCTCTCTTCAATCGAAACAACGTTGAAGGTCCCCGTCCGCCGCAACCGTGTGCCGACCTTCTGGATTTTCTCGGGCGAATATACTTCGCCTGCCGGAAACCCGGCGATCTTTTCTATTGACCGGTGGCGCACATCGGTGTCGCCCTTGATGATCATTTTGCCAAATCTCAGGCGCGGGCCGGGGGTAAGGTCGATCTCGGCATCCAGCTTGGCCTCGGCATGGCGGGCAATGACTTTCTGGCCGTCGACTTCGGCCTTGGCATGACCCGCGTTGCGCCAACCCTGCACGCCAGCTGACGCGGCTTGTTGGATCGCGCCGGTGGTCGCGAGTTTGCCGACCGCAAACTCCTCGGGCAGAACTGTTTCGGGCGTTATCGGTTGTACGATGGCTTCGCCAAAGGTGAACTTGGGGCCGGTGTTGACCGTGATTACCGCGCTATTGATCTGCGCTGGTACGCTGAGCGAGCTGATCTCAGCTGCTTCTTTTCCGTCCAGTTTGATGCTTACGACTGGGCTGAAATACCCTTCGTCATAAAGAATTTGGACTAGAGTGCGATAATCCGAAAGCGCCGCCGACAAGATCTCAAGCGGCGTGTCCAGCCCGCGAGATTCGGCCGTCGTAACCGAGGAGGTTTCCTCCATCCGCTCGACAAGCTCTTTTGAAGCACCCGGAGCTGTTAAGGTGGTTTCCAGCGCGGCCAATGCGGTCGGCAGGGTCATTGCAATCGCGCCGAGAAGGCATCTCTTCAAAAAGGCGCGCGGCCTGCTCCCCGGCATCTGATAGCTCCAACTGCCCCAACTCGAAATCACATTTGCCGTTTTTTGCAAAGCAACGGCTGATTACATTCATGTTAGAGCATCAGAGTCCTTGCAGGAAAAGACTAAATCCAGCGTCGCCTGAATTTTGCGACCTGTGTGATTGATCGGTCTCGGGATCAGGAACCTGCGTTGCGAAACCAGCGGATGATTGCCTCTCGGTCCTCGGGCTCCATGTAGGTGACGTTTGCGGGGGGCATCGCGTGGCTGACCCCCGCCTGCAGATAGATTTGCTGGGCGTTGCGGGCAATGTCGCCTTCAGTTTCCAGCAATACGCCCTTTGGCGCCCACAAAATGCCCTCCCACACCGGTTCGCGCGCGTGGCACATCGAACAGCGTCCAAGAACAACGTCATGGGCCTCTTCAAAGCCATCGGCGGCAGCATATTTCTGTTCAAACGGTGTCAGTGGCTGTGCTTCGGCCTCTTCCAGAGGTTTGTACATAGGGGCAGTAGACAACCACATGATTGCGATGAACAACAGTGCCGTGACCAGCCACGTCCAGGTCGGATCGCCTGCCCGTGCGTGGCGCGTGTTGAAGTAGTGTCGGATGGTCACGCCCATCAGGAAGACCAGAGCCGCGATGATCCAGTTGTATTCTGTCGCAAAGGCCAGCGGGTAGTGGTTCGACAACATAAGGAACACCACCGGCAATGTCAGGTAGTTGTTATGCGTCGAGCGCAGCTTGGCGATTTTGCCGTACTTTGGGTCAGGTGTACGGCCGTTCTTCAGATCGTCTACCACGATGCGTTGGTTCGGCATGATGATGAAAAACACGTTGGCTGTCATGATCGTGGCCGTGAATGCCCCCAGATGCAGCATCATCGCACGACCGGTAAATACCTGATTATAGCCCCATCCCATAACAACCAGCAGCACAAACAACAGCACCATCAGCAGGGTAGGACGTTCACCCAAACCCGATTTGCATAGGAAATCATAGATCAGCCAACCGACAGTCAGCGAGGCGGCCGAAATCAGAATGCCTTGCCACAGCGCCAGATCGGCTTTTTGTGCGTCGATCAGATAAAGCTCTCCGCCCACCCAGTACACGATCATCAGCAACCCGGCCCCGCTGAGCCAGGTCGCGTAGCTTTCCCATTTGAACCAAACCAGGTGTTCCGGCATCCGTTCGGGCGCAACTAGGTATTTCTGAATGTGGTAAAAGCCGCCGCCATGTACTTGCCATTCCTCGCCATCCGCCGGGCCGGGGATGTCGCGGTTCAGACCAAGGTCCAGTGCGATGAAATAAAATGAGGATCCGATCCAGGCAATGGCGGTAATAACGTGCAGCCAGCGCACGGCAAAAGCCATCCAGTCCCAGAACACGGCGAAGTCGTACATGAGAAAGCTCTCCGATTGGTTGCCGTCACACTAGGCAAAGGGCACTTTCTTCGGTATTCCCTGATATTGTCAAACTGTATCAAAAAAAACGAAAAGATGTCCTATCTAGACAACATCCGTACCTTTGTCAGGGTTTATGACCTTGGCAGCATGTCCGCTGCTGGGCGAGACCTGCGAATCTCGCCTGCGGTGACGTCGGCGCGGATATCTCAGCTTGAAGATCATCTGGGCGTGCGCCTGTTTCAAAGAACGACGCGCAACCTCAGCCCGACAGAGCAGGGGCGGGCATTCTATCCCGGTGCTGTGGCCGTTCTGGATGCGGTGGACGATGCCGAAGCGCAGGTCGTCCATCTGACCGAGGCCCCGCGGGGATCGTTGTTTGTGGCTGCTCCACTAGGGGTGGGGCGCAGGGTTTTGGCACCGCATGTGCCCGAGTTTCTTGCGGAATATCCCGAGATCGACGTGCGCCTGCGGTTGACCGACAGATCCGTTGATCTGACGACCGAAGGTTTGGATCTAGCCTTTTTCATCGGCCAACCTGAAGACAGTACCCTGCGTATTCGAAAGATCGCTGACTGCCAGCGCGTGCTTTGTGCCGCTCCGGCCTATGTTGAACGCAGGGGCATGCCAGCAACGGGCGCGGACCTGGTGTCGCAGCGCCATGAATGCCTGAATCTGAGGTTTCCCGGCGCGACCGAGTTTCAGTGGCAATTGGAAACGCCTGACGGTCCCAAGCGGTTCGCAGTCTCTGGCCGGTTCGAATGTGACGACGGTGACGTGCTGACTGACTGGGCGCTGTCGGGGCAGG
Source organism: Ruegeria sp. CDSB086 (assembly GCF_059611065.1). Lineage (NCBI taxonomy): Bacteria > Pseudomonadati > Pseudomonadota > Alphaproteobacteria > Rhodobacterales > Roseobacteraceae > Ruegeria > Ruegeria sp. CDSB086. The sequence goes on along the minus strand of NZ_JBXWOV010000011.1, from coordinate 45,374 downwards.
GGATCGCGATGAAACCGGTTTTTGAAGTGGCCGAACACCTCAGTTCGGGGCGTCTGGTCCCCGTAGCGGTCGAAACGCCGCCGGTATCTGTTCAAATGGCCTGCCTATACACACATCGCCGCCATCAGGACCCCAAGGCGCGTTTGTTCATGGATTTCATGATTGCGCGGATCGGCAAGGTCGTGCGTGGGTCGGAATCTGCTGACACATAGAACTGCCGCTTAACGGTAACCCCATCCCGTGGTTCAACTGCCCCGGTAGGTCGAATAGCCGTAAGGGGACAGCAGCAGAGGTACATGGTAATGTGCCTCGGCATCAGACATGCCAAACCGGAGCGGCACCTGATCCAGAAACAGCGGGTCATCAGCTGCCTGGCCCGATGCGCGCAGATAGTCTCCTGCGAAGAAAACCAGCTCGTAAGTACCAGTTTTGAAAGAGTCTTGTGGCAAGATTGGGCTGTCAGTGCGGCCGTCCGAATTGGTCTCCATCTCGGCGATTTTGCGATGGGAGTTCCCCGACACCCGATAGAGTGCGATTTTCAATCCTTCAGCCGGGCAGCCGCGTGCAGTGTCCAGAACATGGGTCGTCAGATAGCCAGCCACGGGTCTCTCCTTTGATTTGTCTTTTGCTTTGTCGCAGTGTGGCGCAAAGTCCGAAACAGTGGAAATGCCGAAAGAACCGGAAACAGCGTTCGGATTGATTTGATAATCATCGGTGTGTTTCTGGGGTAAGGCTATTCAAAAGATCAAGAATGGAAGATGCCATGCAGCCCTCTCGCTATCCTCGTGACATGATCGGATATGGTGCCAACCCGCCAGATGCCAAATGGCCGGGCGGCGCGAAGCTGGCCGTTCAGATCGTACTGAACTACGAAGAGGGCGGTGAAAATTGCGTGCTGCACGGCGATGCCGCGTCCGAGGCGTTTCTGTCCGAAATCGTGGGGGCCGCCCAATGGCCGGACCAGCGCCATTGGAACATGGAGTCGATCTATGAGTACGGCTCTCGCGCTGGGTTCTGGCGACTGCACCGGTTGATGCAGGACCTGCCAATAACAGTCTATGGCGTTGCATCAGCTTTGGCTCGCTCGCCAGATCAAATGGCCGCGATGAAGGCAGCGGGGTGGGAGATTGCCAGCCATGGTCTGAAATGGGTCGAACATAAAGACATGCCAGCGGATGAAGAACGCGCACAAATTGCCGAGGCTATCCGTCTTCACACCGAGGTCGTCGGAGAACGCCCGCGTGGTTGGTACACAGGGCGCTGTTCCGAGAATACTGTTCAGTTGGTAGCAGAAGAGGGCGGATTTGCCTATGTGGCCGATACATATGCGGACGACTTGCCCTATTGGGTGCAAGCGGGTGGGCGGGATCAGTTGATCGTACCCTACACGTTGGATTGCAACGATATGCGCTTTGCCACGCCGCAGGGATTCAATGCGGGTGACCAGTTCTATTCCTACCTGAAAGACAGCTTTGATGCGCTATACGCCGAGGGCGAGGGCGGAGCGCCCAAGATGCTGTCGATCGGCTTGCACTGCCGCCTGATCGGACGACCTGGCCGGGTGATGGCGTTGAAACGTTTCCTGGAATACGCGCGCGGCTTTTCCGATGTCTGGTTTGCGACACGGTTGCAGATCGCCGAACACTGGGCGGAACACCATCCGGCGGTGCCGCATCCGAAGCCTGCTCAGATGGATCGGGACGCGTTTGTCGCGACGTATGGCGGCATCTTCGAGCATTCCGCCTGGATTGCCGAACGGGCGTATGAGCTGGAATTGGGACCGGCCAATGACACGGCAGGTGGGCTACACAATGCACTGACCCGCATGTTCCGCTCCGCCTCTGCGGACGAAAGGATGGGTGTCCTGACCGCGCACCCGGATCTGGCCGGAAAATTGGCACAGGCAAAACGGCTGACGCAAGAAAGCACGTCCGAGCAGGCTTCGGCAGGGTTGGATGCCCTGACAGACGAAGAGCGTTCGATGTTCACCGGTTTGAACCAGAAATACACCGAGAAATTCGGTTTTCCGTTTATCATCGCCGTACGTGATCACGACAAAACGTCTATCCTTAAGGCGTTTCAACGGCGCATCGATCAGGATAAGGACACCGAATTCGCCGAGGCTTGCCATCAGGTCGAGCGGATCGCCGAATTCCGGTTGCGGGACGTTTTACCCTCATGAGCGCGCAAGTCAGGACTGCGCCATTGACGGCCAAGGCATTTGCCCCGTTTGGCGATGTCATCGAAGTGACCGGTGATCCGGACAAGATCATCAATCAGGGGCAATGTGGCCGGTACCATGATCTGGCACGACTGGATTTCACAGACGGACGCGCCGGGATCAGCCTGTTCAACGCCAATTCGCGATCCTTGCCCTATCAACTGGATATGGTTGAGCGTCACCCCGAGGGCAGTCAGGCATTCATACCAATGACACATCAGCCTTTTCTGGTTGTCGTGGCCCCGGATGAGGGCGGGAAGCCCGGGCTTCCTCAGGCGTTCGTAACCAGGCCCGGACAGGGTGTGAACTATTTTCGCGGCACATGGCATGGGGTGCTGACCCCATTGCATGGGCCCGGCTTATTCGCTGTGATTGATCGGATTGGTGAGGGGGCTAATCTGGAGGAGCTCTGGTTTGACACTCCGTTTGAGATCATAGGCGAATAGGGAACTCCCGCTCGTTCAATGCGCATCAAAGATGCTTGTGACCCGTTGGGCCAAGCAGCGCGCGGGCAAGCCCGCCCGCTGCGCCCGCGCAAATTCAGCGATCTGTCATAAGGCGGGCAACATCCAACATGCGTGCCGAAAATCCCCATTCATTGTCATACCAGCCGAAAACACGGACCTGATGTTCGCCGACCATGCGTGTTTCGGGTCCCGCTATAACCAGCGACTCTGGGCGTGTACGCAGGTCTGACGAGACCAGAGGGGAATCGGTCCAGCCCAGCACAGGCGATGTCTGGACGGCCGCGCGCAGTTCGGCTTCGAACAACCCAGGCGACATTCCGCGATCCAGCGTCACCACCAGATCAATGGCGGATACACTGGCCGTCGGGACCCGAACAGCAGCGCCCGAGATGCGGCCGGCCAAATGCGGCATGACTTCGTCTATCAAATGAGTGGCGCTTGACGTGGTCGGCACCATAGACAGCGCGCCCGCGCGCGAACGGGCCAAATCGCCGCGTGGCGCGTCCACCATAGGCTGGCTGTTCGTATAACAGTGAATTGTTGTCATATGGGCTGACGCAATCCCGCCAATCTGGTCCAGCACTTTGACCAAGGGCGCAAGCCCGTTGGTTGTGCAAGACGCGTTGGACACGATGCGAGCATTGCCCAACTGATCTTCGTTGGCGCCCAGAACAATGGTGATTTCGGTCGCGGGCGAGGGGCCAGAGATAAGCACCTTGCGGGCCCCGGCGGTCAGGCCCTGACTGGCCACATCCGAGGTACGAGCAACGCCGGTGCAATCCATCAGAACGTCGACACCGGACAGATCGACATGTGCCAGATTGGGGCTGTGCGTCATAGGGATTGTGCGCCCATCGACGACGATTGCCGCGTCGCCCTGTTCTACCGTGCCGGGGTAGGGGCCAAAGGTGCTGTCGTATTTGAACAGGTATGCGCAGGTCTCAAGCGGGGCGATGTCGTTGATCAGAACCAGCTCAATATCTGTATCCTGCGGCAAAGCCAGCAGCTGCCGCAGGATTGTGCGGCCAATACGGCCGAATCCGTTGATTGCAAGTTTCATGCGCAAGCTATGGCAGCGCGCTGCCAATAGCTCAATGCCCGTTGTGACCTATGGTCAGTTGCAGCTGACCTGCGAAAAGAACTGACCCGAAATGTTCTGGTACATGCTGGCCACGATCGGTCTGCACCCAGTCGCTTGCTGAAAGGCGGCTATGGCCTGAATGGTGCGCAAGCGCGGCGGTGGGCCAAAGGGGTTCAGGTTGTTGTTGTCGCGCGTCGCACGGTACACGACCGGAGCGTCCGAAACCTGTGTCACCGCCCAGGTACGGCTCATGACAGAAACCTGTTTTGTTTCTTCCTTCGCGGCGACAGGTGTCGCATCAAATGCCGTCAAACCAATTGCAGCTGCCAGTGCCAGCATCGTTACACGCAGTACCATTGAACAATCTCCAGTGCTAAAAACTGCTGTTATTTCACCAGATTCACAGGCTTCTGTGAACCCCTGACCGAAATAAAGTGTTTAAAAGCCTAGCGTTTGGACAGTGTCAACGGCATGTGCCGGTTCACATCCTTGTAAAGCAGATAGCGAAAGCGCCCCGGCCCACCCGCATAGCAGGCCTGCGGGCAGAAGGCGCGCAACCACATGTAATCGCCGGCCTCTACCTCGACCCAATCCTGGTTCAGCCGATAGACGGCCTTGCCTTCCAGCACGTACAAACCGTGTTCCATGACATGGGTTTCGGCAAAGGGAATCACGCCGCCGGGTTCGAAATTGACGATGTTGACATGCATGTCATGACGCAGATCCTGCGGATCTGTGAAGCGGGTTGTGGACCAGCGCCCCTCGGTGCCGGGCATCTCGACGGGCGATACATCACGTTCGTTGGTAATGATCGGATCTGGTGCGGGCAGGCCGGGAACGGCTTCATAGGCTTTGCGAACCCAGTGAAATCGGGCGGTTTTTTCGGCGCGGTTGTGCAGGGTCCAATCCGATCCAGACGGGATATAGGCATAACCGCCGGTATCGAGGACATGCTCAGTTCCACCTAACGTCAGGGTCACCTCACCTTCGACCACAAAGAGAACACCCTGCGCCTTGGCGTCTGTTTCTGGGTGTTCGCTGCCGCCGCCGGGCTGAACTTCCATGATGTATTGCGAAAACGTCTCGGCAAATCCGCTGAGGGGGCGGGACAGGACCCAAAGCCGGGTGCCTTCCCAGAACGGCAGGTTGCTGGTTACGATGTCGCGCATGGTGCCTTTGGGGATAACCGCATAGGCGTCGGTAAACATGGCGCGGTCGGTCAACAGTTGGTCTTGTCCGGGGTGTCCGCCTGTGGGCGCGTAATAGGTGGGCTGTGCCATTTCATGCCTCTGGTTCGTGTTTGAGGCACTATGAGGCGATTGGCGCGGCGGTCCTAGCACCCGAGTCGCGATAGGTTTGTTCGGTATTATTTGAAGGTCGGCCAGCGGGGCTTGGCCCCCGTTCCCCGGCGGTATAGTCTTGTGACCAAACTTATTTCAGCAAGGCGAGAAGATCATGAAAGCCTGGATTTCACCCTTTTTTGCAGCAGCCGTTGTGATCGGCGCAGTTTCACTGGCACAGGCCAAGCCACTTTCGAGAATCATCGCTGAAATGGGATTGAGCCCCGAAGACTATAGTGTCGTCAACGCCACGACCAATGCGATGTTGGCAGATGGAACGCCTCAGGTTGGAACCGAACGCAACTGGTCGAACGACGACACCGGATCAAAAGGCACTGTCCGAGTGCGCGAGGTCCGGGACAATTGCGTGCATCTCCAGCATTTCATCGTGCCCGCCGGGGCCGAACAATCACGTGAAGTCAGAACCCGCAACTGCCGGGATGCCAGCGGGAACTGGATTCTGACTCCTTGATTTAGGTCTAGTAGCCGCGCGTGCGGTCGACCTCATGCAACAAGGGCTTTCCTTCGGTCAGGCGCTGGAAGTTCTCGGCCACGTCAGCCAGCGCTTCACCCAAATGCCAGCCCGAGACATGTGGGGTGATCGTTACCCCGGGATGGGACCACAACGGGCTGTCTGAGGGCAGAGGCTCTTTGCTTGTCACATCCAGAACGGCGTGGCCGGGCGCGCCGCGGTCCAGTGCGTCGACCAGAGCGCTTTCATCGATCAGATCGCCACGCCCGGCGTTCAACAACTGACTGCCGGGTTTCATGGCGGCCAGCATCTGCATATCGAACAAGCCGAGTGTTTGCGGCGTGGACGGCAGAATGGCGCAAACGTGGTCGCATTGGCCTAGCAACGTCGGCAGCGCATCCTCGCCATGCAGGCAGGTCACGCCCTCGATCTCTTTCGGGGATCGGCTCCATCCCATGACCTGAAAACCGATGGCGCGCAGCATTCTGGCGCTGCGGGCGCCGATATGGCCCAGACCCAGAACGCCCACTACGGTGTCCGGCGTGAATACCGGCGCTTTGGGCACCCATTCTGCCTTGCGCTGGGCGGCTTCGTGAAAGGCCATATTCCGTTGGTGGTGAAGGAGATAGGCGACGAACCACTCGGCAATACCTTGCGCCGGCGCATCGGGCTTGAGTCGTGCGATACGGACGTGATCGGGCAGGCTCGGGTTGCCAACAATCGTTTCAACGCCCGCGCCCAGTTTCTGGACCAGTTGCAGGTTCGGCAGCCGTTTGGGGTGGTCGTTGTTCAGGCCGACAACAGCGACCATGGTGATTTCGCTTGCATCTCCAATCGTTTCCCGGGTGCGCACATCCGCACCGGGGTTTATGTTTCGGATCGTTTTGGCGATGTCATCATCGCTTATCCAGTCGGTTAGACCGGTTTCGATCAGTAGCGCCATGAATCACCCTCGCAATTTCATTTTGATTGAGTTGACGTTCCGTCACACAGCTAGACATTCTATCGGCAGCTAAGTCATTCTCTGTTCAAAGGTAAAGCCCGCTCTTTGGGCCTGAGGAGGAAAGCTCATGAACATGTCATTCGGTCTGCGCGAAGAAAACCGCGCGCTGCTGCAACGTGTGGCAGATATGATCCGGGATGAGATCATGCCGCTGGAAGAAGAATATCAGGCCGAAATCGATAAAGGCGACCGCTGGCAATACACCGAACGTCAGGCTGAAATCCTGGAAGGGCTGAAAACCAAGGCCAAGGCTGCCGGATTATGGAACTTCTGGCTGACCGACAGCGACAAGGGCTTCGGTTTGACCACGGTCGAGTATGCTTACTTCGCCGAAGAGATGGGCAAAACGCCTCTTGGGGCCGAGGTGTTCAACTGCTCGGCCCCCGATACCGGTAATATGGAAGTGTTCGAGCGCTACGGCACGGACCAGATGAAAGAGCAGTGGCTGAAACCCCTGCTGAACGGCGATATCCGGTCCGCGTATTTAATGACGGAACCGGATGTGGCGTCATCGGATGCCACGAACGTGTCGATGTCCTGTTTGCAAGATGGGGATGATTTTGTTCTGAACGGAGAAAAATGGTGGTCATCGGGGGCGGGTGATCCACGGTGCAAGGTCTATATCGTCATGGTCAAGACGGCAGGCGACGAGCAACCCAAACACAAGCGGCAGTCGATGATTGTTGTGCCTGCTGATGCGCCGGGGATCGAGGTTCTGCGCCCAATGCAGGTTTACGGCCACGATGATGCCCCGCACGGCCACATGCATATCCGCTTTACCAACGTCCGGGTGCCAGCTGAGAGCATCCTGTTGGGCGAAGGCCGCGGGTTCGAGATCGCGCAAGGCCGTCTCGGGCCCGGTCGTATCCACCATTGTATGCGCGCAATTGGGCAGGCTGAATCGGCGCTGGAACAGATGTGCAAACGGTCGCTGCAGCGCGAAGCCTTCGGCAAGAAACTGGCGCAACTCGGGGCCAATTTCGATATCATTGCCGAATGCCGGATGGAGATTGAAATGGCGCGCTTGCTGTGCCTGAAGGCTGCCTGGTACATGGATCAAGGCGATGCCCGTGCAGCGGCACCCTGGATCAGCCAGATCAAGGTCGTCGCCCCGCGTGTCGCACTCAAAGTCATCGATGAGGCCGTTCAGATGTTCGGCGGGCAGGGGGTCAGTCAGGACACGCCGCTGGCGACGGCCTGGACCCATGTGCGTACATTACGGTTGGCCGATGGGCCTGATGCGGTACACCGCCGTCAGGTGGCGCGGGCCGAGTTGAAAAAGCACACGCAGGAAAAAGTCTGAGGTTTTAAGTGGTGTTGAAACCGGATCTGAAGGAACAAGCCTATTTCCACGTTCGGGCTGACGGCGCTTTTGTCGGCAATGATCCCGCACGCGGGCCGTGGTCTGCGGATCATTGTCATGCGGGCCCGGTCGCAGGGCTGATCGTTCGTGCCGCCGAAACAGAGGTTGGGCCGCAAAAGATGCTGACACGGCTGACCGTGGACTTACTGCGCCCTCTGCCGCTGACAGGTCTGCGTGTGGCGGCGGAGACTACGCGCCATACCAAAACGCTGGCCACAACCCGCGTCACGGTGCACGATCTGGACGATACGCTGTGCGCTACGGCCACCACGATGCATATGGTGCGTCGCGATTTGGGGTCGGTTCCGAACATCACGTTGCCGACGCCCGAACTCGACGATGCGGTGACCGGCCCGTTTCCGATTGGCGAAACGCGCCATGACCTGCCGGGGTTCGCAAACCATTCGGACATTCTCTACCCCAAGGGTGGCAACCAGAAAGCCGGTCCAAAAACAATCTGGATGCTCACCCCGAAGCTGTTGGAGGGCGAGGCACAATCGCCGATTCAGGCGCTATGCCCGCTGGCGGATTGTGGCAACGGGATCTCGTGGAATGCACCGACGTCCGAGATGGGGTTCATGAACACCGATCTGACGGTCCAGATTCATCGTGAACCTAAATCGGACTGGTTGGCCTCGCAGTCCGTATCTCATTGGCAACCTTCAGGAATAGGGATGTCGCAATCGGTTCTGTTCGACACCGAAGGCCCGGTCGGTACAGCGTTGCAGACACTGGTTTTGTTCCCGCCGAAGTGACTGGTTTGGCCAGTTCCCGCACGGGTCTGCCGAAACACGTTGCCGGGCACGGGCCAAGCCCCTATCTTTCGCCTATGCGATGGCTCATAACCCTTGTCTCCTGTTGCCTGCCGGTTCCGGCATTGGCCCACCCGCATGTCTTTATCGACACCGGGCTGGAATTTATTGTGGATGATAGCGGCCAGTTGACCCATGTCAGGGTAACTTGGGCGTATGACGAGCTTTTCTCTTTGTTTCAGTTGGAGGACATGAAACTGGATCAGGATTCTGATGGCATTCTGACCGAGAGCGAAGAAAAGTTTCTGTCCGGCTTTGATGCCCAGTGGGTCGAAGGATATAATGGCGATCTCGTGGTGTTCGCCGATGGCGCGCCGGTCGATTTGTCAGGGCCGATGGAGGCCAAAGCGACCACCGAGGATGGCCGTATCGTGACAACCCACCTGCGCGCGGTGGAAGGCGGCGGAGTGCCGGCAACCGCCGTCGTCGCCAAAGCATATGATGAATCCTATTACACGGCTTATGAAGTGACCCGCCCGGTGACGGTGTCCGGGCCCGCCGCTTGTCAGATCAGCCGGATTGACGCGGATATTGACGGGCAACTGGCGCAGATGCAGGCGTTCCTGCAGACCCTGGATGCCGACTATGACCTTGAAGAAAACGATATCCCGCTGGTTGGGGAAAACTTTGCGTCCGAGATCCGCCTTTCATGTCCAAGTACCTGATTATTCCTGTCGCCATCTCCATTGGTTTGCTGCTGTGGTTCTGGGGCAGTGGTGGCTTTGACCACTTGGCCGCATGGGCTGCGGGTGAGCAGCGCGAGTTCCAAAATCAGATCGCGCGTTCCCTACGCGCAGCCCGCGCGGAACAGCCCGAGGCTGTAGCGACGCTGCTGACGGTCTGTTTTGCCTACGGCTTTTTTCACGCCATCGGCCCCGGCCACGGCAAAGTTTTGATTGGTGGCTATGGGTTGGGACGCAACGTGGCGTTCCTGCGTTTGTCTGCAATCAGCTTGTTGTCCAGCCTGGGGCAGGCAGTCACTGCGGTTGTTCTTGTCTATGCCGGGGTACTGGTGTTCCAGATGTCCCGGGCAAGCCTTGTCGATACCACCGAACGGGTCATGGCTCCGATCAGCTATGGTGCTATCGCGGCGATTGGATTGTGGCTGATCTTTCGATCCATTCGCAGTTTCGCGCGACGTCATCGCAGCGAAAAAGCCCATCATCATGAGCACAAGCACGACCATCATCACCCGCACGACGAGGACCACAAACATCACGACCATGACCATGGCTTCTGCGCAGATTGCGGGCATCGCCACGGTCCCACCGCCGACGAAGTGGCCCAAGTTGGCAGCCTGCGCGAAGCCGCGGTACTGATCGCTGGGATTGCCGCACGTCCCTGTACCGGAGCGCTGTTTGTGCTGATCCTGACCTGGCAGATGGGCATCGCAATGGTTGGCATTGCCGGTGCTTTCGCCATGGCGTTGGGGACAGCGACTGTCACAACGCTTGTCGGTTGGACCTCATTTGGTTTGCGCGGAGGGCTGCTGGCCTCAGCCTCGGCGACGCGATTTGCCTCGGTTCTGGCTCCGACGATTGAACTGGTGGCAGGGCTGCTGATCGCCGTGATTGCAAGCGGTCTGCTGTTGCGCGCGATTTAACAGAACACGGACTCCGGGTACCTGACCCGCGCCAGATACAGCCCTTGCGGCGGACATACCGGCCCGCAAGCGGCGCGGTCGGTGGCCTCCAACGCATCCCGTACATCTTCGGGCGACCATGTTCCGGCACCAACACGTTCAAGCGTTCCAACAAAGCTGCGCACTTGATTGTGCAGGAAAGACCGGGCGCGAACGTGAAAATGAACCTCTGGTCCGGAAAAGCCTTCAACCTGTTCGACCCGCAGCTCATCCAAGGTTTTGACCGGGCTTGCAGCCTGACAAATCGAAGACCGGAACGTGGTAAAATCATGCCGCCCGATCAGCATGTCCGCGCCCGCCTGCATCGCGTCTACGTCCAGTTGATGGTTGATCCGCCAGACCTGCCCAGCGTCATGCGTAGCAGGTGCGCGGCGCATCAGGATGCGGAACAGGTATTGCCGTTCGAGCGCTGAAAACCGCGCATGCCAGTCATCGTCTACCCGTGCTGCTTTAACGATGGCAACAGGCTGCGGTTTAAGGTGATAGTTCAGCGCCTCAGACAGGCGGAACGGATCCCAGTCCTTGATCAGATCACAATGCGCAACCTGTCCCAGTGCGTGCACACCCGCGTCTGTACGCCCGGCCGCGGCAATTGTGTGATCGCCGGGTTGAATACATGACAAGGCCTGTTCGATTGCCCCTTGAACAGACGGCAATTCCTTTTGCCGCTGCCATCCGGCAAACGGTTCCCCCTGGTATTCGACTTTCAGCGCGTATCTAGGCATGGGCTGCTGGTAACGCGCCGTGCTGCAACGGGCAAGAGTGGGAAAGCGCTGGTATGTCCGACAGCCGCTACCTATCTTGGGAAAAACGAAAAAAGCGGGGCGACGGTTTGGTCATCTCATCTCTGGCAGACAGTCTGACGCGCGGCGTCGAATCCGTGGGTGACCGCGTGTCTGAGGCATTGTTTGAGCCGGTGATCCGACTGGGTGTCACCGGGCTGGCGCGTTCAGGAAAGACAGTATTCATCACGTCTCTGGTCGCGAACTTGCTGGACCGAGGGCGGATGCCGGGCCTCGTGGCGCAGCAAGAAGGGCGGATCAACGCGGCTTACCTGCAGCCGCAACCAGACGACACCGTGCCCCGGTTCGACTACGAAAATCACCTGGCGGCGCTGACCGGGCCTCAGCCGCACTGGCCCGAAAGTACGCGCGCAGTGTCAGAACTGCGTTTGTCGTTCAAAGCCCGTCCCGCGGGGCTTTTGTCAGGGTTGCAGGGACCACGCACTATCCATCTGGATATCGTAGATTACCCCGGCGAATGGCTGCTGGATCTTGCGTTGCTGGACAAAACCTATGAGGTCTGGTCGCAGGAAACACTGGAGCGCATCGCCAATCGCAATGAGGCGACGACCTTTCTGGCGCAGGCAAAGGCGGTTGACCCTTCTGACAGCCACGACGAACCAAAGGCCCAATCACTGGCCAAAGAATTCGCCTCTTATCTAAACGCTGCGCGCGAGGCAGGGTTTTATGATTGCACGCCAGGGCGGTTCTTGCTGCCGGGCGATCTGGCAGGCTCGCCGGTGCTAACATTTGCACCCTTGCCGGTCGAGGGTCACGGCCCGCGACGCAGTCTGCACCGCGAGATGGCCCGGCGATACGAGGCCTATAAATCTCAGGTCGTGAAACCGTTTTTCCGCGATCATTTTTCCCGGATCGACCGTCAGGTGGTTTTGGTGGACGCGCTGGGCGCGATCCATAACGGGCCACAGGCGGTCGAGGATATGCGTCGCGCGATGGCGGATATCCTGTCGGCGTTTCGGCCCGGACGAAATGCGTGGCTTAGCCAGTTGTTGCTCGGCAAACGGGTCGAGCGCATCCTGTTTGCGGCCACCAAGGCGGACCATTTGCACCATCTTCAACACCACCGCCTGACCAATATCATGGAGGCCTTGACCCGCGAGGCGCGCGATCGTGCCAGCTTCGCCGGGGCCGAGACGGCGGCGCTGTCGCTGGCCTCGTTAAGGGCAACGACCGAGGAAATCCGCACCCATAACGGGGCCGAACTGCCCTGCGTGCGAGGTACCTTGCTGGACAGCGGCAAGCAGGCCGCTTTCTATCCCGGTGATCTGCCCGAAGACCCGACGCATTTGCTAGGCGCGGCGCGCAACGGGTCCGAAGGCTGGCTGGGCGAGGATTATGAGTTCATGGCATTCGCGCCGGCACACCTGACACTGCGGCCCGGGGATGGCCCGCCACACATACGGCTGGACCGCGCAGCCCAGTTCCTGATCGGAGACCGGCTGTGAATGTCATTCTTCGCCCCGCCCGCAGCACGGATGCCGGTGCCACCGGAGAGATTTTGCATGGCTTCGCCCGTGAAAACGATTGGATGCCGGAACTGCACTCGCAGGCGGAAACCATCGCGTTTTGTGGCCGTATGATTGAATTGGATTGGGTGACCGTGGCCGAAACCGGTGACGGTGTGATCGGGTTTTTGGCGCTCAACGGTGCCGAAATCCACTCACTGTACCTGGCGCCTGGCGCACGGGGGCAAGGGATCGGTCGGCAATTTCTTGAGCTTGCCAAGTCCCGCCGATCCGAATTGTCATTGTTTGCGTTTCAGGCAAACCATCCAGCGCGCCGGTTCTATGAATGCAACGGCTTTGCTGAGGTTGCACGCAGCAGCGGCGCTGACAATGACGAGAACCTTCCCGACATAAAGTATGTCTGGAACAGTGAAGGAGCAGCCAATGGCTAAGGGGCCGGTTCTGATTGATCTGGAGGGCGATGAACCCGCGGCTGATGTGTCGCAAGCACCTCCGGTCCCGGATATCGCACAGCCTCAGGGTCAGGCGATGCAAGGTGCGGCGCGTTTGGCGGCGCGCAAACCTTCGGCCCTGTCGCGGTGGTTCTGGGGTTTGGCGCTTGCCGCGCTTGGGGCTGTTGTTTCAGTGGCGGCTTGGGACTTTGTGAATTCCCTGATTCTCCGCGCGCCGATCATAGGATGGGTGATTACGGGTTTGTTTGCAGCGCTGGTGCTGGTCGCATTGATCATCGCTGTGCGCGAGCTGGCCGCAATGGGGCGGTTGTCCCGTGTGGACGGGATGCGGCGTGCGGCAGATACTGCCTTGGCCGAAGATGATCTGGCGCAGGCACGCGCAGTCACGAACCGATTGATCTCGTTCTACAAAGGGCGCGAAGAAACCCGTTGGGGGCGCGATCGGCTGTCCGAACGGATCGACGAACAATTTGACGCGTCTGGTCTGCTGACCCTGGCCGAGGACGAGCTGCTGGCCCCGCTGGATGTCGCTGCCAGTCGCGAAGTCGAGGCTGCCGCGCGTCAGGTTGCAACGGTGACGGCGTTGGTGCCTTTGGCGCTTGCGGATGTTGCAACAGCGCTGGCCGCTTCGTTGCGGATGATCCGGCGCATCGCTGAAATCTATGGCGGGCGCGCAGGATTTTTGGGCAGTTGGCGACTGACGCGGGCCGTGTTCGTGCACCTTGTGGCCACCGGGGCCGTGGCCGTCGGGGACGACCTGCTGGAACCTGTGCTTGGGGGATCTATCCTTAGCAAACTGTCGCGCCGGTTTGGCGAGGGGCTTGTCAACGGCGCGCTAAGTGCGCGGGTCGGGGTCGCCGCGATGGAGGTCTGCCGTCCGCTGCCCTTCTCGGATCGGCACAAGCCATCAACCCGCAGCATCATCAAACGTGCTCTGGCTGGCCTGTTTTCCAAAACTTGACCTGACGCAAGGTACAGTGGTTGGCTGTCGTGCATAACAGTGTCAGAGCCAGCCATGACCGATCACGGACACAGCCAACAAGAGATTGCAGAACGCATCAACGCGCCACCAGGTCGCGGTGTTTTGCGGGATGTGGTCTATGGTGGGATCGATGGGTCCGTGACTACCTTTGCCATTGTGGCGGGTGTAGCTGGGGCGGGCCTGTCACCCTTTATTATCGTTGCGCTGGGACTGGCCAATGTACTGGCGGACGGGTTTTCCATGGCGGCGGGTAATTACTCGGGCACCAAGGCCGAGCTGGACAATATCCTCCGCATCCGGTCCATCGAAGAACGTCACATCAGGCTGTACCCGGAAGGCGAGCGAGATGAAGTACATGCGATCTTGTCGCAAAAGGGTTTGTCGGGGCGCGTTTTGGATGAGGCGACGGATGCCATCACAGCCAACCGCGACAATTGGATAAATCTGATGATCGAGGGTGAATACGGATTGGGCAGCGTCGATCCGAACCCGTTCAAAGCCGCGATGGCAACGTTTTTGGCGTTTCTTGTGGCCGGCATGGTCCCGCTGCTGCCGTTTCTGCTGTCGTTCGATCGGGCCTTTCATCTCTCGATTATCATGACCATGGCGGTCTTTTTTGTCATCGGAGCTTTAAAAAGCAGATGGTCACTGGCTCCGTGGTGGCGGTCAGGTCTAGAGACTTTTGCGATCGGCGGCGCGGCCGCACTGATGGCGTATTTTGTTGGCTCGTTGTTCCATCCCTAGTGATAAGAAGTACCGCTGGGCGCGCGGTGTAGATTGTCAGTATTTCAAAGTCGTTGATGGACCCGGATCTGATCCTGCGATCGCTACATACTGTCGACGCCTGTTTCTCATTTGTTTCGATTGCCGCTGTGTTGGTCATCATCTGGTTGATGGTTGCCGGACTGTCCCTTGGCTGGGGATAAGGCGTTCTGAACTGCGTAGCCCGCAAAAACACGGTTTTTCGGACTGTTGCGCAAATCGACACCCGGCTAGGTTGACGGCACATTTGCCCGGAGGCCTCTGTTGGAATCGCTGCTCGTACTCGTTGGATTGATCGTTCTGGCCGTCCCGGTGGCCATCCTTGTTCTGTTGGTATCCCAGGTTCGACTGCGCCGCCGGGTGGAGCAGCTTGAACAGCAGATCCGCACACTTGGTGGCGACCTGCCAGCGCCAGAAATAGTACCTGAATCGATGCAAGCGAGGGATAAAAAGAGCTCTCCGTGGCCGGCAATCAAAACAGAACCACCCGAGGTCGAAACGAAAGAAGGCACCTCAGCACCTGAGCCACAAAAGATACCCCTTCCCGAAACGATGAAGGACGATCGAATCGCCGCACTGAGCGCTTGGCTGCGCGAGAACTGGTTCTATGCGGTATCCGCCCTGTCTTTGGCGCTGGCTGGTGTTTTTCTGGTCCAATACGGGGTCGAAAGCGGGTTGTTGTCGCCAACGATGCGCGTCATTGCGGCCCTGATGTTCGGCGCGACGCTGATCGGCGCGGGTGAGGTGATCCGCCGGAAGTATGGCGATGACGAGTCTTCAGCCACAGCTTACCTGCCATCGGTCTTTTCTGGGGCCGGGCTGGTGACGCTGTTCGGTGGCTTGCTGGCTGCAAGGCAGTTGTACGATCTGCTTGGTCCCGAAGCGGCCTTGATTGCCATGATTGCTGTTGCGCTTGTGGGGCTTGTTTTGGGCTGGTTCCACGGCCCCTTGCTGGCGGCCGTCGGTTTGATTGGTGCGTTTGCGTCACCCTTCGTGGTGGGCGGGACCTCGACCGATCCCGGCTGGTTGTACGGCTATTTCTTTGTGATCGCCGTCCTTGGGTTGGGTATCGACACCGTGCGGCGCTGGGCGTGGATATCCGTTCTGACGCTAGTCGGGGCTTATTCCGCGTGCCTGCTGCTGGTGCTTTCGGCACCCGCGACCGAGTCGGGGTATCTTGTCGGCGTAACTGCATTGGCGATCATCGCGATCTCGATCCCCGTGCGGCGGATCTGGCCGGAACACGAGGGGCGCATGATCAGCGAAATCGTTACGATCCAAAAAGGCGTCCAGTGGCCAGAGTTTCCGACACGCCTTGCCTTTGGCGCGGTGAGCGTCAGCGCAGTAATCCTGGCGATACACTGGCCAGACTCAGCGGCCGAATTTTGGCTGGGAATCATGCTGTTGGCAGGCCTGACGCTGGGTTTGCTGACCTGGGCAAGCCAGGCGCGGGCCCTGCAAGACCTGACCATACTGCCAGCCGCTGGTCTAACTTGGTTCGTACTGATCCAAGGGTGGGACAACGGCTCTGTCGCGCGCCGCTTCGCTGAAACCTATGCCGAAACCGCCGAGGCGGATTTCCCGTGGGCGGTTACCCTGTTGGTGGCACTGGGTGCATTGATCTCAGGCCTTTCAGCTTGGCGATCGTTTCGCGCAACCGAGTACCGGGCTGTATGGGCGGGTGGTGCCGCAGTATTTGCACCGTTGTTGGCAATCGCGCTGGAGCTTGGATGGCATCCCGATGAAGTTATCGGAGCCTATCCGTGGGCGCTGCATGCGGTTGCATTGGCGGTGATGATGGTTGTTCTGGCCGGGCGTTTCGCGCGCGTCGACGGCGAAAACCGGCTGCGGGCGGCTTTGGTGACCTTGTCGGCTTTGTCTTGCCTGACCTTTGCCTGCGTGATTGTCCTAAGTTCGGCTGCCCTGACAATTGCTTTTGTGGCCGTGATCGTGGCCGCGGCGGTGCTGGATCGGCGCTTTGATCTTCCACCTATGGGTTGGTTCATCTGGGCTGGCGTCTTCACTGTCACGCTCCGGCTTGTACTGAATCCCGGTCTGGATTGGGCAAACTCGGCACCGGTCGCAGAAATGGCGCTTGTCTATGCCACAGCTGCTGTTGGATTTCTGGCGGCCTGGGCCATCCTGCGCCCATTGAACCGTCCGGTCATCGCGCTGCTTCTGGAAAGCGCCGCCTGGGCGACCGCTGGTATCTTGCTGTCCTTGCTGTTGCTGCGCTGGCTCGAAGGGTTTGGCAACGGCGGTGCCCATGACAGCCACTGGGGGCTGGGGCTTTTGTCCTTGATCTGGCTGCTGCTGGCCTGCGCGCAGGTGCGGCGGTTCGAACTGGGCGGAAAACTGAATTATGCGCGCTACGGGCTGGCGTTGTTCTTTGCGGCACATGGTGTTGTTCGCTTGGCGCAGGCGCTGACTGAGGCGAACCCATTGCTGAATGCCCAAGCTGATCCGGTTCTTGGGGTGCCAATATTGAATACTCTCGCCGTGGCTTACCTGTTGCCCGCCATTGTTTTGGCCCTGTCGGCTGCTTGGCTTCCAGCACTGCATCCGCGATGGAAGCAGGGGTGCTTCGGTCTGGCGGCGGCATTAGGTGCGATCTGGCTGGGCCTGGCCATTCGCCATGTCTGGCAGGGGGCCAGCGGTATGTATGAAGGCAACGGCGTGACCCAACCTGAACTTTATTCTTACACCATGGCCCTACTGCTGATCGGTGCGGGGCTGTTTTATCAGTCACTCGCCCGTCGGTCGGACATGATGCGCAAAGCCGGGTTGGTCGTCATTGGGCTTGCCGTGGCCAAGGTGTTCCTGGTCGATATCGCTGGTTTGGGTGGCCTTATCCGGGTGTTCTCACTGCTGGCGCTGGGCCTCGCGCTGGCCGGTTTGGCGTGGCTGAACCGGTGGGCCATGCTGCGCCATTCGCCGCATGGGGCGGAACCTCTGGACCATTAGGCGCGGGCGTCCTATAAGCCCGGCATGTATGACCGGATGGCCATCATTATTCGAATTATATCCCCGGCGCTCTGATTTCGCGAGACGCCGGGCAAAGGTGCTTGAGAATTCGCACTGACCGCTTCGATCCACACACGACAAGATCATCCTGAGGACGCCCCAAATGTGCGCCGACACGACCCAAACACCTGACTACAAAGACACGCTGAACCTGCCAAAAACCGATTTCCCCATGCGCGCTGGTCTGCCCAAGCGCGAACCCGCATGGCTGGATCGTTGGGAAGAGATCGGCGTGTATGATCGCCTGCGCGAAAAAGAAGGCCGCACGCCCTTTACCCTGCATGACGGCCCCCCCTACGCCAACGGTCACCTGCATATCGGCCACGCGCTGAACAAGACCATCAAGGACATGATTGTACGCAGCCATCAGATGATGGGTCATGACGCGCGTTATGTGCCGGGATGGGACTGCCACGGCCTGCCGATCGAATGGAAGATCGAAGAACAATATCGCAAGAAGGGCAAGAACAAGGACGAAGTTAACATCGTCGATTTCCGTCAGGAATGTCGCAAGTTCGCCGAAGGCTGGATCGACGTCCAGCGCGAAGAATTCAAGCGCCTTGGTATCACCGGCAACTGGCCCGATCCCTACATCACGATGGACTATCACGCCGAGGCCGTGATCGCCGACGAGTTCATGAAGTTCCTGATGAACGGCACTTTGTATCAGGGCTCAAAACCTGTGATGTGGTCGCCCATCGAGAAAACTGCGCTGGCCGAGGCCGAGGTTGAATATCACGACAAGGAAAGCTTCACCATCTGGGTGAAGTTCAAGGTCGTGAATGCGGGCGATCTTGATGACGCTTTTGTCGTGATCTGGACGACGACTCCGTGGACCATGCCGTCGAACAAAGCGGTAGTGTACGGCAAGGATATCTCCTACGGCCTGTACGAAGTCACCGGCGCACCTGAGGAATGCTGGGCCGGTGTCGGAGACAAGTTCCTGCTGGCGGACAATCTGGCCGCCGACGTGCTAGGCCGCGCCCGCCTGATCGACGACCAGTGGACCCGCGTTCGCGATGTGACAGCCGATGAACTGGAAGGTGTCCAACTGACCCACCCGCTGGCTGGTGCCGAAGGCGGCAATGGCGAATGGGACGAAATCCGTGACTTCCGTGCGGCTGAGTTCGTGACCGATACCGAAGGTACCGGCTTCGTTCACTGTGCGCCGTCGCATGGTATGGAAGAATTCGAGCTCTATCGCGATCTGGGCATGCTCGAGCAGGTCATCACCTATAACGTGATGGACGATGGCTCGTTCCGCGCTGATCTGCCGTTCTTCGGTGGCAAGTACATCCTGTCCCGCAAGGGTGGCGAGGGTGACGCGAACAAGGCGGTCATCGACAAGCTGGTCGAGGTTGGAGGGCTGCTGGCCCGTGGCAAGATCAAGCACAGCTATCCGCACTCGTGGCGCTCAAAGGCTCCGATCATCTATCGCAACACGCCGCAATGGTTTGCATCTGTTGACCGCAAGCTGGACGATGGCATGGGTGAGATGGGCGATACCATCCGCGAACGCGCGCTGCGCTCAATCGACGAGCTGGTGAAGTGGACGCCGCAGACCGGCCGCAACCGCCTGTATTCGATGATCGAAGCGCGCCCGGATTGGGTTCTGTCCCGCCAGCGCGCCTGGGGCGTTCCGCTAACCTGCTTCACCAAGAAGGGGGCCTTGCCCACCGACGCGGATTACCTGCTGCGCAACGAAGAGCTCAACGCCCGCATCAAGGCGGCGT
Source organism: Ruegeria sp. CDSB086 (assembly GCF_059611065.1). Classification (NCBI taxonomy): domain Bacteria; kingdom Pseudomonadati; phylum Pseudomonadota; class Alphaproteobacteria; order Rhodobacterales; family Roseobacteraceae; genus Ruegeria; species Ruegeria sp. CDSB086. Next base: position 25,751 of record NZ_JBXWOV010000011.1, on the reverse strand, counting down.
TCGAGAAAGACGGTGCGGATATCTGGTACACCGACGGGTTCAAAGAACAGGTGCTAGATGGCATCGCCAACCCGGATGACTACGATCAGGTATTTGACGTTCTGGACGTGTGGTTCGACTCTGGTTCGACACATGCCTTTGTCCTGCGTGACCGTGAAGACGGAACCGAGGACGGCATCGCGGACGTTTACATGGAGGGCACCGACCAGCACCGCGGATGGTTCCATTCGTCGATGCTGCAGGCTTGCGGCACCAAGGGGCGTGCGCCGTATCGCAACGTTGTAACCCATGGCTTCACGCTGGATGCCAAGGGCAACAAGATGTCCAAATCTCTGGGCAATACCATCGTGCCGGAAGAAGTCATCAAGCAATACGGTGCCGATATCCTGCGCCTGTGGGTGGCTCAGACCGATTACACCGCCGACCAGCGGATCGGGCCAGAGATTCTGAAAGGCACCGCCGACAGCTATCGCCGCCTGCGCAACACCATGCGGTTCATGCTGGGCTCGCTGGCCGACTTCACCGAAGCGGATCGCGTCGCGCCTGAAGATATGCCGCGTCTGGAACGCTGGGTTCTCAGCCGTCTGGCCGATCTGGATGAGCAGGTGCGCAAAGGCTACGCGTCTTTCGACTTCCAGGGCGTGTTCAGTGCCGTATTCACCTTTGCCACCGTCGACCTGTCATCGTTCTATTTCGACGTCCGTAAGGATGCGCTATACTGTGACGGCGACACCCTGCGCCGCCGTTCTGCGCGCACCGTGCTGGATATCCTGTTCCACCGACTGACCACATGGCTGGCTCCTGTTTTGGTCTTCACCATGGAAGAGGTCTGGTTGGAGCGTTTCCCAGGCGATGACAGCTCGGTCCATCTGGTGGATTTCCCGGATACACCCGCCGATTGGCGCAACGCTGAACTAGAGGCCGGTATGTCCAAAATCCGTCGCGTGCGTCGTGCCGTGACCGCTGCGTTGGAAATCCAGCGTCAGGACAAGGTCATCGGTTCCAGCCTTGAGGCCGCGCCGATCGTGCATGTCGAAGACAGTGACACCCGCGACCTGCTGGCAACCTTTGACGTGGACGACATGTGCATCACGTCTGGCCTGACTGTTTCGGGCGATCCGGCCCCAGCCGAGGCATTCCGCGTACCTGAAATCGAAGGGGTAGGCGTCGTCTTCGAAAAAGCAGATGGCGAGAAATGCCAACGATGCTGGAAAATCCTGCCGGACGTCGGTCGGCATTCCCACGCGGGTGTGTGTGGGCGCTGCGACGAAGCTCTGGGCTAAACAATCGAACCCCCGGCGTGACTCGCCGGGGGTTTTTCTTTCCCGGCTTGCGCTGGACCCGGCGATCTGAAACGCTGTGTTTATGCCGATGATTTCCGTTGATACGCAGTTTGGCCGCCTTGGCATTGAAGAAACAGATGGCGCCATCACACGCCTTGTGTGGGATGGGCAGGACGACGGGCCGGACACACCCCTGTTGCAGGAAGCCGCCGCGCAGTTGACCGCGTACAACGAGGGGCGTCTCGAACGGTTCGATCTGCCGTATCGTGTTGCCGGTTCAGACTTTCAGCGTAAGGTCTGCGATCTGATGTATGCCATTCCGCTGGGCGAGACCCGAACGTACGGGGACATCGCGAAGGAACTTGGGCAGCCACCGCAACCGGTGGGTCAGGCCTGCGGCGCGAACCCCATTCCGGTGATCATACCTTGCCACCGGGTACTGTCTGCCAAGGGTCTTGGCGGTTTCTCGGGCGATGGTGGGGTTGAGACCAAAGTGGCCCTTCTGCGCCATGAACGCGCGGCGGGCCTGCTGATCTGAGGCGCGAAAACCAGTTGCAATCCCAGAGTTCGCGGCCCAACCTATATCAGTTACTGAATTTGAAGGACCGTATTGCATGACCGCCCATACAGACCCGGCCGCTCGCAAAAAGGCCATCATAGACCGCCTGATGTCGCTGGAAGAGCAGGAACTGGCAACTGCGCAGGCGCATTACGACGCATTTCTCAAGGACTCGCAGCTGGACGACCGCGAAGGGCATGACAAGGATGACATCGCCGCCTCACGCGAGAATGCAGATCTGGCGGCGGCGTTCGATGCACCCGTTCATGCGCATCACGCCAAGATTGATGTGATCGAGAACACGGATTTCAGCCTGACGGACCGGGTTCAGCCGGGCGCTGTTGTCAAGTTCAACAACCGCCGTTTCGTGGTCTGTGTCTCAACGACCCGCTTTGAGGTCGACGGTAAGACCTATATGGGCATCTCAACCCAAAGCCCGATCTACCTGACAATGACCGGTCTGCAAGAGGGTGACGTGTTCACCCATAACGGCACCGAGTTCGAGGTTGAGGAAATCCTATAACGTTCAGTTGTTGCGCAGCGGGACAAGTTGCTGCGCAATGCCAGCTGAAACCAGGTAGAGGCTTGTAATTACCAACCCCCAATGCGCCCAGCTTTCGGGGTGGAAGTCGACCCAAGCTGCCCAACCGGCGAAAAATGTCCAGGCGAACGCGATCGGCAGTGATACATTACGCCAGCGTTCCGTCCGCACCGGGTGAATGAACTTCAACGGTAGGAACATCGCCAGCGACAACAGTGAAACCAGCAGCAGGATCACCCAGAAATTGGGCTCCAGCGCGAAGATCACGATGACGAACATGTTCCAGCACCCCGGAAACCCAGAGAACGAGTTGTCCTTGGTCTTCATCCGCGTGTCCGCGAAATACATGGCGCTGGCAAAGGTGATCACGATGATCGCAAACCAGCCTGTCCAACCGTCCATCAGCCCCGATTTGAACAGCGCAAAGGCCGGAATGAACACGTAGGTCAGATAGTCGATGATCAGGTCCAGAAGAACACCGTCAAATTCCGGTGCGTTCTTTTTGACATGGTAGTGGCGCGCAAGCGGGCCGTCGATTCCGTCCACGATGAACGAGATCACAAGCCACAGATACATAAGGCTCCACTTTTCTTCGACCGCGGCCAGCATGGCCAACATTGCAAAGACGGCACCGGTCGCGGTGAACAGATGTACGGAAAGGGCTTTGAGTTTTATTGTCATTTGTGTCTCTTGGACGATGTGCGCTGCAGATGCAAACTAAAAGCCGGGCACAAGTAATAACCCAAACGTCGTCGTAAGGCCCCGGGATCAGGCCTTGGGGTGCGCGCGGTTGTAGACTTCCATCAGTCGGGCCGTATCTACGGCCGTATAGGCCTGCGTGGTGGAAAGCGAGGCATGGCCCAACAATTCCTGAATGGCGCGCAGATCACCCCCAGCGGACAACAGATGGGTGGCAAAACTGTGCCTTAAAGCGTGCGGTGTGGCGGTTGCTGGCAGGCCAAGCTGCATGCGCGCCTTGGCCATCACGCCCTGAATTGCGCGCGAATTGAGCGCACCACCACGCACCCCGCGGAACAAAGCCTTTTCCTGGGATTGTGGATGCGGACAAAGCTGCAGGTAACGGTCAACGGCGGTGCGGGCGGCCGGAATCACCGGAACGATGCGTTCTTTTCCGCCCTTTCCGACGATACGCAAGCTACCCGGCAAAGGCGCGTCGCTTCCTGTAAGGAACAGCGCCTCAGATATGCGCAAACCGCAGCCATAGAGCAATGTAACGACAGCAACATCGCGCGCCGAGATCCAGTCGTTTGACGACTGAAGTTCGACCGTGTCGATCATCGCGCGGGCCGCGTCTTCGGCCAGCGGGCGGGGAAGTTTTTGGGTAAACTTTGGCGCGCGTGTGGACAGGACGGCAGTGGGTTCGAACCCTTCGCGTTCAGCCAGCCATCGATAAAAGCTTTTGACCGCCGACAGCTTGCGCGCCAGGGATCGCGCGCCAACACCTGCGCTGCGCTGATCGGCCATCCAGGCGCGCATGTCGGACACGTTGATCCGGGCCAGCGCTGCCAATCCCTGCTGTTCACTGTGGTGTAGTGTCATGAAAGACAGGAAGTCGGTAACATCGCTACGATAGGCGGCCTGGGTGTTTTCCGATCGCCCCGCCAGCGCGCTCAGGCTGTCCAGCCAGTACTGTAACGCGTCGCGGCAGGCGGGTGAGATCAGGCTCACGACAACCAGTGGCGCATCGAACGTTCGAAGACGCCAGCGAAGAACGACAGAAGATCAGTGCCCAGCTGCGGCGAGAAGTGGTTGCGGTCCCTTGCGCTCATCACGATCATGCCCGGCAACCGGCCCTCACCCAGATCCAACCGCAGGCAAGCTTCGGACCGCAGGTGATCTGCGTTGGGTCCAAAAATCCTGTGCGTCGGGTGGAGGATCTCGCGCAGAACCACGTCGCGGGCGGGGCCGCCGCGGTCGAAGGTCAGGTAATTGTCCACGAAGCCGGGTTCGACCACGGATAGAACTCCGCCCAGAGTGTCGATGGCGGGGTCTTCCTGCGTGGCTGTGGATTCCAGAATCAGCTTGATGCGATCAACGCGCAGGATTTCGACCACATCCGAGCCGAGCGTGCGCAGGAAATCTTCGAACTCGGCCGGTTCCAGCATGCGGATAACGGCCCGATGCACCTGATTTGTGCCTGCAAGGTTTTCATATGCTGCGGCGATGACGGACCGGTGGGTGTCTTCCAGCCTGTCCAGCCGTTCCTCGAGCCGTTGCATGGCGATGCCGCGCAGGTCGATGACGTTGTCCCCGCGCGCCTGTTCGTTGGCCGTTACAAGTGCCTGCATCAGGTCCTTGTCGTCCAGCACGGCGTCTGGTTTGGCCAGAATCGCGGCGCGCAAGTTGTCCTGGAGTTTGGTGTTACTGCTCATGTCCCGCTCGGTCTTTTTTTGTTGAGGGGCTTATAACATGAGTTATGGCGGTTTCCTTGGAAAAAATGCATTGGCGGTGCATTTCATTCCCACTGTGACCTACGGCTCCCGCCTGCGAAACCTTGATCAAAGATCAAGGCTTGGCAGTTGGGCCGGGCGCGGCACCTGACGGCGCCGCGCGGTCGCGCAAAGGGTCAGAGGATTTTCTGACCTGTCTTGGCCCAGTCGGCCAGGAAGGTTTCCAGACCTTTGTCCGTCAATGGGTGATCGGCCAGTTTCTTGATCACGGCAGGCGGTGCGGTGATCACGTCAGCACCGATACGGGCGCTGTCGGTCACGTGGTTCACGGTGCGGATTGAAGCGGCCAGAATTTCGGTTTCAAAACCGTAATTGTCATAGACCTGACGGATGTCGGCGATCAGATCCATGCCATCAAGGTTGATGTCATCCAGGCGACCGATGAAGGGCGAGATGAAGGTTGCGCCCGCCTTTGCGGCCAAAAGCGCCTGGTTGGTCGAGAAGCAGAGTGTGACGTTGACCATCTGGCCTTCGTCGCTGAGCGTCTTGCAGGTTTTCAGACCGGCCCATGTCAGCGGAACTTTCACGGCGATATTCGGAGCGATCTTGGCCAGCTTGCGGCCCTCGGCGATCATGTCGTCAGCTTCGGTTGCGACAACTTCGGCTGAAACCGGTCCGTCCACCAGATCACAGATTTCCTTGGTCACTTCCAGAATGTCACGACCTGATTTCAGGATCAGCGAGGGGTTGGTGGTCACGCCGTCCACCATGCCCAGATCGTTCAGTTCGGCAATGGCGTCGATTTCGGCTGTGTCTACGAAGAATTTCATGCGGGCAGTCCTTTGATGGGTTGGCCTTGGTCGCGGATGGCTTTACCTCAAAGAGACCCATGCTGGAACCCCCGAGCCCAAGGATATGCGTTGAGCACTCAGGAGTATTTCGACCACGGAGAGCTGGTTGCGGTTCTGACCGCACAGCCGCTGGACCGGACGCTGGATTACAAGGCGCCCGAGGGGGGCTGTTTTCTGGGGGCGTTCGTAGAGGTCCCGCTGGGGCCTCGTAAAGTTCTGGGTGTCGTCTGGGGGCCGGGACAGGGCGGGTTCGACCTGAACAAGGCGCGATCCGTGATCCGGGTGCTTGAGGTCGCGCCAATGCGCGAAGAAATGCGGCTGTTTCTGGGGAAGGTTGCCGATTACACCCTGACACCGATGTCCGCGATGTTGCGGCTGGCAACCCGAGCGCCGGGTTTGGGTGATCCGCCGTCGATGCGTAAGGTTTATCGGCTGGGTAATGGCGAGCCGGACCGGATGACCGACGCACGCACCCGTGTGCTGGAGGTACTCCGCAACTATGGCGGGCTGGCGTTCACCCTGAAAGAACTCGCCGAACAGGCCGGAGTGACGTCTTCGGTCGTCAAAGGGTTGGTCAAGCAGGGCGCTGTACGGGAAGAAGATAGCCCGCGCGATTTGCCCTATCCGCATCTGGATCCGGATTTGCCGGGCAAAGCTTTGGCCGACGATCAGGCGGCGGCGGTTGAGAAGTTGCAGAAGGGCCAGCGGTCCGGGGAATATGGAACCACGCTGCTTAAGGGCGTGACGGGTTCGGGCAAGACCGAAGTGTATTTGGAGGCTGTTGCCGAGGCGCTGCGGATGGGCCGACAAGCCTTGGTTCTGCTGCCCGAGATCGCTCTGACAGCGGAATTCCTGACACGAGTTGAGGCGCGATTCGGTGCACGCCCAGCCGAATGGCATTCCGGCGCGACCATGACCGAACGCCGCCGGGTCTGGCGGATGGTCGGGCAGGGGGATGCGCAAATGGTGATTGGTGCGCGGTCAGCTTTGTTCTTGCCGTTTCGCAACCTTGGCTTGGTGGTGGTCGATGAGGAACACGACACCTCGTACAAACAAGAGGACGGCGTGCATTACAGCGCGCGGGACATGGCGGTGCTGCGGTCTGCCATTTGTGGCGGGCGTGTGATTCTGGCCAGCGCAACGCCTTCGCTGGAAAGCTGGGCCAACGCCGAGGCGGGAAAATACGACCGGGTTGATCTGACCTCGCGGTTCGGGGCGGCGGTGTTGCCCGAGATGAAGCCCATCGACATGCGGGCCGAACAAATGCAACCGGGGACGTGGATCTCTCCGTCTTTACGGCAGGCGGTGATGCAGCGGATTGAGAAGGGTGAGCAATCGCTGCTGTTCATCAACCGCCGTGGGTATGCGCCGGTGACCCTGTGCCGCGCTTGCGGGGAACAGATTGCCTGCGATCATTGCGACGCGCGGATGGTCGAGCACCGGTTTCTGAAACGGCTGATGTGTCACCAATGCGGTGAGACCAAGCCGATGCCCGAGGAATGTCCCTCATGCGGCGTCGCGGGTAAGTTGGCCCCGGTCGGCCCGGGGATCGAGCGGCTGGCCGAAGAGGCTGAGGCGACGTTTCCCGATGCCAAGATCGCGATGCTGAGTTCCGATTTGTTCGGCTCGGCCCGCGCCCTGAAAGCCAAGATCGAAGAGATTGCCGAGGGCGATGCCGATATCGTCATCGGTACGCAGCTGGTTGCCAAGGGGCACAACTTTCCCAATCTGACTTTGGTCGGGGTAATCGATGCCGACCTCAGTCTGCACGGGGCGGACCTGCGCGCCGCTGAGCGGACATTCCAGTTGATGCGGCAAGTCGCGGGTCGGGCAGGCCGGGCGGACAAGCCAGGGCAGGCCCTGTTGCAGACATTCCAGCCCGAGCATCCCGTAATCCGTGCTATTCTTTCAGGTGACGAAGAAGGATTTTGGAAGGCCGAGGCCGCCGGACGGCAGGCGGCGGGTGTGCCGCCATACGGCCGTATGGCCGGGATCGTCCTGTCCGGACCTGAGGTTGGACCAGTTTTTGATATCGGAAATGCAATGGCCCGCAACGATGCGCCGCTGCGCGATATCGGGGCACAAGTCTTTGGCCCGGCTCCGGCGCCTATTGCGCGGATTCGCGGCAGACACCGCGTGCGATTGCTGGTCAAGGCACCCAAGGGCGCACCGATTCAGGACGCGATTGCCCGCTGGATCGCGCCCTTGCGCCTTAAGGGCGACCTGCGTTTGACCGTAGATATCGACCCGCAGAGTTTCTACTGACCTCTGCATCAGCGCAGACCGATTGTGCGCCCGCTGCTTCGCCCTCGCCAAAATCTGAAAATGGGCGTAGAGGAGTCCCATGTTGAAACCGATGCCCCTGTCCGAGGCGCAGAGCCTTCCGTTCTGGCGCCGCCCTGTGACGCTCTTGTTCGTCATGGCGTTGACGATGCCGATTGCCTTCAACGCGTGGAGCGCGCTGTTGAACAATTTCGTCATCGAAGTGGCGAATTTTGACGGGGCCGACATTGGGTTACTGCACACTGTGCGGGAGATCCCTGGATTTCTTGCTGTTGGCGTGATCGCGGTGATCATTTTCGTGCGCGAGCAGGTATTGGCGATGATCTCGCTGATGATGCTGGGCGTGGCAACTGCGTTGACAGCATGGTTTCCCAGCCTTGGTGGGTTGCTGTTTGTCACCCTCTTCAGTTCGATCGGGTTTCACTATTACGAGACAGTAAATCAGTCGCTGCAGTTGCAATGGCTGCCCAAGGACCGCGCGCCACAGGTATTGGGCTGGCTTGTTGCCATGGGGTCAGCCGCGACGGCAGTAGTCTATGGCCTGATCGTTCTGACCTGGGACCGGTTTGATCTGTCCTACAACATTGTATTCATGGCCGCTGGTGGTGTGACCGCCCTGCTGGCGCTGTTCTGTCTTTTCGCCTTTCCGCAATTTGACTCGCCAACTCCACAGACTAAAAAACTGATCCTGCGTCGTCGCTACTGGCTGTATTACGCACTACAGTTCATGGCCGGCGCGCGGCGGCAGATCTTTGTTGTCTTCGCGGGCTTCATGATGGTCGAGAAGTTTGGGTTTGAAGTGCACGAGCTGACCAGCCTTTATCTGATCAATCTGGTGATCAATATGGCGGCGGCTCCGATGCTGGGTAAGGCTGTATCGTTGTTCGGTGAGCGCCGCACGCTGATCTTCGAATACACCGGCTTGGCGATCGTTTTTGCGGCCTATGGCGGTATCTACTGGTTCGGTTGGGGCGTGGTGCTGGCTGCAACCCTATATGTGATCGACCATGTTCTTTTCGCATTAGCGCTTGCCCTGAAGACCTACTTTCAGAAAATCGCCGATCCTGCGGATATTGCACCGACTGCGGCCGTTGCGTTCACGATCAACCATATCGCCGCTGTGTTCCTTCCTGCGCTTCTGGGCCTGCTGTGGGTCATCTCGCCCGGTGCAGTCTTTGCACTGGCCGCTGCGATGGCGATGATCTCGTTGGGTTTGTCCTTGCTGATCCCGCGGCACCCGGAACCGGGAAATGAAACGATCTTGTCGAAATACGCGCCGGCACCTGCCGAGTAAGCGCCAATGCTTGACCTTGGCGAGCCATCGCCATAGGCGCTGTGTCAATCGATACAGGAGGCCCCCATGCCCACATTCACTGCGCTGACTACACTGACCGGTAAAAAAGCTGCCGAAGGGCTGGGCGAAGCGATGGAGCGTCTGGATCCGGAACCAACCGGCGTTGGTGTATTCGAGGTCGAGGATGGCTCGGGCCTTTGGGAAGTTGGTGGGTATTTCACGGAAACTCCGGACGAAACCGCTCTGGCCGTTCTAGCCGTCGCGTTTGAGGCCAAGCCTTTTGTTGTGTCAGAACTGCCCGATACGGATTGGGTGGCCCATGTGCGCCGGGAACTGGCTCCGGTCGAGGCCGGACGGTTCTTTGTCTATGGCAGCCATGACGCTGACAAGCTGCCCGAGGGACGTATCCCACTACTGATCGAGGCCGCAATGGCCTTTGGCACCGGCCACCACGGCACCACGTTGGGATGCCTAAAGGCGCTGGACCATCTTCTGAGCCAAGGGTTCACAGCGACCAAAGTGGCCGATATTGGCTGTGGCACTGCCGTGCTGGCCATGGCGGCAGCGCGGGTCTGGGAAGGTGAGATCATCGCCAGTGATATCGACGAAGTGGCCGTTGATGTCGCCGAAGCCAACCTGAAGGCCAATGGCATGGCAGGCAAGGTCCGCTGCGTGGAAGCGGCGGGCTTTGACCATCCCGATCTGGGCGCATTCGCACCCTACGATCTGATTTTCGCAAATATCCTTAAGGGGCCACTGGTTGCTCTGGCCCCCGAAATCGCAGCGAATCTGCGCGTCGGTGGGTACGCAATTCTGTCCGGAATCCTTAACGAACAAGCCGATGACGTGGTCTCCGTTTATCTACAAAACGGGTTCAATTTAGAGGAAAATGACCAAATTGGTGAGTGGACGACGCTAATATTAAGCAAACAGGGCTAAATCTGGGCCATTTGCTGGAGCTTTCTAGAGTTTTGCCTCGATTTTGTCGCATTCTGTTTCTACCGTCTTAACCTGGAATCGGGGGGCGGTTTGGAGGCTGCCATGACGGGAAAACAACTGGAATTTGATCAGCGCGTGAATCGCCTGAGTAAGAAGCACGCAAAACTAAGCCGTGGCTATCGCGCGACGATGCGCAAGGACGGGTTGGTTGTGATGAAACCGCAGAGGGTGAAGTCAGCTTTACCCCTTAAGGTTCTACTGATGTGTCTGCTTGGGTTGTTTGCATTCAAGACCTTCTTGCTCACCAGCCTTGGGCCTTCGGGTTATCAATACAGGGTTGACGCATTGAACGAAGGCACCTCGGTCGAACAAGCCGGTGCCTGGGTGATGCAAATTGACCCGGTATCGCTGATGCTTTCGGAACAGCTGGCACGGCTGCTGCCCTGACATCAGGCCAATGAATCAGAAACTCCGCGCATTCTGCATGCGCGGAGTTCTGCTTTGCCCCCGAGGGAGGGAAGGGGCATATGAGTGGGTGTGTTAAATCTTAACTACGACCATCGGCCACGACGTCAATATCGCCACGGCACAGTCCGATATCTTCCAGCTCGCGATCTGTCAGACCGCTCAGCGTGTTACGCGTCACGCGGGCGTCATTCCATTCGACAACGGCGTTCACGACCGATGCGAAATATGCGCCGATACGGCCGACGAGGCCGAATGAGCCGGTGGTGGTGCGGGTGGTGTCCAGTGCAGCCATATCCTGTTTCCTTCTGTTTTAAGTTTACGTTTTGATCGTTCGATCTGAGCGGCATCTAGTGCCGCCAAATCGGCTGTGCAAGTGCGGAAACTGCAACTGTCCTATGCGTTTTTTGCAAAGCTCTAGATTCATTAGAACCCCTTAATTTATTGGCCATTTTTGCTTCATGAAACGTGTCGATTTCAGACTTTTGACTGTCGCAAACTGGCCGTTTTGTCGCCTGTGAAACAGGTCTGTCGTTTTTGCGCTCTCTGTCAATTCGCTTGGAAAATGTTCACGCTTCGTGCTAATCCGTAAAAAAGATCACAAAAACTCGAGCAGGCCGAGGCGAAATATGCGGATTTTGGGCATTGATCCGGGGCTTAGGACCCTGGGATGGGGCGTCATCGAATCGCATGGCAGCCGCCTGAGCCACGTCGCCAACGGACTGTGCAAGTCTGACGGGGACGATTTGGGCGAGCGTTTGCTGTCTCTGTACAATCAAATCGTCGAAGTCATTGCAGAACATCAGCCCGATCAGGCGGCCATCGAACAGACCTTCGTCAACAAGGATGGGGCTGGTACGCTGAAGCTGGGTCAGGCGCGTGGTGTGGCGTTGCTAACGCTGGCGCAAGCAGGGCTGCCCGTGGGTGAATACGCGCCCAACCGGGTTAAGAAAACGGTTGTGGGCGTTGGGCATGCCGAGAAAGAGCAGGTTCTTCATATGGTCAAACTGCAACTGCCGGGCTGTAAGCCCAAAGGGGCGGATGCCGCGGATGCGCTGGCGATTGCCATCTGTCATTCATATTACGGCGCAGCGCCGCAGGCGCGCGTGAAAGAGGTGCGGGCATGATCGGGAAACTAACCGGACGATTGGACTATCGCGCAGCGGATCACGTGTTGATCGACGTGCGTGGGGTCGGATACCTCGTTTACTGCTCGGACCGGACTATGGCCGCGCTGCCTGGTGTTGGCGAGGCTGTCTCGATTTATACCGATATGGTGGTGCGCGAGGACCTGATGCAGCTTTTTGGGTTTTTGTCCCTTGTCGAAAAGGAATGGCATCGCCTGCTGTGTTCGGTTCAGGGCGTTGGGGCCAAGGTCTCGCTCGCCATTCTGTCCGCGTTGGGTCCGGATGGGGTCAGCCGGGCCATTGCGCTTGGGGATTGGGGTGCCGTCAAAGCGGCGAAAGGCGTGGGCCCAAAGACGGCACAGCGGATCGTGCTGGATCTAAAAGACAAAGCGCCGGGTGTGATGGCGATGGGCGGGACCGTGACCGAAGCGATGGACGGCCCCGGATTGGAAGTCGTTGAGTTGTCTGAACCAGCACCAGTGCCCAAACGGGTGGCAAAACCCGCCTCGGGGTCTGCCGCAGCTTCGGCGGGGGCACTGTCAGCTCTTGGCAATTTGGGGTACGGACCGTCTGAGGCGGCCTCGGCTGTGGCCGAAGCGGCCGCCAGCCTGCCGGACGCAGGCGAAGCTGAATTGATCCGGGCGGCGCTTAAGTTGCTGGCTCCGAAAGGGTAACTGAATGGTAGACGCCGATCCCACATTACGCCCCGATCCCTTGCCCGAGGATAACGACCGCGCCCTGCGCCCGCAGGGGCTGGACGAATTCATCGGTCAGGCCGAGGCGCGGGCCAATCTGCGCATCTTTATCCAATCCGCGCGTATGCGGAGCGAGGCGATGGATCACACGCTGTTTCATGGCCCTCCGGGTCTGGGTAAAACGACGCTGGCGCAAATCATGGCGCGCGAGTTGGGGGTGAATTTCCGCATGACCTCGGGGCCGGTTCTAGCCAAGGCGGGTGATCTGGCGGCGATCCTGACCAATCTGGAATCCCGCGATGTGCTGTTCATCGACGAAATCCACCGTCTGAACCCGGCCGTCGAAGAGGTTCTGTATCCGGCGATGGAGGATTTCGAGCTGGATCTGGTGATCGGCGAAGGCCCGGCAGCGCGGACTGTGCGGATTGAGCTGCAGCCGTTTACTTTGGTCGGAGCAACGACGCGGATGGGCTTGCTAACCACCCCATTGCGTGACCGATTTGGCATTCCGACGCGGTTGCAGTTCTACACGGTGGACGAGTTGCACGAGATCGTTACGCGCAACGCCCGCAAACTGGGCGCGCCTGCTGATGATGCTGGTGCCCGAGAGATTGCGCGCCGATCGCGCGGGACCCCGCGGATCGCCGGGCGATTGCTGCGACGGGTGGTGGATTTCGCCATCGTCGAGGGCGATGGACGTATCACCCTGGATCTGGCGGATGGCGCGCTGACGCGGTTGGGTGTGGATAATCTGGGCTTGGATGGTGCCGACCGGCGATACCTCAAGCTGATCGCTGAGAACTATGCCGGTGGTCCGGTCGGGATTGAGACCCTGTCGGCTGCGTTGTCGGAAAGTCGCGATTCGCTGGAGGACGTGATCGAGCCCTATTTGTTGCAGCAAGGTCTGATCCAGCGCACGCCACGCGGTCGGATGTTGGCGCAGAAGGCTTGGACGCATCTGGGAATGGCGGCACCAAAGGGCCAGAGCGATCTGTTTGGTTGAAGCTGAGGCCTTTAGATTTTATGCCTTCGGCAAGAGAACTTTCGAAAAGATGAAGGATTGGGCGTGACCCCCGAAGACATTCAGTCGTTGTTCACCCGTGAAAGCGGTGAGTTTCTGTTCGCGCGTTGGGGTCGGCCCATCGTGCCCATCGTCTTTGGGGTCGAGGATGAAACCCTGAACACCGTCAAGGGCGCATTCGAGGCCGTGGTCAGCTTGGCCGATCATAAGATGGCTGAAACGGATCCGGAACTTGGTGCGAACTGCATGGTTTTCTTTTTCCGCGACTGGAAGGAACTGCTGGAAGTTCCCGATCTGGATCGGCTGGTTCCCGATCTTGCGCCGTTAGTCGACCGACTGATCGCGGCGGATGCAAATCAATACCGGGTGTTCCGCTTTGAGGAAGACGGTGCGATCCGGGCCGCGTTTGTTTTCCTGCGAATGGACGAAGAGCTGTCCAAGGTTCCGGCCGAGACACTGGCACTTAGTCAGGTAGTGCAGACTATCCTGTTGTGGTCCGACACCGCGTTTCGAACGCAGTCGCCGCTCGCGGTCGCGGGCGAGGCGACGATCCTGCGCCCGGACATCGCCGGGTTGATCCGCGCAGCATACGATCCGGTATTGCCGGGAGCTTCGCAGGATCCGGCGCACGCTTTGCGACTGTTCGCGCGGTTGCAGGCGTAGTCTTAGCACCGATAGAGGCTATCTACGATTTGGAGTCGTTTCGGTGTTGAAAGGCAGTCAATAGGTCGCTTCCCGCGTCGTAAAAGGCATCACTACCCACCAAATCCGTAACCCCGTATCTGTCCAGCTCTGACCGCACGTGGGGGTCGACCAGTAGGAAAACCATCTTGATGTTCTTTGCCTGCAGGATTTTTAGAACTTTGCGCAGCGTATAGCCTGCCGTGAAATCCACGTCATCAATGGCCGAAGCCTCGATACAGAACCAACGTACTTTGTTATCTGAATCACGGGTGATTGTCGCAATCTCATCCGAAAGCCGCTGTGCATTCGCGTAATACAGGCTGTGAGAGAAGCGATAGATTACAAGCCCGGGTTCGAATTGGTTCGGTGCAGTAATGGGTTTCGAATGCCAACCACCGTCTTTGGTTTTGACGATCACTGAATTTTTGGGGCGGTACCCACGGCGGGTATGGTCGATCAATGACAGCACCATTGCAAAGATGATGCCTTGTTCGACCCCAACGATAACGACAACTGCAGCCGTGGCGACAGCAATCCAGAATTCGGACCGGGCTTGCCTGTAGATTGCAATCAGGCCTTTCAGGTCGATAAGTTTCACACCGATCAGAAACACGACGGCAGACAGCGCCGCATTGGGCAAGTAGGCAAGTGGGCCCGTCAAGAAGAGGATGACCACCAAGACGATCAAGACGGTCATCAGTTGTGCCACCTGACTGCGGCCACCGGCGCTCGCCACCATCTCGGTTTTTGTCGGGCTGCCATTTACAACGAATGTGCCCGTGAAGGCTGCCCCAAGATTGGCCAGACCCAGCCCAACAAGGTCTGTGTTCTCGCTGAACTTCTCTTCGTAGCGCGCCGCATAGGCCCGCGAAGTTGCGGCGCTTTGGGCCAGGATCACAACGAAGATGGACAGCGCGGTTGGCAGCAATTGTTTGAACAGGGTCCAGCTCCAATCCACGTTCGGGACGGAGAGCGCAGGCAAACCGCTGGGAACCGAGCCCAGCACCGCGATGCCGGATGCGGCGAATTGGAATGCCCAGCTGCATAGGATTACCCCAAGTATGGCGAACAACGGGCCAGGTAGTTTCGGTGACAGCTGCCGGCATCCGACGACGATCAGCAGAACTGCCGCTGCCACCGCCAATGTGGGCCAGCTTGTTTGGTCGATGTTCTGAATGGTTGCCTGAAGCTTGGCGATGGTCCCGTGACTGTCGCTTTCGATCCCCAAAAGCCCCGGTATTTCACCGGTTGCGACCTGAATGCCCATGCCTGTCAGGAACCCGACAAGAACTGTCCGGGATAGGAAATCAGCCAAAAACCCCAAGCCGATAAGGCGTGCGGCAATCAGCAGAACAGCTGCCATCAGCGCCAACAGGGACGCCAACGCCAGATACTCGGACGAACCCGACACTGCCATGCCAGCCAGGGCCGAGGCCGTAATCGCCGCCGTGGCAGAATCCGCACCCACCACAAGATGGCGGGACGATCCGAACAGCGCGAACAGCGCCATTGGGACAAGGATGGTGTACAACCCAGTCACAACCGGCGTGCCTGCTATTTTGGTATAGCCCATGACCTCGGGGATCGCGAGGCAGGCAAAGGTCAGGCCCGCCAAAATTTCCGAAGGCAAGGTCGCGCGGTTGAACGGCAAGATGCCCTGAAGGACTGGAAGAAAGAACATCCTCTCTTCTTTTGGTCCTTTAGCCATTGAAACTCCTGTCGGATTCACTTGGTATGTATGAAAGCCTAGAGGGCAAATCTTCGAATTTCGATAGCGGACTTGGGAAGGTGGGAACTTTGTCCCCACAAGGGATTGCAGGAACCGCGACAACCATGCATCTGTTTCAGAGCAGGATTTGCCCCGCGCGTTACATATTTGAGAGACCGGACCTGATATCATGGCCAATGAAGCTGATGCGCCCCACAAGCATATCTTTCCGATCCGGGTCTACTATGAAGACACCGATATGGGCGGGGTCGTATACCACGCGAATTACCTCAAGTTTATCGAACGCGCGCGATCTGACTATGTGCGCCGTCTGGGCAATGATCAGAACGCGATGCGCGATGGCGGGATCGTCTGGGTCGTGCGCCGGATCGAAGCCGATTACGTCGCGCCCGCGAAGTTCGATGATGAGCTGATCGTTGAAACTTGGCTGTCGTCAATCTCTGGTGTGCGGCTGACCATGGGCCAGTTGGTCAAGAGGGGGGAGACCGAGATCTTCCGCGCCTCGGTGACCGCCGTTTGCATGAATGCGCAGGGCAAGCCGGTCCGCCTTCCGGCAGAGATTCGCGCATTGATGTAACAATTTGTCGGTCTGGGGTGGTTATGTTGGCTTTTCGTAACCAACTGCGATAGCGTTTGGAAAAACAAGGCCAAACGAACGGCCGTCAGGCAAAAAACAAAGAGCAGGTTCATGGAAGCTGAAACGCTGGCGCTGGCGCAGGAGATCGATTTCTCCATGTGGGGGCTGTATGCTCGCGCGACCTTTGTCGTCAAACTGGTGATGTTGATGCTGATCGCTGCATCCATCTGGTCTTGGGCGATTATCATTCAGAAATTGATCAACTATCGCGCGGCCCGCCGAGAGGCGCAGGTGTTTGACGAGGCCTTTTGGTCCGGCAACCCGCTGGATGAGCTGTTCGAACATATCGGATCGCAGCCCGACGGCAGTTCCGAGAAGATTTTTGCCGCTGGCATGATCGAATGGCGCAGGTCGCACCGAACGGATGGCGGGCTGATCGCGGGGGCCACTGCGCGGATTGACCGTTCGATGGATGTCGCGATCGCCAAAGAGTCCGAGACACTGCAAAAAGGTTTGCCCATCTTGGCGACGGTGGGATCGACCGCGCCGTTCATTGGCCTGTTCGGGACCGTTTGGGGCATCATGAACGCGTTTATTGAGATTGCCGAGCAGCAAAACACCAACCTGGCCGTTGTGGCACCCGGCATTGCCGAAGCGCTTTTGGCCACGGGCCTGGGTCTGTTGGCTGCGATCCCGGCGGTAATTTTCTACAACAAGCTCAGTTCAGACAGTGATCGGATCGTGGGTGGCTACGAGGCTTTTGCCGACGAGTTCGCCACCATTCTGTCGCGTCAGTTGGACAGCTAAGATGGGTGCGGCGGTTCAGCAGAACGGAGGCGGGAACGGGCGCAGACGCGGCCGTCGTCGCGGGCGGGCGCAGCCGATGGCCGAGATCAACGTGACGCCTTTTGTAGACGTTATGTTGGTGTTGCTGATTATCTTTATGGTGGCGGCACCGCTGCTAACCGTTGGCGTGCCGGTGGACCTGCCCAAGACGGCGGCAAGCGCATTGCCGGGCGACAACGAGGAGCCGTTGACAGTCACGATGACTGCAGAAGGGCGCGTTCAGATTCAAACCACCGATGTTGCCCGCGAAGAGTTGATTGGCAAGCTGCGCGCCATTGCGGCAGAACGCAGCAGTGACCGGGTGTTCCTGCGGGCGGATGGTGCGATCCCTTACGCGCAGGTTATGCAGGTTATGGGTGCGCTGAATGCAGGTGGGTTTTCCAATGTGGGGCTGGTGACTGACACCGGTGGCCCTGCGCTGGACGAAGGTGGAGAGTGAGGCCGCGCGGTGGATACCGGCACCAAGATCTCGGCAATTGCCCATGTCAGTTTGATTTCGTGGGCTCTGTTTGGCGGCACCTTCCGGTCCGAACCATTGCCTATGCCCGTTCAGGATATCTCGGTGATCACGGCTGAACAGTTCGCAGCAATGACGGCTCAGAGTGAGGCGCCAGAGCTGCCTACGCCAACTGCCCTGCAACAGCCCGATGCGCCCGAGGAAGAAATCCCCACCCCTGAACCCGTGGAGCAGGAACCTCCGACACCTGAAGTGTCAGAGCCAAATGAACCGGAGCCAGAGCTGGAACCAGAGCCGCTGGCCCCTCCTCCTGAACCGGTCGTGATCGAACAGCCCCCCGAATTGGCCCCCCCAGAACCCGAGGCCGTCGTTTTGCCCACCCCGCCGGGGCCCGAGGCACAGCCGCGGCCTGCGGATAAAGTAGCGCCTGAACCTGTCGCACCGCCGCCGCCTGAAGCCGCGCCAGATGATATTGAATCCCCGGCTGTATCGCTGGACGAGGGAGCCGAGACTCAGCAAGAACAGCAGGATCAAACGGCACCCGAAGAGGCCACGGATGAAATCGTGACCGAGGCGGATGAAGCCAAGGAATATGCGCCGCGCAGCTCTCCGCGTCCGCTGGTGCGACCGAACCGGCCGACGCCGCTGGCGCAGCCCGAAGTGGCCGAGACCGAAGAACCGACCGAACCAGAGCCCGCGCCAAGTGATGAAACCGCGATCAACGACGCGCTGGCCGAGGCGCTGGGGCAGAGCAGCGAACCGTCTGGCCCACCCCTGACTGCGGGTGAGAAGGATGCTATGCGACTGGCTGTGTCGAAGTGCTGGAACGTTGGTTCTCTGTCCACGGACGCACTGCAAACGGTCGTTGTGGTCGGGTTCTCGCTGACACCGGATGGCAAGGTGCTCGGCGGTACACTGCAAATGATCGACAGTTCCGGCGGGACTGACGCGTCTGCAAGACAAGCCTACGAGGCCGCCCGGCGAGCGATTTTGCGCTGCGGGGCCAAAGGATACACCCTGCCTACTGACAAATACGATCAATGGCGGGATATTGAGATTACATTCAATCCCGAGAGGATGCGGATCAAATGATGAGATTTCTGACCAGCCTTTTGCTTGGCCTGACAGTTTTGGCAGCGCCAGTGTATGCGCAAAGCGGACCCCTGCGTCTTGAGCTGGATCAGGGGATTATTGAACCCTTGCCTTTTGCGGTGCCAAATTTCGTGCCCGACGGGCCAGCAGCCACACAATACGCAAACGACTTATCGCGCGTCGTAGCGGCGGATCTGACCGGAACCGGGCTGTTCCGTGAAATTTCTTCAGACGCATTCATCAGCCGGGTCAGCAGTTTCGAAGCCCCTGTGCAATTTGCCGATTGGAAGGCCATTAATGCCGAGGCCTTGGTGACAGGTGCAGTCAACGTCTCTGGCAAGCGCCTGACTGTGCGATTTCGCGTTTGGGACGTGTTCTCGGGTCAGGAATTGGGCAATGGTCTGCAGTTTTCCGGCACCACAGATGGCTGGCGGCGCATGGCACACAAAGTGGCCGATCAGGTTTATACCCGAGTGACCGGCGAGAGCGGTTACTTTGACAGCCGCGTCGCGTTTGTGTCCGAAAGCGGCCCAAAGAACCAGCGTCTGAAGCGTCTGGCAATCATGGACTACGACGGCGCGAACGTTCAGTACCTCACCGACAGCGCTGCGATTGTTCTGGCGCCACGCTTTTCGCCCTCGGGCGATCGGCTGTTGTACACCAGCTATGAAACCGGTCAGCCGCGCATTTATGTTTTGGACGTTGATCGCGTCAAACGGACCGAACTGAAGACACAAGACGGCACCATGAGCTTTTCGCCGCGCTTTTCGCCGGATGGCCGCTCCATCGTCTATTCGCTGATTCAGGGCGGCAACACGGACCTTTGGAAAATGGATCTCGCCTCGGGCCAAAGCGTGCGCCTAACGAACACACCTGCCATTGAGACCGCGCCCAGCTATTCCCCGGACGGGTCGCAGATCGTGTTCGAAAGCGACCGCTCTGGCACACCTCAACTGTACATCATGCCCGCAAATGGCGGAGAGGCGACCCGCATCAGCTTTAAACAGGGGCGTTATGGTACACCGGTCTGGTCGCCGCGTGGTGACCTGATCGCCTTTACCAAACAGAACAAGGGTCGGTTCCATATCGGCGTCATGCGGACAGACGGCAGCGAGGAACGCCTGCTGACCTCGTCCTTTCTGGATGAGGGGCCAACATGGTCGCCGAACGGGCGTGTCATCATGTTCACCCGTGAATCGCAGGGCGCAAGCGGACGGGCGACACTGTATTCGGTGGATATCTCGGGTCGGAATCTGCGCCCTGTGCGTACACCGGATGGCGGCAGCGATCCATCCTGGGGACCACTGCAGAAGTGATCGGGGCAGGGGGTTGGAAAAGTTCACAAATTTCCTGCACTGTGATAACAGAGACAGCAATAAAGCAATAAAACGACGAGGCACCTGAAATGAATGTATTGAGCAAAGTCATAGCATTGGGCGTGCTAAGTGTAATGGCCGCCTGTACCAACAACGATCCTTCGGCACTGGGCGGTGGTGCGGGCGGTAACGGCTCGATCCTGCCGGGTTCGCCCAGCGACCCTCAGTCACCGGCCTATTTCCAACAAACTGTTGGCGACCGCGTGTTGTTTGAGGTCGATCAATCGACCCTGACCGGGCAGGCGCAGACGATATTGCAGGGACAGGCAGACTGGCTGCTGGCCAATACGGATTTCGTCGCCACGATCGAGGGTCACGCGGACGAACAGGGGACTCGCGAGTATAACCTCGCTCTAGGCGCGCGTCGCGCGAATGCGGCGCGTGAATACCTGATTTCACGTGGGGTTGCCGGCAACCGTTTGACCACGGTTAGTTTCGGCAAGGAACGCCCGATCGAGATTTGCAGCACCGAGGAATGCTATTCCAAAAACCGCCGTGCGGTAACGGTCCTGACCGGTTCAACTTTGGGGTAAAATGATGCGAATTGCAGGATGGGTTCTGGCTGCGGTCTTGGCGACTGCGGGCGTGGCAAGTGCACAGGATCAGCAAACCCTGGCGGATATCCGTCAGGAGCTAACGGTGCTGCACGTCGAGGTTCAGCGCCTCAAACGCGAGTTTTCAACCACTGGATCTCCGGCACCCAATCTGGCTGGCAGTTCCGTTTTGGAGCGTGTTGACGCCATTGAGGCTGAATTGCAGCGCCTGACCCGCCAGACCGAGCAGTTGAACCAGCGTGTGCAAAACATCGTCACTGACGGGACCAACCGGATCGGCGATCTGGAATTCCGCTTAGTTGAGTTGGAAGGTGGCGATCTCAGCACGCTTGGCGAGACCTCGACCCTGGGTGGCGAAACCGAAATCACCGCTGCGGCACCCGCAACACCAGCAAACCCGACGGCACCGGCACCGACCGATCAAGGTGAACTTGCAGTGGGTGAGCGCGCGGACTTTGATGCGGCATCACAGGCGCTGGCGGATGGCAACTATCAGGCTGCAGCGGATCAGTTCGCCACATTCGAAACCTCGTATCCCGGCAGTCCGCTGGCCCCCGAAGCCAACCTGAAGCGGGGGCGCGCGCTTGTTGGAATCGGTGACACGCGTGAGGCCGCGCGGGCCTTTCTGGCCAGCTTTACCGGCGATTCCGAAGGTGCATTCGCACCCGAGGCGCTGTTTGAGTTGGGCTCGGCGCTGGGGCGTCTGGGTCAGACCGATCAGGCTTGCATCACTCTGGGCGAGGTGGGCGTGCGGTTCCCGTCTTCGACCTCGGCCACCAATGCCACACAGGAAATGGCAAGCCTGGGCTGTTCTTGACCGAAAACGCTGAAGAACTGCGCGCCGAGATTCGGGCGCGTTTACCCAAGACCCTTCCTTCGCGTCTGGGTGTGGCTGTCTCTGGCGGGGGCGATTCAGTCGCTCTGCTTTTGCTGTTGAATGATATTGCCCAAAACGAGCAGGTTAAGCTATTCGCAGCGACCGTTGACCACTGTTTGCGTCCCGATTCCGCAGTCGAAGCGCAGGAAGTAAGCGAGCTTGCCGCGCGTTTTGGTATCACGCATCAAACGTTGAAATGGACAGGATGGGCCGGTCAGGGGAACCTTCAGGATCAGGCCAGACAGGCGCGTTATCGGCTGTTGAACGAATGGGCCACACGCAATGCGATCAGCGCGATTGCGTTAGGCCACACCGCGGATGATCAGGCCGAAACTTTCCTGATGAGACTGGCCCGCGCAGCTGGTGTTACGGGTCTGTCGGGCATGCCGGTTGAACGGATTTTGGATGGCGTGACGATGTTGCGGCCGATGTTGGGTGTCACAAGGCAAGCATTGCGTGGCTATCTGTCTGGTGAGGGAGTTGGCTGGATCGAAGATCCCTCGAATCAGGACCTCCGGTTTGACCGGATCAAGGCACGGCAGGCCTTGTCTGACCTCAAGGATTTGGGGATCACGGCCAGTTCTTTGACCCGAGTCGCAGAAAACCTTGCACAGGCGCGTGAGGCATTGGAGCGTTTTACGCAGGAATCCGCCCGAAAAATCGCCGTGGTGGAAACCGGTGATGTTTGCTTGGATCGCACCGCCTTTCTGTCTTTGCCTCAGGAAATCCAGCGCCGGCTTGTGATCGGCTGCATCGCATGGATTGCCGGAGCTGGGTATCCGCCACGCCAATCGTCGGTGGATCAGGCTGTGAAGGCTGTTGAAGAGGGCACCGTTACGTCGATCAATGGCTGTTTGTTTGTCCCAAAGGTCAATAAAACGTGGATTTGCAGAGAGCTAAACGCTGTTCAGGGCGAAATCGCGCGCCCTGGCGAGCCGTGGGACAAACGCTGGATTCTGTCAGGACCTTCGACTGCTGGTGTACAAATCCGACCATTAGCCGAGCAAGGCCTGCCTAGGGTTCCAGATTGGCGGGACTTGGGTAAACCACGTCAGGTCTTGTTGGCTTCACCCGCTGTTTGGCTGGGGGATGAACTGGTGTCAGCTCCAACCGCCAGATTGTTGAATGGATGGACGGCTGAATTGGCCCCCGGAACGCCTGAGTTTCATTCTTCTTTTTTATCGCATTGAACCTCCTTGAATCATCTCTATTTTATAGAGCAACCCGGCAGACCCCCATCTGCCGAAATCTTTTGGGAGACTTTCCTTGGGCAACGCTCGTAACATCGCCTTCTGGGTCGTTCTGTTTTTGCTGATCCTTGCACTGTTCAATTTGTTCAGCGGACCAGGCGGGACACTTCAGAGCAATGAAAGAACTTATTCTGATTTCGTAACCGCCGTTCAAGCCGACGAAGTCAAGAATGTAACCCTGGATGGCGAACAGATTCGCTATACCACGCAAAGCGGTGCCAACTATGTCACCATCAAACCCGGCGATGCCGAGGTCACCAAACTGCTGATCGACGAGAACATTCCGGTTCGCGCCGAGAAACAGCAGCAATCCGGTTTCCAGTCGTTCCTGATCACTCTGCTGCCGTTCCTGCTGCTTATTGGTGTCTGGGTCTATTTCATGAACCGGATGCAAGGCGGTGGAAAAGGCGGCGCGATGGGCTTTGGCAAGTCCAAGGCCAAGATGCTGACCGAAAAGCATGGCCGCGTGACATTTGACGATGTCGCAGGCATCGATGAAGCCAAGGAAGAACTGGAAGAGATCGTGGAATTCCTGCGTAACCCGCAGAAGTTCAGCCGCCTTGGCGGTAAGATCCCGAAAGGCGCGCTGCTGGTTGGCCCTCCGGGCACCGGTAAGACGCTGCTGGCGCGTGCGATTGCGGGTGAGGCAGGTGTGCCGTTCTTCACCATCTCAGGTTCTGACTTTGTTGAGATGTTTGTTGGTGTCGGTGCATCCCGTGTGCGTGACATGTTCGAACAGGCTAAAAAGAATGCGCCCTGTATTGTCTTCATCGACGAAATCGACGCCGTCGGTCGCCATCGTGGTGCCGGTTACGGCGGCGGGAATGATGAACGCGAACAAACCCTCAACCAGTTGCTGGTTGAGATGGATGGGTTCGAAGCCAATGAGGGTGTGATCATTCTGGCGGCCACCAACCGTAAGGACGTTCTGGACCCCGCGCTGCTGCGCCCCGGTCGTTTTGACCGCAACGTGACTGTCGGCAACCCCGACATCAAAGGCCGTGAGAAGATCCTGGGCGTTCACGCGCGCAAGACACCTCTGGGTCCCGATGTCGACCTGCGCATCATCGCGCGTGGTACTCCGGGCTTCTCGGGCGCTGATCTGGCGAACCTCGTGAACGAGGCCGCATTGATGGCGGCGCGCGTTGGCCGTCGCTTTGTCACAATGGAAGACTTCGAGAACGCCAAGGACAAGGTGATGATGGGTGCCGAGCGCCGTTCGATGGTGCTGACGCAAGACCAGAAGGAAAAGACCGCCTATCACGAATCTGGTCACGCGGTCGTCGGACTGTCGCTGCCGCTGTGCGATCCGGTCTACAAGGCGACCATCATTCCGCGCGGTGGCGCGTTGGGTATGGTGGTGTCGTTGCCGGAAATGGACCGTCTGAACTATCACCGCGACGAATGTGAGCAAAAGCTGGCCATGACCATGGCAGGCAAAGCCGCCGAGGTGATCAAATACGGTGAAGATCACGTCTCGAATGGCCCCGCCGGAGACATCATGCAGGCCAGCCAGTTGGCGCGTGCCATGGTGATGCGCTGGGGTATGTCTGACAAGGTCGGCAACATTGATTATGCCGAGGCGCATGACGGCTATTCGGGCAACACTGCTGGCTTCTCGGTTTCAGCGCATACCAAAGAGCTGATCGAGGAAGAGGTGAAACGCCTGATCCAGCAGGGTTATGAGCGCGCGCACAAGATCCTGTCCGACAAGAACGAGGAATGGGAACGTCTGGCGCAAGGCTTGCTGGAATACGAAACCCTGACCGGGGATGAGATCAAGCGCGTCATGAATGGCGAATCGCCGACCGATGGTGATGACGAGGGTGACAAGCCGGATGAAGGCAGCGCGCCCAGCGTTACCGCCATTCCCAAGACCAAGGTCAAAAAGACCCCGCCCGACGGTGGGATGGAGCCAGAACCATCGGCATAAAGAAATCAGACCCGGGCCAAGTCCCGGGTCTTTTCTTTTCAGCTTTTCAAATGGACTGGTTTGACTTTTAGTACGATTTTGACGGCCCGCAGCCGAAGGGGATTTCAAATGCCGGTATTGCGAGAAACAGAGTTCACGGGTGAAGTTGTTTGGCTGGGTCACGTGCCCGCGGGTGGCTCGATCCGGGCCAAAGCGGTCGATGCTTTGAAGCTGGAATTCTCAGGGGACAAAGGCGAACGGCACGAGGGTCTCAACCGGGCCTCTTGTGTCAGGGTCAAGAATCTGTATCCGCAAGGCACCGAAATCCGAAACGTGCGCCAATTGTCTGTTCTATCCGCCGAGGAAATGGACGCCACAGCCAAAGAGATGGGGCTGGATCGGCTGGATCCTTCGTTTCTGGGCGTCAGCATCTTGTTGCGCGGCATTCCGGACTTTACACATCTTCCGCCATCCTCGCGTTTGCAAGGCCGCGACGGTGTCACGATAACCGTGGATATGGAAAACCGCCCCTGCGTCATTCCCGGTCGTGAGATCGAAGCCGATCAACCCGGGTACGGGGCGTCCTTCAAGCCCGCAGCACAGGGCCGAAGGGGTGTGACTGCGTGGGTGGAACGACCCGGACAGCTGCGGTTGGGGGACCAGATGAGCCTGTTCGTGCCAGATCAGCGGGCGTGGGCGCCCTAAACGTCAAGCGTTTTCGATTTGAAACCGGTGAAATGACGCTACGCCGTTTCATGGCTTGAATATGTCGGAATCTCTATCCATCGGGATTGTACACAACGGTATGGATTGACCAGCACCGGCCCAGCTGCGCCGGTTTGCAGGGAATTCAACCGGGGGTTTTGCCCAATGAGCTATAAATCGGACATTGAAATTGCGCGCGAGGCGCAGAAGAAGCCTATTCAGG
>NZ_JBXWOV010000010.1:0-172288 GCF_059611065.1 Ruegeria sp. CDSB086 | reverse complement strand
GTCACAAAATGGGGCAGAACAATCAGCCAAATCACTCCATCACTCATAACAACACCAATCAACGCTGCAGTGAATTAGGTCGCTTCGGCACAGGACCCAGCCGGAGTCGGATCTTGGCCGTAAGGCCGCCTCTGGAATGGTTAAACCCTGTCGCAGAGCCCCTCGGTCGGCTCTTGATGCCTGATGATGACCGCGAGCTATGAGGCTAAAGCACGGGCGGAGCCGCCCCAGTTTCGTTCAGGGCGTCCATGACCGACCCAATGTGAAACCCTTTGTGTAAATACGACCATAGATACGGTCAGAGTTCCGGGATTTCTGTGTCGCCTATGCGGTCGACTTGTTAGGTTGGTTCCATCCTGAACAGGAGGGGCTTTCATGCTTTTTATAACGAACAGATTTCCAACCCAAAGTATTCGCACCCGTAAAGGACGTCGCTTCACTTTTGATCTGGACAACAACGCACCTTCGAATTCGGTGTTCTATTGTGAAAAAGGCGAGGATGAACACCACACCGAAATTACCAGCAAAGAGCTCTTGCGGCGGGTGCGCGACAGCGATTGCCGTCAGATCCTGTTATACTTGCACGGGTTCAACAACCTGCCCGACGATGTGTTTCAAACAACGGCCGAGCTTCAGCGTCTGTGCGATCAGGCCAAACCCGGTGAAGTGATGGTGTTGCCTCTGATCTGGCCCAGCGACGCCAAGCAGGGGATCGTTCAGAAATACTGGGATGACCAGAAATCCGCGGACCAAAGCGGCTTTTCCTTTGCGCGGGTGCTGGAGCGTTTCCTGGAATGGCGCAACAGTGAGGATAACGAGCCCGAATCTGCCCCCTGCCTGAAACGGATCAACCTGCTGGCGCATTCGATGGGCAATCGGGTTTTGCGCCAGACGTTGATGGAATGGGATCGGTATGATCTGGCGTCGGGCGTGCCGCTGTTGTTTCGCAACACGTTCATGGTTGCCGCAGATGTCGTCAATGAAACCGTGCATGAACATGAGCCCGGTGTGCTGGTCAGCCATGCGTCGCGGAATGTGGTTGTTTATTTCGCATCCGACGATCTCGCGCTGCGGGCCAGCAAGGCAGCAAACCTCAAGAACAAAGTGGCGTCTCGCCGTTTGGGTCATACGGGGCCAGAGAATATCGATCGAACGCCGCATAACATATTTCAGGTCGACTGTGACGATATCAATACGGCCTATGACACCCCCACCGGCCACAAGTATTTTGGTCCGGTTTCGCCGGGCGGCGAGGCAGGCCTGGTGTTCCGGCATATTTTTCAATGCGTCCAATCCGGGCGCGTTTTCCCGGATGATCCGCATCAGCGCTCGGTCATTCTGCGCTGAATCGGGTGTTCGCGATATGTCGGCTTTTCAAATTTGATCGGAAATCCAAATAGTTCACAATCTGGTGTTGCAACCTTCAGAATGATCTGGATGATCAGCACTACCAAGACCGACAAAACCGGTCTGCCGTTCCACGGAACGGTACTAACGAAAAAACGGGGAGATTATAATGATCCTGAAGAACTTGATGATCGCTGCCAGTGCGACCGCATTGATGGCGGGTGCCGCATCGGCGGAAACGCTGCGATGGGCACGTGCTGGTGACGCGCTGACGCTGGATCCGCACTCGCAAAACGAAGGCCCGTCACACACAATACGGCACCAGATGTACGAGCCGCTGATCATTCGCGACGTAACAGGCGCGTTTGAACCTGCGCTGGCGACCGAGTGGGGGCCCAAGGCGGATGACCCGAATGTTTGGGTCTTCAAACTGCGCGAAGGCGTGAAATTCCATGATGGCGCGGACTTCAACGCCGAAGACGTGGTGTTCAGCTTTGAGCGGGCCAAGCAGCCGAATTCGGACATGAAAGAGCTGATCGGCTCGATCACCGAAGTGCGCGCGGTGGACGATTACACCGTCGAGATCGTCACCGATGGTCCGAACCCGATCCTGCCGTCGAACCTGACCAACCTGTTCATTCTGGACAAAGGCTGGGCCGAGGCAAACAACACTGTCAATGTGCAGGATTTCGAGGGTGGCGAGATCACCTTTGCCACCACCAACGCCAACGGTACGGGGCCTTATGTCCTTCAAAGCCGCGAGCCTGACGTCAAAACCGTGATGGTGCGCAACGACAACTATTGGGGCATCGACCAGTTCCCCATGGAAGTGACCGAAATCGTCTATACCCCAATCCAGAACGCTGCGACCCGCGTGGCGGCGATGCTGTCGGGTGAGGTGAACTTCCTGCAGGATATGCCGGTTCAAGACATTGACCGCGTCAATGGCGCCGATGGCCTGATGGTCAAGCAAGCACCACAGAACCGTGTGATCTTCTTTGGCATGAACCAGGGTGCGGACGATATCGAAGCAGACAACGTAGACGGCAAGAATCCTCTGGCCGATGTGCGTGTGCGTCAGGCGATGTCGATGGCGATCAACCGTGATGCGATCAAGCAGGTCGTTATGCGCGGCCAGTCGCAGCCTGCGGGCATGATCGCACCGCCTTTCGTGAACGGCTGGACCGAAGCGATGGACGGCGAATCCGCCACTAATCTGGAAAAAGCCAAGGAGCTGATGGCAGAGGCAGGTTATGCCGATGGCTTCTCGCTCCGGTTGGACTGCCCGAATGATCGATACATCAACGATGAAGGGATCTGTCAGGCGGCCGTTGGGATGTTGGGCCAGATCGGCGTGACCGTGAATCTGGACGCAAAGCCCAAGGCGCAGCACTTCCCGCTGATCACCGACGGCAAGACTGACTTCTACATGCTGGGTTGGGGTGTTCCGACATATGACTCGGAATACATTTTCAACTTCCTTGTCCACGGTCGCGAAGACGACATCGGCACATGGAACGGAACCGGCTATCAGGACGACGCGCTGGACACGAAGATCAAGTCGCTCGCTTCGAACACTGACCTGGACGCCCGGAATGCCGACATCGCCGACATCTGGCGTGTGGTGCAAGACGAAGCGCTTTACATCCCCATTCATCACCAGGTTCTGAACTGGGGCATGGCTGACGGTGTCGGCATCGAAGTGGATGCCGAAGACCAGCCCAAGGTCAAATACTTCACCATTAAATAAGTCAAAACCATTGACGATCAGACAGGGCGCGATTTTCGCGCCCTGTTTTTTGTTGTGATCTGAGATTTCCTTGCGCATGCGGCAAAAACCAAGAAAACTCGACCACAGAAACAGGGAGACATAACAATGATCCTCAGGAACAGCGCCATTGGCATTGCGATGCTGGCTGCCACCAGTGTTCAGGCCGCAGATTTCAAATGGGCCTCCACCACGGACCCGCAAACCATGGACCCGCACGCGGTCAATTCGGCTCCGGTTCTGGGATTTCTTAACAACGTCTACGAAGGACTGGTCCGCCGCGACAAGGACATGAGCGTTCAGCCTGCCCTGGCCGTCAGCTGGGAACCGATTGGAGAGGGCGACGGCTGGCGCTTCAAGCTGCGTGAGGGCGTGACCTTTCACGACGGCAGTACCTTTGACGCGCAGGACGTTTTGTTCAGCTATCAACGCGCCTCGGGCGAGGCCGCGGATACGCGTAGCTGGTTTGCGCCCATCAGTGAAGTCATCGTCGTTGACGATTATACCGTAGACTTCATGACGACCGCGCCGAACCCGTTGTTTCCATCCTCGATTGCCAACTGGATGATCATGGATCAGGGCTGGACCGAAGCCAATGATGCCGCCGTTCCGGACAAAGAGGCCGGAAATTTTGCGACCATCAACGCCAATGGCACCGGGGCATTCAAGGTCACCGAGCGTGAGCCGGGTCTGAAAACAGTACTGGAACCCCACGAAGGTTGGTGGGGGGACGTTGAACACAACATCACCCGCGCCGAATTTAACCCGATCCAGAACCCCGCAACCGCCGTTGCCGCGCTGTTGTCGGGTGATGTGGATATGATCAACCCGGTGCCAATCCAGGACGTCGCGCGCCTGCAAGAAGACAGTGATGTCGAAGTCATCAAGGGGATCGAGGCCCGCGTAATCATGCTGGGCTTTGATCATGAAGCCGAGACGCTGAAATACACAGACGATGAAGGCAAGCCCAACCCGTTCCGCGATCCACGCGTGCGCAAGGCGGTGGCACAGGCCGTGAATGTCGATGCCATTCTGGCCACCATCATGCGCGGCAATGCCGAAGCGGCCTCGCAATTGGTGAGCCCAGCCATGAGCGGCTATTCTGCGGCCCATGCCGAACGTCCCGCATTTGACGTTGAGGGTGCCAAGGCTCTGCTGGCCGAGGCAGGATACGCGGATGGATTCTCATTTGGACTGAAATGCCCCAATGACCGCTATCTGAACGACGAAGCGGTGTGTCAAGCCGTAGTCAGCATGCTGGCCAAGATCGGGATCACGGCCGAGCTG
Organism: Ruegeria sp. CDSB086; assembly: GCF_059611065.1. Taxonomy (NCBI): domain Bacteria; kingdom Pseudomonadati; phylum Pseudomonadota; class Alphaproteobacteria; order Rhodobacterales; family Roseobacteraceae; genus Ruegeria; species Ruegeria sp. CDSB086. The sequence continues at coordinate 167,886 of NZ_JBXWOV010000010.1, read as the reverse complement.
GAAGCGATGCCCGTGCGCAACTACTGGCCCGAACTGCGCGAGGATAACTATGACATGTATCTGCTGGGTTGGAGCCCCGGAACGTTTGACGCGGAACACCCAGTCCGGTTCCTAGTCGCGACGCCAAACGAAGAGAAAAAGCTGGGCAGCTGGAATTTCGGCGGCTTCTCGAACGCACGCGTGGATGAACTGCTGCCTGCCATCCAATCCGAGCTGGATGAGACTAAGCGTCAGGCCATGCTGGACGAAGTGGCTAAGATCATTCAGGACGAACAGGTCTATGTGCCCATGTATGTGCAGCCACTGGTCTGGGGCACGCGCAGTAATGTCGAGCTGACACAGCGCCCCGACAACTTCTTTTTGCTGCGCTGGGTGACCGTGAACTGAAGACGTTTTAGCATTGGATTGGCGAGGGCCGGTTCGGCACCGCCAATCCGCATCGTACCCTGCATAAAACCGATGACGCAGGAAATAAGGATCGCTCTGATACCATCCCGTTAGCGATACCTTGACCATTTAGCCGACCCGTGCATAGAGAAGCGGATCAATGGGGAAAGTGAATGTTCGCATATATCGTCCGAAGGATGCTCCAATCCGTGATCGTACTGCTGGTCGTGGGTCTGGTTGCATTTTCTATGTTCCGGTTTGTCGGCGATCCGATCGACAACATGCTGGGTCAGGAGCGTACGCAAGCCGATATCGACCGGCTGCGGGCTGAACTGGGGCTGGATCAGCCGTTTCCGGTTCAGTACTACAAGTTCCTGAAAAATGCCGTTCAAGGCAATTTCGGTGTGTCCTATCGTCAGGGACGTCCTGTCTCGACCATCATAGCCGAGCGCGCGCCGGCCACACTGGAACTGGCTTTTGTTTCCGGCTTTCTGGCAATCACCATGGGGATTGCGCTGGGGGTGTTCACAGCCATTCGACGACAAGGGATTGCTGCGAATGTCATCATGACCGTTTCCCTGATCGGGGTGTCCCTGCCGACCTTCCTGATCGGGATCTTATTGATCTACATTTTCTCGGTTGAATTAGACCTCTTACCCAGCTTCGGGAGGGGCGAGACCGTTATGATTGGCAACTGGTCCACCGGCTTCTTGACGACTTCTGGCCTCAAGGCGCTGATCCTACCCGCGATTACGCTGGGTCTGTATCAGATGACCCTGATCATGCGCCTGGTCCGGTCGGAAATGCTTGAGGTGTTGCGCGCCGATTATGTCCGGTTTGCACGCGCTCGCGGTTTGTCGGACCGGGTGATCAACTTCCGCCACGCGCTAAAGAACACTATGGTTCCCGTGATCACGATCACCGGTCTGCAGCTGGGCTCGATCATCGCGTTCGCCATCATCACCGAGACGGTGTTCCAGTGGCCTGGCGTTGGCCTGCTGTTCATCAACGCGATCCAGTTTGTCGATATCCCTGTCATGGCCGCTTATCTGATGTTGATTTCGGTCATGTTCGTTTCGATCAACCTGATCGTCGATCTTCTTTATTATGCCATTGACCCGCGCCTGCGTGTCGACGCGAGGGCCACATGACCGATACCATCGAAACCCCGACCGCCCCCACCAAATCGCGATTTGCCAAGTTCTGGGACAGCGATTTTGCGTGGTCCTTCCGGCATTCTCCGGTTGCCTTGATCGCCTCACTGGTGGTGCTGATCCTTTTGCTGGCCGCCGTTTTTGCCCCGGTCATCGCACCTTATAATCCGTTTGATCCGGCATCGCTGAACCTGATGAACGGCTTTACGCCGCCGGGCACGCCCAATGCCTTTACGCAGGAAACCTTCTTTTTGGGGACCGACGATCAGGGACGCGACGTATTCTCGACCATTCTATATGGCATGCGCATCTCATTGTTTGTCGGCGTGTCAGCGGTGATGCTGGCGCTGATCATAGGTGTCATCCTTGGGCTGGTTGCGGCGTATTTTGGCGGTTGGGTCGAAACGCTCATCATGCGGATTGCCGATGTGCAGCTGACCTTCCCGGCCATTCTGGTCGCGATGCTCATCTTTGGTATCGCCAAGGGCGTCACGCCTCCCGAATACCGCAACGAAATGGCGATTTATGTTCTGATCATCGCAATTGCCCTGTCTGATTGGGTGCAATTTGCGCGGGTCGTACGCGGCGCTGCGCTGGTGGAAAAGAACAAGGAATACGTACAGGCCGCCCGTCTGATCGGGCGCGGGCCAATTCCGATCATGTTCCGCCATATTCTGCCCAATGTCCTCAGCCCGGTTCTGGTTATTGCCACGATCTCGCTGGCGCTGGCGATTATTGCCGAGGCAACGCTCAGCTTTCTGGGCGTGGGTGCACCGCCGACCCAGCCGTCGCTGGGAACACTGATCCGTATCGGGCAGGGCTTCCTGTTCTCGGGTGAGTGGTGGATCCTCTTCTTCCCGGCCTGCACCCTTCTGGCGCTGGCCTTGTCTGTCAACCTGCTGGGCGACTGGCTGCGCGACGCGCTGAACCCCAAGCTGCGGTGATTACATGAGCCTTCTGACGATCAACGACCTGACGGTCGAATTCCCGACGCGCCGCCAACTGTTTACCGCCGTGGACCACGTGGACCTGTCCGTTGAACCGGGCGAGATCCACGGTCTGGTAGGCGAATCCGGTGCGGGCAAATCCACAATCGGAGCGGCCATCATGGGTCTGCTGGATCGCCCCGGCCGGATTGCCAGCGGCACCATCAAACTGAGCGGCGACCAGATCAGTGGTCTGGATGCCGTCGCAATGCGCGGCCTGCGTGGCAAGAAAATCTCGATGATCTTCCAGGATCCTCTGACCTCGCTGAACCCGTTGTTTACAGTGCGCGAACAGCTGACCGAGACGATCCAGGCCCATCTGGGCGGAACGGATGCCGAGGCGAACCAGCGTGCCCGTGATCTGATCGACCGGGTGGGCATTCCTGACCCGGACACGCGGTTGGACCAATATCCGCACCAGTTCTCGGGCGGGATGCGGCAGCGCGTGGTCATCGCATTAGCGCTTTGTACCGAGCCGGACGTGATTATCGCGGATGAACCGACGACGGCGTTGGACGTGTCCGTTCAGGCGCAGATCCTAGACCTGATCAAAGAGCTGGCGCTGGAACGGCAGGTTGGCGTTATCCTGATCACTCACGACATGGGCGTGATCGCGGATACCACGGACAAGGTGACGGTCATGTATGCGGGCAAGGTGGTGGAAACCGGCCCGACGTCTCAGGTCATGGGTCAGCCCGCGCACGAATACACCAAGTCGCTGATCGCCGCTGTGCCGCGCCCGACTCTGAAACTGCACCGTTTCCCGCAGATCAGCTATGGCGGGCGTGAGACCCGTTTTGCCATCGACGATATGGCGCGGCATTGGCCCAAGGTGGACAATGACACCAGCAAACCGATGTTCGAGATTCGCAATCTGACCAAGAAGTTCCTGCAGCGCAAAGGCTTGCTGCCGTGGGACCGCACTTATTTCACCGCCGTTGACGACGTAAGCTTCGACATTCGTGCGGGTGAGGTATTCGGGGTCGTGGGTGAATCCGGTTCGGGCAAGTCCACCATCGCGCGGATGATCGCGGGACTGTACCCGGTTGATGGCGGTACGATCACCTTTGACGGTCAGGTGGTCAGTGATCTGACCAACAGGGCCGCTTTGGATGCGTATCGCAAGAACATCCAGATGATTTTCCAGGACCCGTATTCGTCGCTGAACCCCCGGATGCGGGTAGACGATATCGTGGCCGAACCGATCCGCCATCACAAGCTGATGGAAGGGTCCGACATCAAGCGCCGCGTAGACGAACTGTTGGATCAGGTCGGGCTGGGCCATGAGGCCGGGCTGAAATTCCCGCACGAATTCTCGGGCGGTCAACGGCAGCGTATCTCGATTGCCCGCGCGCTGGCAACGCAGCCGCGGTTCCTGATCTGTGACGAACCGACCAGCGCCTTGGATGTGTCCATTCAGGCGCAAATCCTGAACATCCTGAAGGATTTGCAGGAGCATCTGGGTCTGACGCTGCTGTTTATCAGCCACGACCTGCCGGTGGTGCGGCAAATGTGCGACCGGGTGGCCGTGATGAAGCAGGGCAAGGTGGTTGAACTTCAAGAAACCAACGAACTCTTCGCCAACCCGCAGACCGAATATGCAAACGAGCTGCTGCGGTTAATGCCGAAACTGGACGATCTGTCGACGGACGGGCTAGAGGCCGAGATCTAATTCCAAAAACCCAATTGCCTGTCACGCGGGCAATTGGGTGTGCATATACATTAAAATATTCAAACTTTGCAGACTCATCCGGGTCTGTTGTGCTACGTCTGTCTTTGGAGTTGGGGGCTTCAGAGGGGCGAAATGTCTCAGGACCTTAGGGACTGGCTAAGCGCACTTGGATTATCTGACTACGCGCAGGCCTTTTTGGATAACAAAATTGATTTTGGAATTTTACCCGATTTGACGGGTGAAGACCTGATCGAAATCGGAGTCACTGCTGTCGGCGACCGCCGGCGGCTTTTGCGCGCGATTGCCGAGCTTGAGACGTTCGAAACCGCCCCGCCATTTCAGCCTGAGGAATCGCTGGAGCCTGCGAAGCGCCAGGTGACAGTCATGTTCGCCGATCTGACCGGTTTTACCCGGTTGACCAGCGAACTGGATGCCGAAGACATGCACGCGCTGCTCAACGCGTTTTTCACCAGGGTGGACAAGGTCGTCGAAAAATACGGTGGCCGGATCGACAAGCATATTGGCGATGCGGTCATGGCCGTGTTCGGCGCGCCAATCTCGCACACGAATGATACCGAACGAGCCGCACGGGCCGCGCTGGAAATTCACACGGTTCTGCCCGGCCTGAACCCTCCGCTGACCTGCCATATCGGGATTGCATCAGGACAGGTGATTGCCAGTACGACAGGCAGTCAGGCCCATACGGAATACACTGTGACAGGTGATGGTGTGAACCTGGCGTCGCGCATCACCGACATGGCAGCGCCGGGGGAAACTCTGGTTTCACATGACATTCAGCGTGCGTTAGGGCCGCTTTTCGTCGGTGAATCGATGGGCGAAAAGGCGATTAAAGGCCTTGGTGATCCGGTTGAGCTGTGGCGGCTGAACCGGATGGCGCGCAACATCCGGTCGCGCAGGCATCGCTTTGTGGGCCGCGAGCGAGAGCTGTCCCTGTTTTCGGCAACGTTCGATCGATGCCAGCGGCACGGTAAGGGTGAAGTCCATATCGTACTGGGCGAGCCGGGCATCGGCAAAACCCACCTGTCGGAACAGGTGGCTGAGCTGGCCGACGGCCTGTCCTATTCCGTCCACAATGGCGTGGTCATGGATTTCGGCGCGCGCGAGGGGCATTCAGCTATCCAATCCGTGACACGCAGTATTCTGGGGCTGGAGCCGACGGATGATACGGAAACCTGTGCATCTGTCGCGAAGGATGCAATTAGCAAGGGTTGGGTAACAGCGGCGAATGCCGCGCATCTGAATGCGCTGCTTGAGCTTGAACAAGACCCCGGTCTGGCCGAGGTCTATGCGGTGATGGACAATGCAACCCGTCTGCGGGGGCGGCGTCAGGTCATCGACGACCTGATTTCGGCCCGCAGCCAGGAAACGCCTTTGTTGATCCATATCGAGGATATCCACTGGGCTTCACCCGAGATCCTGACAGCTTGCGCCCATATCGCGGCGATGACACGTAATCTGCCCTGCGTGTTGCTAATGACCAGCCGCGTGGAAGGCGATCCGATCGACCGCGAATGGCAACTTGCGACGGATGGTGCCCTGATATCCAAGCTGGAACTGGCGCCGATGGGGGACGAACAAGCCCGACAACTGGTCGAAGAGTTCACCGGGATCGATCCTGAACTGTTAGACGCCTGCGTGAAACGCGCCGGGGGCAATCCGCTGTTTCTTGAGCAGTTATTGCGCAATATCGATGTGCTGAAACAGGAATCCGTTCCCGGCAGCATTCAGGGCATTGTTCAGTCCCGTCTGGATTCGCTGGACCGGACCAGCCGGACGTCGATTCAAGCGGCATCCGTGCTGGGGCAGAGGTTCTCGCCCGAAGTTTTGAATTTTGTTCTGGGTGAAGGGCATCTGGATACCTCGACCCTGATCCGCTCCGCCCTGATCCGCGAGGCTGAGGCCGATCTGATGTTTGCCCACGCGCTGATCCGCGACGGATCTTATGCAACTTTGGTGAAATCTGAACGCGCGCGCCTGCATCGTCAGGCCGCGAGTTGGTTTGAGGACCGTGACGCCACCCTGCGGGCACAACATCTGGATCGCGCGGGTGCAACCCATGCGGCCCAGGCTTATCTGGAAGCCGCGGACAAGCTGATACAGGTTTTTCAGTTCGACGATGCCAGCCCGTTGATCGAACGGGGGCTGGAACTGCCAGCACCCGCAGGGGTTCGCTTTGATCTGTTCTGCGCCCGGGGTGAGACGCACCGGTTGCAAGGCCTGTCCAATGATGCCCTGCGTGAATTCAAAGAGGCCGCAGAACTGGCCGAAACGGATGAACAAATCTGCCGTGCACAAATCGGCCTGGCGCAGGCTGCGCGGCAGGCCAGCCTGTATCAGGAAGCACTGGAAAGTCTGGATATTGCCGAGGCAGCCGCAGAACGCTGCGGGTCTGACCGTGACATTGCCCAGATCAACTATGTGCGCGGCAATGTATACTTCCCGCTGGGGCAGGTGACAAAGGCGCTTGAGAGCAATGAAAAGGCTCTAACACTGGCCAGAAAGCTTGAATCCGCACGACTTGAAGTTGGCGCGCTCAGTGGATTTGGCGACGCCAATTTCATGAATGCCACGATGCAGACCGCAACGGGGTTCTACACGCAGGCAGTCGAACGAGCGCGGGAAAAGGGTTTGGTCCGTGATTTGGCCGCGAACCTGCACAATCTGAGCGTCGCGCGTAGCTATACCGGCGAAATAGCGCAAGGAAAGCTGGATGCGCAGGAAGCCATTGAGGTGTCACAGAAGTATTTTGCCTTTGTTCCGGAATGCGTTGCGCAGACCTGTTTGGGCGTTGCGCACACCTTTTTAGGAGAAATAGATCAGGCGCTGGACGCCTTCACCCTGTCTGCCGAGATCGCAAACCGTGTTGGTGCAAAACGCCTCGAGGCGCAGGCGCTTGAACATCTTGCCCGCACACACGTCTATGCCGGGCAGCTGGAACAGGCGCGCGAAACCGGTCGCCGCGCGGTCGACATTGCCCTTGAGCACGGTCGGAATTTTGTCGGACCAAAAGCGCTGTCAGCTTTGGCCATGGCCGAAGAGGACCCAACTGCGCAGGATGAAAACCTAAAGCTTGGCGAGAAGATCATCGCCGAAGGCTGTGTTGGCCATAGCCACCTGCATTTCTATACGGACGCCGCTGCCGTCATGCTGGCGCGCAAGCAGTGGGACGAGGCCACACGGTACGCAGATGCCCTGGCCGATTTCACAGCGGATGAGCCCTTGCCGATGGTCGATCTGTCGATCCTGCAGGCTCGAACACTGGCTGAATGTGGGGGTTGGGGCATTCCTTTGACGGCACACGAGGGTTTCGATGAATTGAAGGCGCGGTTTCAGAACCTGGGCATCAAACAATCGCTGGTCGGGCCGCTGGACTAATCAGGTGAGGGGCTGAATGAGCATAGAAAAGAAAGTCTGGCTGATCTCGGGTTTTGTTACTCTGGGTCTGGCCGTTGTTCTGTTCAAACTCTGGATTGAACTGAACCATTTCGACGAGGACCCGACGCAACTGCCAGATCAGGCGTCGGTCGACGCTTACTTGCAAGACCTTCCAAATTTGCCAAGCTATCAGGTCAAAACTGGCATATTTATCAAATCCTTCAGTTTTACCGGTGCCAGTGATGTGCATGTCAGCGGCTATATCTGGCAGCATTATGAAGACGGTGTGCATGACGCCATCAAACCAGCCGAAGGCGAAGTGGGGTTCATCCTGCCGGAAGCTGCCGGGGCAGCGAGTGGCCTGATTGAAGAAGCCTACAGGATAGATCAGGGCGGGTCCGAGTTGATCGGCTGGTATTTTGAACAGACCTTGCGCCAGGTCTTTGACTATACCAGTTATCCGTTTGACCACAAAACCGTCTGGGTCCGTTTCTGGCCGGGCGAGTTTGACGTAAATGTGGCTCTAATCCCTGACTTTTCGGCCTATCCGGCCACGGGGCCGAACGATATCTTTGGCATCGACAACCGGATCGTCATGGGAACGTGGGAGCGTGAAAACACCTATTTCGACTACCGGCTGTCCGATCTGGATACGACCCTTGGCATCGGCAAGAACGAATATCAGACCAACCTGCCTGAGCTGCACTATAATTTCGTCATCAAACGGAACTTTGCGAATGCTTTTATCGTCCACATGATCCCCCTGATTGTTGTGACGATGCTGCTGTTCGGGGCCGTCATGACGGTCACGCGACGCCCCAATCTGGTGGAACGGCACGATTTCAGTACGTCCAGTGTTATCGGCACCTGCTCGGTCCTGTTTTTCGTGATCCTGCTGGCGCATGTACAACTGCGCGAAGGGTTTGCCGGATCGCCCGTGATCTACATGGAATCGTTCTTTTTCCTGATGTATTTCCTGCTGCTGGCAGTGTCGGTAAACACCTACTTCTTTGCAGCCGAGGCCGTGCCGTCCCTGTGGTTCATCCACTATAAAGACAACTTGATTCCCAAGGCCTGTTTCTGGCCCTTTGTCCTGTCGTGCATGGTGATCATCACGGCCTATAACCTCAGCCTCAAGGACAGCCCCAAGGATGAGGTCGGGATACAGGTTCAAAACTAGGCGGTTGGCTGCCACCCGGGTTTTAATGTGCCTGTGGCCATGTCCAGCGTGTATTCCCCGACCACCCCGGCTGCGCCCTTCTCCAACTGATCCAGATACTTGGTGGGCTGCGCGATCACATAGGCATATGCTGGTTTCATTACGCCCTCGATCAGCACGTTGATCCGCTTACGGACGTAGACGTTCTCGGGTGATCCGGGTCCGTGAAAACCTTCGAGCTTGTCGAGTTCTTTCATACCGGACGAAGTCACCCGATACACCTCTCCGTGGATCGGTTTGCCACGGCCTTTCTGGTCGACCAGCGTGGCCATCCGATGCAGGTAACCACAATTCGGATTGTCGCAATGCGGCTCATGCGGCACGATCAGGGGCATTCGCTGTCGGGTCACGGCCTTGCCAACGAAATCATCCAGCACGTCTGTGTGGGCCTCATGGTTCGGGAAGCCTTTCTTCAACGAGCCATAGGTGAAGTAGAGATAGGTACGTTCACGGTCATCTACGACATCGTCTTCGCTCTCTTCCTCGATCTCTGCAAGCGTGTGGCTGTTGGCCCAGTCATCCAGCATGGCCAGCACTTCATTCGAGATTTTGGCTTCATTGACGTCCTCGGCGTTTTTGGGGCTTTGCAGGAAGTGGATGCACGAACTTGCGTCAATGCCATCTGCGGCCAACAGTGTTTTGACCATATCAACCGAGTTGTTCATCACCGCCACGTGCAGGCTGGTAAACCCATGGTCGTTGGTCGCATTCACGTTGATGCCGCGCCGTATCAGCTCTTGCGCGGCCTCAATGTCAGGTTTGCCCAAGCCCTTTCCGTTTTCATGCAACTCACCTTCGCCGCCAGCTGCGTAATGCAACAGCGTATCGCCATTGTGCTCATCCACGATGTCGATCCCGGCCATCCCGTTTTCAATCGCGTCGAAAACACGGTGCCATTGCGCGAACTCATCCGAAGCTGCGGCCTCTTGCGCCCATTTGCAGATGTTGTGTTCCTGATCGGCTAGTTCTTCGAACGCTTCGTCCAGAACTTCCATGATCTGGTCCGGGGTGGCCATCATACCGATCCCCATCATGCCGTTCGACAGCCGCCCTTTGCGGGGACCGACCAGATCAACACCCAGATCGCGCAGCTTTTCGACATTCCTTTGGGTTGTGACGTTGTTCCACATGTTGGTGTTACACGCCGGGCAAAGGATCGCCGGTTTGTTCCGGTACTGCCAGGCGACAAAGACCGAGGTCAAAAGGTTGTCGGCAATCCCATTGGCGATCTTGCCCATTGTATTGCAGGTCACGGGCGCCACGATCACGCAATCGGCCCAATCACACAACGCAAGGTGCGAGGCGCGCAGCGGCATGCCAAACTTGGTGTAGCGGAAGTTCCATTCGTCGTCGTCGCGGTAATAGTCATTGTGAGAGATATAGTCCTCGACCTTCTCGGGCTCATATCCCCTTTCAATCTCGACGCCCTTTTCGATCTCTATATCGCGAAAGAACCTTTCAGCGGACACTGAAGGGATCAGTTTCACATTGTGGCCGGCATCGGTGATTTTCTTCACCAGTTGCGGCACCTTGTCCGCCGCCGATGATCCGCAAGCACACAGCAATACGTTGCGCTTTTCGCTGGGGGCATCTGTCAGCCCACCCTTGGGGTACCCAAAGATGTTCTTGTCCAGGCTGGGGGATTCATGACGCAGCAGAACCGGCAACCCGGCCTTTTCCACGTCCTTCTGAAATTCACCTTTCAGGATACTGTCCACGATGTCGTTTCGCCGACCCAGACAAACGCCATTGAAAAACAGATACGGAACGGTTTCCTTACCGGTTCGGGCGATCAGTTGCCGGCGCATTTTCATAACATTTGCACCATGCCCCTCGACATCAATCAGCTTGATGTCGGTGATGCCGATATTGGCCAGGATACTGCGCAGCATGTAGGACCAGGGGTCTTCATCCGCATAAAACAGAACAAGTGGGTTGTTTTTGACGATCTGGTCTACGTCGCTGGGGTCTTCGGGTGGGTCCTGTTTTTCGATCACGAGCAAGGCCGGGTCCTTGAGGTCCCGAAGGCCGCGGAACAAATGCCCGCGCGGTGCCTGCCATACCTGTGAGGTCGCGGGACTCATGTCCACAACCGTCACCATATCGGTTGCCTCTTTATAAGCGATACACAGGCACCAGAACTCCTCCAACAGGGCCGTTTCACGGAACGCATTCTTAGGGGGGCGTATGACCTCAGACCCCAGGACTTTGTTGAAATCGATATTGATCATCAGATGACGAAGATCTTTGTGTTCGTTCAGACTTTGCAATTGGTGGTGGAACCAGTCTTCGGGTGAACTGACGTTTTTGTCCGAACGTTTGGCGTAGCTGCGGAAAGTGCTGCCCAGATGCACGTCCGGTTCCTGACTGAGGTAGCGCTGCGCCATCGCGTGCATTTCCCGGGCTGTCGACACACGGCTAAGCGCTTCGGCCAAATCGGTTTGCGTTGCTCTCAGCAGTTTGTCTTCGTCAACCTGTTCATCCCCAAGGATGGCCAGGCTTTCGGCAAGAACGCCCATCGAATTCATGTTCGGGCTGGCCCGTCGGAACAGGTTGCGCCGCTTTTTGGGGTCCTTGGCCAAGTATTGCGTACTGTCGACATAATTGCAGTCCTGCTTCAGGGTTTGCAGGTATGTTTTGACAGCGTCTAGCGCCGAAAACCGCAGCATCCCCCGTGATCGCATCGATGTTCCATCGCGGTCGGTCATCCCGGCCCACAGTCGATCAATGGTTGTCACCCATAGCTTGCCGTACTTTTCCGGGTGAACGTCCATCATATGCACAAGGCCGGTGCTTGGGTTGCACTTTGCGATAATGGCAAAATGGCCGCCCGGCATGTTCTCCTTGCCATGTGCGACACCGACTTGAAAGTTCGCCACAAGAATATCGTTCTTTCCACCCAGCCGATTGGATTCGTCTATTGCCTCAAGCAGCAGATCCACGGATGTCGTGGCCTCATCCATGAAATAGGCCTGCACCTGAATGACATCGCGCAGGTCCTGAGTATGGATGAATGTGCAGGCAACATCGAAAAGTTCGCCCAGCGATATTCCGTCGTTTACGACAAACGAGGTCGGTAAGCCGCATTCGCGAAAGATGTCGTTGACTTCGTAGCTGAATCCAAGCGCCGACATGCTAAGGGCTGCAGCGGTCACGCTGCAGCAATTGATCGGCTGTTGATAGTTCTTCAGATGCACACTGACCAGATCGCCAAACAGCGTATCTTCACAGGCATCTTTAATCTTTTCCGGGATTGCCTTCCATTGGTGTTTGGGCAGATAGGCCAATCGGGTGCCCGGAGTGGCAAGCGCCTGAAGACTGACGGGAATGTCCTCGATTTCGAGATGTTCTTCGTAAAAATAGTCCCCGGTGTCTGCGGTCGCGAGAACCGCTTTGTCCTGCCGGAGCTGAACCATGCCGCCAAGGACCACAAACATACCTTCAGAGGGCAGGACCATCTCTTCGGATACTTCGTAGAACTCGAATTTCGAATGAATGACTGATAGATCCTTAGATGGCAGAACCTCGTCTATCAGGTTCAGATCGTCTTGGGATGGATTGAATGATTGAGAGCTTTCAATTGGATCTTTAGGCACGTCTTGTCCCCCCTGAACTTCGCCGTGAAAATTGTCAAAGACCCAACGCAGAAGCTTGTTTATGGGTCAGGCACCCATCGGTCATACGGAATAGAAAACCGGCCTGACGTAATTTCCCGCGCTGGGCGGACCGATTGAACATATTGATATGCGCGAACAAAAGGGTCCAATTGAGCGTACTGTATAATATCTGAATATAAAAATCACTGGCGTTGTTGATTGGGCCAATTGCGTTGCAGCCATAGGGTGATCATGTCGTTCATCGTGCCGCCGAGCGCGAAAGCTCGCACAGATGGTACGACGAATTGACAAAAATCTTGTCAATATGACAAGCATAACCACGATTTCGTCAAGATTGCCCCTGCGTTTCGGACAGAAGCGGCCTCATACTTTCAAAAATGAAAGAGGAGGCGCGTTTTGAGCTGGAACATTTGTGTCATCGGAGCAGGCAAGATCGGTCAGATGATCGCGACCTTGCTGAAGTCATCGGCCAATTACTCGGTCACAGTCGCCGACCGCGATTTGGCTGCGTTATCAGCATTGAACAAGCAGGGCATTTCGACCCGGCAAATCGATGTGAGCGACGAAGCGCAACTGACCGAAAGCCTGGGTGGGTTCGATGCCGTAATCTCCGCGGCCCCGTTCTTTCTGACGCCGAAGATTGCCAAAGCGGCCCAGGCCGCTGGTGCACATTACTTTGACCTGACCGAAGATGTCGCGGCGACCAATGCCGTGCGTGACTTGGCACAAGGCAGTGAAACGGCATTCATGCCGCAATGTGGCCTGGCGCCGGGTTTTGTTGGTATCGCGGGGGCATCGCTGGCGGCGGAATTCGATGAAATCGACAGCCTGCATATGCGGGTGGGGGCGCTGCCGCTCTATCCGACCAACGCGCTAAAATACAATCTGACCTGGTCCACCGACGGGTTGATCAACGAATACTGCAACCCTTGCGATGCCATCGTAAACGGTGAAAGGGTTAAGACCGCTCCGCTGGAAGACTACGAGCTTCTTGGTCATGACGGGGTGGAATACGAATGCTTCAACACGTCCGGTGGCTTGGGCACCTTGCCCGAAACACTGGACGGCAAAGCGCGGGCGGTGTCTTACCGTTCGATCCGGTATCCGGGCCATTGCGATATCCTGAAATTGCTTCTCAAAGACCTGGGTCTGGAACACCGCCGCGATCTTTTGAAGGACATTTTTGAGACCGCCCTGCCGCGCACCGATCAGGATGTGGTGCTGGTCTATTGCACCGCAAAAGGCATGATCGACGGCGCGCTACGCGAGAAATCCCTGATCAACAAGAGCTTTGCCCGCACCATCAACGGACAGGTCTGGAGCGCTATACAGGTCACCACGGCCGCAGGCGTTCTAGGCGTCGTCGATCTAATGCGGACAGGTGCTTTGCCTGCGAAAGGGTTTGCCCGGCAGGAACAGGTGAACCTGTCCGATTTCCTGAACACCGAATTTGGCCGGCTCTATCGCGCCGGCGACGTAACCGAACAGAACAAGGCGGCCTGAGATATGAAAGACATCGTGATGACAGCCCAAACAACCCTCGCCAATCTGGATCTGACCGAGGCCGAACTGACCGGCGGCACGCTCAAAGTGACGTCTCCGATTGATGGCAGCGTGTTGGCCGACGTGCATGAGACACCCGTTGCCGACATGGACGCCATCTTTGCCCGTTCTAAAACGGCGTTCAAAGAATGGCGGACAGTACCGGCCCCACGCCGGGGCGAGCTGATCCGCCTGTTGGGAGAGGAACTGCGCGCTGCCAAGGACGATCTGGGTGCTTTGGTGAGCTGGGAAGCCGGTAAGATCACATCCGAAGGCTTGGGCGAAGTGCAGGAGATGATCGATATCTGTGACTTTGCGGTCGGTCTTTCGCGTCAATTGTATGGTCTGACCATTGCGTCGGAACGTCCGGGTCACCGGATGATGGAGACGTGGCATCCGGCAGGCCCGGTCGGGGTGATCTCGGCCTTCAACTTCCCGGTAGCGGTTTGGTCGTGGAATGCGGCACTGGCGCTGGTTTGCGGTGATCCGGTGATCTGGAAGCCGTCCGAGAAATCGCCGCTGACCGCGATGGCCTGCCAGAAAATCTTTGAACGCGCGCTGGCCCGGTTTGGCGATGCGCCGGACAACCTGCTGCAAACCCTGATCGGTGGTGCGGCGCTGGGCGAGGCCTTGGTCGCAAGCGAAGACGTTCCGGTTATCTCGGCCACCGGGTCCACCCGTATGGGTCGCGCCGTGGCACCTATCGTAGCACAGCGTTTTGGCAAGTGCATTCTGGAGCTGGGCGGCAACAATGCAATGATCGTTGGTCCTTCGGCCGATCTGGAAATGGCTGTCCGTGCGGTTGTGTTCTCGGCCGTAGGTACGGCCGGTCAGCGCTGTACCACGCTGCGCCGCCTGATCGTACATAACTCGATCCGCGAAGAACTGGTGGGCCGTCTGAAAAAAGCCTATGCGGGATTGCCCATCGGCAACCCACTGGTCGAAGGCACGTTGATTGGCCCGTTGGTAGACGAAGCCTCGGGCACGGCCATGACCGCAGCGCTTGAGGCTGCCAAGGCCGAAGGTGGAGCCGTGCACGGTGGTCGTCGCGTGACCGAGGGTGTGCCTGCTGGTGTCTATATGGAACCGGCCATTGTCGAAATGCCAGGCCAGACGGCGGTGGTAAAAACCGAAACCTTTGCGCCCATCCTCTACGTCATGGGCTATGACGATTTTGATGACGCGATTGAGCTGCAGAATGACGTCCCCCAAGGCCTGTCCTCTTGCGTGTTCACCCTGAATATGCGCGAGGCAGAGCAGTTCCTGACTGCGGCCGGGTCGGATTGCGGGATCGCCAACGTGAATATCGGCCCATCTGGTGCCGAGATCGGTGGAGCCTTCGGTGGTGAGAAGGAAACTGGCGGCGGGCGCGAAAGCGGCTCGGACGCGTGGAAAGCCTACATGCGTCGTCAGACAAATACGGTGAACTACTCGGCTGAGCTGCCTTTGGCACAGGGCGTCAAATTCGATATCTGAACCAATTATCCAGCGGCGCTTCGGCGCGCCGCTGGACGATCCGCGTTAATCCGCAAAAAGATAGTCAAGGCTCATGATGGCTTGCGCCTTGTCCAGCGACACGCCCAGAAACTCGGCAATCGCGGTCTCATTCTCAATATTTGAGTTGGTCTCGCGGATACGCAGGTATCCGTCGAACTCTGCCTCGCGGATCAATTCGGATTCGTGCACCAGTGAACTGCGCAGTGCTGGGATTAGACGGGCCACGGATTCCCGAGGACTGCTTTCTCCGGCCAACCCCACGCGGCGGGCGTGGCCGATCAGATAATCGTCGGAGTACTCGCACTCGATTTCCAGAACATGGCTGCGGGCCTGAACCGAGCAGAAATCCTGAATGATATCCAGATCTGCGGGATCCACGCACAAGACCAGCTTGTTGGAATCAAAGCTTTCAAACAGCATGCGCGCCACCGCGCGCCGGTGCCGCGTGCGCTTGGCCAGAGACGATTCAATGCCGCCCAGATCAGGCAAAGAAGTGTCTTCTTCGTTGAACAGGTATTCCACGCAGGGAATGTCGGTTTCCGAGACGATCTGATCCACCAACCTCTTGGCAACATGCCATTTCTTACTCACGATCAGAAACACTTCGCGCTCGGGGCCCAGTGAATTGCCCGCCTCCCAGAACCGTAGCGCATAGCGCCGCCCCACCCGGCCACGCCCTGTCAGAAAACTGTACAGGTTGCGGCCTTCGTTCGAGATGTGAAAGGTCATCCCTTCGGTTGCGTACATCTGACCCAGCCTGTCCTTCAGCTCATGGGCTTCGGGGCTGATCTTGCGGGCGAACAGGTAATCTTGCGATAGAAGCAAGTCATAGTGATCGTTGTAGAACGTCACCGGCATGCCATAATCCGAGAACATCAGAAATGTGGGCGTGCGGTTGTCGATCTCAGTCTTGGGGATCAGATGGCGCACCAACGTCTGAAAAAAGGTCTCGTCCGGAATCCAGGTGGTCGAGAAAAACCGTTTCACATCCGGGCGCTTTTGCAGAAAATCCAGGATCATTTCGATGGTCCTGCGGCGCAGGCACCACCATTGGCTGCCGATCATTATCTGAACATCTGACGGAATCTCGCGCGTCAAACCAAACCGTTTTTGCAGATTGTACGACCCGTAAAACAGCTTGGCCTGTGTGCGTTCGTTGAAATAGTGCCGATAGATCAGCCGGTCCTCGACCATGCCGGTCTTGATCCAGTTGCTTTCCAGGAAATCATGGCTTTCGACGAAATCAACGTCGTGCTGGTTCAGAAAGTCGTGGATGTATTCAGCCGATTTGATCGGCATGCAGTCACCTGACACCATATAGAAATGAGTGGCGCGGGGAAACGCATCCACAGCGGCCTGCAGGGCGTTCAGCGTGGCCTGAACCAGTGACCAAGCCCCCCAGCCGCATTTGATGCGCTTGCTGGCAAACGTGACATTGGGGTTGTCTTTCAAAGCCTCGCGAATGCGTTCGAAAGCGGCGGCACTGGCCCGCGCGTCAAAGTGGATCGCCATGCAATCCCCGGCTGCGGTCAGTTGCTCGGCCTGCGCGATGATTGCGTCAGGGTCTTTGTGACAAAGCAATATGTAGGCAATTCTTGCCATATTGGCCTATTGTTTTCCGTTTCTGCCCGTTTCCAACCGTGATACTGAGGATGAGCGATTGAATAAATAGAATATTTTTGGTTTTTTGGTTTCAAATGCTGGCGCGTCAATTTTGAGACCAGATCAGCAAAGGAGGCACAGCAGATGGGTTTTCCCGGTACATGGATGACCGAAAGCGAAAGCATGGTTTACCGTGTGGTGCCGAAATGCGCCTGTTCGACCATTGGTCAGATCATGTTTTATTCGGATCACGGGCAGTTTTTTGACGGTGATATCCATGACGCGAAGGACGGAATGCACAAATGGGCCTTCGGTCCAAGTCAGGATCAGATCTCGGGAAATGTCCGCAATCACAAGTCCTTGGCCTTTACTTGCGTACGCAATCCCTACACCCGAATTCTAAGCTCGTTCTTCGACAAGATCTGCGGCATTCAGCGCAACGGCAAGCGGTATCGGGGCAATCTGGTGCCCACGCTTATCTATAATTACGGGATCGAAGTTGGCGGCGACGATGGCAAGGGTGAGTTCGATCAGATCGCCAGTTTCCGCCGGTTTTTGCTGTTTGCACGTGATACGATCCGCTGGCGCCGCCCGATGGATCCTGACATTCACTGGTCGGCCATGTCCGGGCATGTTTCTACCTTCATCGTGAATGGTGGGCAGTACGATCAGATTTTCTGGACTGAGCAGTTCAATGAAGGAATGCAAAGTGTCCTTGATCGGTTAGAGACACCGCACGCTGTGAATTTGTCCGAAATCCCGCGATTCAATGAATCCGAAGGCCATGGGCCCAAACGCGCGCATCCGGTCGAGGACTACTTTGACGACCTGTCGATGCACCTGGTCTACGAAATCTACAAACACGATTTCGAGTTGTTCAAATACGATTTTGAGAACCCGGGCAACAAGATGCCAATCGGTGAGATTGATCTGGACGAAGTTCACGCCAAACTGGGCGACTAGGCGAACGAGTCAGCGATTGATCAGGCACTCTTTCAGGCCAGACGGGAACAGCTCTGGGCCGCCGGTATCCAGAGCATCCAGACTGAACCATCCTGCTGTCCAGCTCAGGCCATTGTCTTCGGTGAATGAAATCGGCGTGTCGGGCCAGTTCAAAAGCTCGGGGCACTGAATCTCGGCCACAAAGATTATCTCATGCCCCTGATGCCCTTCATGCTGGTACAGGTTCTCAATCACCAGCGGTTGCCCTCTGACTTCAACCGTCACATCGAGCTCTTCGCGGAACTCACGTCTCAGCGCGTCACGCCATGTTTCGCCAAATTCGACCGATCCGCCCAACGGGCGAACACCCTTGATGCGACCGTCGTCATTTGGGACTTCAGCAGCAAGAAGGCGGTCCCCCCGCCAATGTAAGCCGATGGCTTTGACACGGATACCGTTATGCGGGCGCCAGAATGTCATGCTTCTCACCGATTGTGCTATGGATATCGTTGAATACAAAAGAAAAAGGTCTCGCTAAACGAACTAGCGAGACCTTTGAAGTTATTGCAGTTTGGGTGGTTTGGAAACCGCTTCGTCAGACTTGGCGCACGGCACCTTTCGCGGCACTTGTCGCCAGCTTGGCATAGGCCTTGAGCGCGGTTGACACCTTTCGCTTGCGCGGTGCGGCGGGCACCCATCCCTTTTCGTCCTGCTCTTCGCGGCGAGCGGCCAGTTCTTCGTCAGACACGGCCAGATGAATCGTCCGGTTGGGGATGTCGATCTCGATCTTGTCGCCTTGCTTGACCAGCCCGATTTCGCCACCCTCGGCGGCCTCTGGTGAAACGTGGCCAATCGACAGACCCGAGGTGCCACCCGAGAAACGCCCATCGGTCAGCAGGGCGCAGGCTTTGCCCAGACCTTTGGATTTCAAGTAAGACGTCGGATAGAGCATTTCCTGCATCCCCGGGCCGCCGCGCGGGCCTTCGTAGCGGATCACCACCACGTCGCCCTCTTTGACCTTGCCGGTAAGGATGTCGTTCACGGCCTGATCCTGGCTTTCGCAGACATAGGCAGAGCCGGTGAACGTCAGGCTGTTGGGATCAACGCCTGCCGTTTTCACGATACAGCCTTCGCGCGCGATGTTGCCGAACAGGACCGCCAGACCGCCATCCTGACTGAACGCGTGTTCCTTGGATCGGATTACACCGCCTTCGCGGTCGGTATCCAGTTCCTTGTACCGGTTCGACTGGCTGAATGCCTGCGTCGTGCGCACACCGCCGGGCGCGGCCTTGAACAGGTCCTGCGCTGCGGGGTTGTTGGCGACCTTGATGTCCCAATTGGCAATCGCTTCGCCCATGGTCGCCGAATGCACGGTGCTGCAATCTTCGTGCAGCAGTCCCGCGCGGCTGAGTTCACCGAGGATCGAGAAGATGCCACCGGCGCGGTGCACGTCCTCCATATGAACATTCTCAGTATTGGGCGCGACCTTGCACAGACACGGCACCTGACGGCTCAGGCGGTCCATATCGGTCATGGTGAAATGCACTTCACCCTCATGTGCGATGGCCAGCAGGTGCAACACCGTGTTGGTCGAACCGCCCATGGCGATATCCAGGCTCATCGCGTTTTCAAAGGCGTCGAACGTGGCGATTTCGCGCGGAAGGAAGCCTTTTTCGTCCAGATCGTAGTGGCGTTTGGTGATTTCCACGATCCGGCGACCTGCCTCAAGGAACAGCTCTTTGCGGTCCGCATGGGTGGCCAGGGTCGAGCCATTGCCCGGCAGCGCCAGCCCCAGAGCCTCGGCCAGACAGTTCATCGAGTTTGCGGTGAACATACCGGAACATGAGCCACAGGTTGGGCAGGCGTTCTCTTCGATGTGCTGGACCTGTTCGTCGGTGAACCTGTCGTCTGCGGCGGCGACCATTGCATCCACAAGGTCGATCTTTTTGGCGTCCAGATCGGCGATGTCGATCTTGCCGGCCTCCATCGGCCCGCCCGAGACAAAGATCGCCGGGATGTTCAGGCGCATCGCGGCCATCAGCATGCCGGGGGTGATCTTGTCGCAGTTCGAAATGCAGACCATCGCATCAGCACAGTGGGCGTTGACCATGTATTCGACCGAATCCGCGATCACTTCGCGCGAGGGCAGAGAATACAGCATTCCGTCGTGGCCCATGGCGATACCATCATCGACCGCGATGGTGTTGAACTCTTTCGCAACGCCGCCAGCGGCCTCAACCTCGCGCGCGACCATCTGGCCCAGATCTTTCAGGTGTACGTGGCCCGGCACGAACTGGGTAAACGAATTAACGATAGCGATGATAGGTTTGCCGAAATCGTCGTCACCCATTCCGGTGGCGCGCCACAGGCCGCGGGCACCGGCCATATTGCGGCCATGGGTAGAGGTTCTGGATCGGTACATTGGCATGATGCTGTTTCCCTATTACCCAAGCTGCGATATTGGGTGTGTACGTTATAGCGCACGTATCATATGTACGTTATAACGCACAAGACAAATCGCAAGGCCTGGGTATGGAATCGGACGAACTAACACTTAAACTCAGGGATGTTCGCGCAGCGTCAGGGCTGAGCCTGTCCAAAGTGGCCGAACTTACCGGGGTTAGCAAAGCCATGCTGGGTCAGATTGAACGCGGCGAATCAAGCCCGACGATCGCGACCTTGTGGAAGATCGCAAAAGGTTTCCAACTTCCGTTAAGTGCTTTGATCGGCACCGCTGCGATGCGCGACACAAAGGATACCGGCGTATTTAGCACAGTAACTTTCCCGGGCAGCATCGAGGTAAAGATTGTCTTCCCCTTTGATCCCGCGTTGGGCGCCGAAACATTTCACGTAGATCTGTCGCCGAATCAAAGTCATGAATCACCCGCCCATGCAGCCGGCGTGACCGAAGAGGTTTTTGTACTGAACGGAACACTGGACGTCCTGCGCAATGGAAACTGGGTTCCACTACAAGCCGGTCAGGGGTTGCGGTTCGCAGCTGACGTGCCGCACGGGTACCGCGCCGGTGATCGTGGGGCGGCATTCCTCAACATGCATCACTATTCGCAACCAATTGAGTTTCCAGAGCAGGACCGAACACTTCAATGACCGCATTTTTTGACAGCCTGACCTTCGTGGATGCCATCGGTTCATTCGGGGCATTGATTGTAGTTGCGGCTTATTTTGCCACCCAGATGCGAATGATGAACTCGGATGACCTTGCTTTTCCGATGGTGAACTTGATCGGCTCGATTCTGATCGTGTTTTCGTTGATGCAGAACTTCAATCTGGCGTCGATGCTGATCGAAGGGTTCTGGATTATAATCAGCGTCATCGGGATTATTCAGTATTTTCGCCTGCGTCGGGTGCGGTAAATCCAGAACGACTTGGGCGCTAGCGTTATCCAGCCTTGAACCAGCATCCCACCAAGTATAGGGAAAAACCAAACGCGTTTAGGGGAGGCTTTTATGCAGGACGATCCGAAAACCCTCGTTTCTACCGAATGGCTTGCCGCCCATCTCAAGGACCCGGATCTGCGGGTGCTGGACGGGTCGTGGTATCTGCCTCAGCAAGGGCGGGACGCAAAGGCCGAATATGACGCGGCCCACATCCCCGGTGCGAGGTTCTTTGATATTGATGATATCTCGGACCACCGCTCGGACTTGCCGCATATGGCGCCCCCGGTCGAAAAGTTCATGTCCCGCCTGAGGGCGATGGGCGTGGGCGACGGCCACCAGGTTGTTGTCTATGATGGGGCCGGTTTGATGTCTGCCGCCCGTGTATGGTGGTTGTTCCGGTTGATGGGGCAGGAAAACATCGCCGTTCTGGATGGTGGTCTGCCGAAATGGCAGGCCGAGAGACATGGGATCGAAGATCTGCCGCCGGTGATCCGCGACCGCCACATGACCGTCCGGGTCCAGAACCATCTGGTCCGTGACGTCACGCAGGTATCTGCCGCCGCCAAGCTGGGAGATCATGAGATCATCGACGCGCGCTCTGCGGACCGCTTTGCCGGAACCGGGACAGAACCGCGCGAAGGTCTGCGCCCAGGCCGTATTCCAGGGTCGCGCAATGTGCCCTTCGGCACGTTGCTGAACAAGAACGGCACGATGAAATCACCCGAGGAATGCCGCGCCATCTTCGAGTCCGCAGGTGTGGATCTGTCGAAACCAGCCATCACATCCTGCGGGTCGGGTGTGACCGCCGCAATCCTCAGCCTTGCGCTTGAGCGCATGGGCAAGAAAGACCACTCGCTTTATGACGGCTCCTGGGCCGAATGGGGTGCCTTCCCGACCCTGCCCGTCGCAACCGGAGAGAACTGATGTTCGAAAACCTCAAACCGCAGCCTGCCGACAAGATTCTGGCGCTGATGCAGGCGTATCGCGAAGACCCGCGTGATCAAAAGATCGACCTGGGAGTTGGTGTTTACAAAAATGCCGAGGGCGTGACCCCGGTGATGCGTGCGGTGAAAGCGGCCGAAAAGCGCATCCTGGAAGAGCAAGAGAGCAAGGCCTACACCGGATTGGCGGGCGACCCGGCTTATGCCGATGCGATGATTGGCCTGATCCTGGGCACCTCGGTTCCACGCGGCAACATCGCTGCCGTGGCGACGCCCGGCGGAACCGGTGCCTGCCGTCAGGCGTTTGAGATGATCCGCATGGCCAACCCATCGGCCCGCGTGTTCGTGTCTAACCCCACTTGGCCGAACCACTTGTCGATCCTGAACTACCTGGGGATGGAGACGGTCCAATACCGGTATTTCGACGGTGAAACCCGTGGCGTAGATTTCGACGGCATGATCGAGGACCTGAAAACCGCGAATGCGGGCGACGTGATCCTGCTGCACGGTTGCTGCCACAACCCGACCGGTGCCAACCTGAACATGGTGCAGTGGCAGGAGGTCGTGAACCTGATCAACGAGCGCGGCCTCGTGGCAATGATCGATATCGCCTATCAGGGCTTTGGCGACGGACTGGAAGAGGATGCGCAGGCGACCCGCCTGGTGGCCTCGTCGGTCAAACGTTGCCTGATCGCAGCGTCCTGCTCGAAGAATTTCGGTGTCTACCGCGAGCGGACCGGCTTGTTGATGGCCATCAGTGATGATGCGGCGCAGACTGCTCTGAACCAGTCCACGCTGGCATTCCTGAACCGCCAGAACTACTCGTTCCCGCCGGATCACGGCGCACGGGTGGTGACGACGATCCTGAATGATGAAGCCCTGCGCGCTGACTGGGCGGCTGAGCTGGAAGAGGTGCGCCTGTCCATGCTGGGCTTGCGCCAACAACTGGCAGACGAGCTGCAGGCCCAAAGTGGGTCCGATCGTTTTGGGTTTGTCGCCCAGCACCGCGGCATGTTCTCGCGTCTGGGGGCGGCACCGGAACTGGTCGAAAAGCTGCGCGCGGATCACGGCATCTACATGGTCGGTGACAGCCGGTTGAATATTGCTGGCTTGAACGCGACGACGGTTCCGATCTTGGCCAAGGCGATTATCGACGTCGGTGTCTGATTCAATTCAATAAATCAGAAAACCCGGGCGCGAACGCCCGGGTTTTTTGTTTTCGAGTGGCTGGCTCTTAGCCTTTCGAAAACTCTGGATAAGCTTCCATACCCAGCTCTGCCATGTCGAGGCCGTTGATCTCGTCTTCTTCGCTGACGCGGATGCCGACCGTCGCCTTCAGAATTGTCCACAGGATCAACGCGCCAACAAATGTGAACACACCATAAGCTACGATACCGGTCAGCTGTGTGATCAGGTTTGCTTCGCCGTAGAAGATCACGGCGATGGTGCCCCAGATGCCTGCGAACAGGTGAACCGGGATGGCACCGACGACGTCGTCGATCTTGAACTTGTCCAGCATCGGAACCGCGAAGACCACGATGATGCCGCCAACTGCGCCGATCCACAGCGCTCCGAACAGGGTCGGGGCAAGCGGTTCTGCAGTGATCGAGACCAGACCGGCCAGCGCGCCGTTCAGCACCATGGTCAGGTCAGGTTTCTTGTACAGCACCTGCGTCATGATCAGGGCTGCGATAGCACCAGATGCGGCGGCCATGTTGGTGTTGGCAAAGATGCGGGACACGTCGGATACGTCACCTACGGTGCCCATCGCCAGTTGCGAGCCGCCGTTGAAGCCAAACCAACCCAGCCAAAGGATAAACGTACCCAGGGTTGCCAGCGCCAGATTCGAGCCGGGCATCGGGTGAACTTTGCCGTCTTTGTACTTGCCAATGCGGGGGCCAAGGATCAGGCAGCCCGCCAGAGCGGCCCAGCCACCGACCGAATGCACAACTGTCGAACCGGCGAAGTCGGAAAAGCCCATGGCATCCAGCCAGCCGCCGCCCCATTTCCACGATCCCGAGATCGGGTAGAGGATACCAGTCAGCACTATGACGAAGACCAGGAAGGGCCACAGCTTTATGCGCTCGGCCACGGCACCGGACACGATGGATGCGGTTGCCGCCACAAAGACCAGCTGGAAGAAGAAATCCGAACCGATAGACGCGTAGTCTAACGCCGCGTCTGCGGGCGCAACACCCACGGCATCAAGCACGGTCGGACCGCCAAGGGCAAAGAAACCATTGAAGTCGCCCGGATACATCGTGTTGAAGCCGACCAGCCAGTACATGATCGCGGCAATCGAAAACAGCGCGATGTTCTTGATCATCTGCATGGCAACGTTCTTGGAACGCACCAGACCGCCCTCGAGCATGGCAAATCCTGCAGCCATGAAGAAGACAAGGAAGCCTGCCATCAGGAACAGCAGGGTGGTAAAAATATATTGGGTGTGCAGCGCGGCTTCGCCCTCGGCGGCCTCTTGCGCCAGACCCATCTGCGGCAGCACGACTAGCGCGGCGGCTGGGATGAGAGATTTCATCAGGTTCATTGTCAGTCCTCGAATGCTTTGGAGTGGCGGCGCTTACAGCGCCTCTTCGTTCGTTTCCCCGGTCCGCACGCGCAGCGCCTGCTCGACATCAAGGACGAAAATCTTGCCGTCACCGATCTTGCCGGTCTTGGCGGTTTTGGTGATGGTCTCGACGATTTGGTCGGCCATCGTGGCGGGCACCACGATTTCAAGCTTGATCTTGGGCACGAAATTCACCGCGTATTCGGCCCCACGATAGATTTCGGTGTGGCCCGATTGCGAGCCGAAGCCCTTGATCTCGGTCACCATCATGCCGCGCACGCCGGCTTCGGTCAGTGCCTCGCGCACCTCCTCCAGCTTGAACGGCTTGATTGTCGCAATGATCAGTTTCACGTCTGTCCCCTCTTCCTGTCCGGCGGAACCGGTTTGTTTGCACCTGCAGAAAGAGAGCGTGACTGACCGCTGTTAGAAACGGTCAGGGCGGGTGAACGCAGGGGAAAAGGGGGTGAGGTGCACAATTTTTGCACAAAAAAACGTTTCTGCCCAAAAATCGGGCGAACTATAGAGGCCGGTTAGCGGAATTTCATACCTCTACTTCGCGCCAGTGGCAGGGTATGGTGCCTCAAAATGATAACCGGGCAGAGTTTGAGCATGACTGAGTCCAGGCGTCGCAAGACATCGCTTGTTGCGGACAAAAGATACCCTTCAAAGGGGCGTAAACCCGCTGCAACAAAGCGGACGACAAAGCCCGCCGGCAAGAAGGCGACGGCGCGCAAGACGTCGACTCGCAAAACCGCCCGGAAGAAAACCCGCAAGACGTCCGGTGGCGGCGGCGGCTTCTTTCGCCGCATGTTCCGTTGGATTTGGCGGTTGATCTGGGGTGTGACCTGGCGTGTGGGCGCGGTGGCTGCCATGCTCTTGGCTTTGGCGGTTGGGGTTGTCTACTCCTCTCTGCCTGACGTCGATGCTTTGCTAGACGGTCGGGCGCGCGGGTCGGTGACCCTGTTGGATCGGGACGGCAAGGTCTTTGCCTGGCGTGGGGACCAATTTGGTGGGGTGATCACGGCCGATACCGTCTCGCCGCATCTGAAGAACGCGGTCGTCGCGACCGAGGACAAGCGGTTCTATCGCCATTTCGGCGTCAGCCCGCGCGGTGTCGCAAGCGCTGTGCGCATCAACCTGAGCGAAGGGCGCGGACCGCTGTCGGGGCATGGTGGGTCGACCGTCACGCAGCAGACGGCCAAGCTGTTGTGTCTGGGTGTGCCTTATGAGCCCAGTGAATGGGAATCCGAAGCTGCCTATGAGTCCGATTGCCGTCAAGGCTCGCTTTGGCGCAAGGCCAAAGAGGCGGTCTATGCGATGGCGATGGAGGTCAAGTATTCCAAGGACGAGATCCTGACCATCTATCTGAACCGGGCCTTCCTGGGCGCGGGTGCGCGCGGGTTCGAGGCGGCAAGCCAACGCTATTTCGGGATTTCGGCGGCTGAGGTCAGCCCGTCGCAGGCTGCTATGCTGGCTGGTCTGCTGGTGGCACCGACGCGCTATGCACCGACGAATAACCTTCAACGTTCGCAGGATCGAGCGCGGCTGGTGGTTGGCCTGATGGAGGCACAGGGGTATCTGACCTCGGCACAAGCAAGCAGTGCGCGCAGCAATCCCGCGCAACTGTCCGAAGCTGCTGCTGCGCGGGCCGGCGGTTACTTCGCCGATTGGGTGATGGCCAGCGGGCCCGAGTTCTTCACACGCAACACGACCGAAGATGTGGTGATCCGCACCACACTGGATCAACGTATCCAGAAATCGGCCGAAGAGGCGCTGCAGTTCATCTTTCAGGAGAAGGTCCGCGAAGGATCAAAGGCGCAGGCCGCGATCGTGGTGATGTCGGCGGACGGGGCTGTGCGCGGCATGGTTGGCGGGCGCAAGACCCGCGTGTCCGGCGCATTCAACCGAGCCACGCAGGCGCTGCGGCAAACGGGGTCTTCCTTCAAACCCTTCGTTTATGCCACTGCGCTGGAACTGGGGTATTCACCGCTGGATACGGTGGTGGACGAACCCTACTGCGTGAATATTCCGGGGTCTGGCCAATGGTGTCCCAAGAACTACACCAACAAGTTCTATGGTCGCGTTACACTGGCAGATGCATTGAAAAACTCGCTAAACATCCCGGCGGTGAAAGTGGCTGAGATCGCAGGGCTGGACAATGTCCGCACGGTGGCCAGCGAATTCGGTATCGATAGTGATCTGGCGCAAGGCCCCGCTCTGGCGCTGGGCGCGTCGGAAAGCACGCTGATTGAGATGACGGGGGCTTACGCCGGCATCCTGAACGGTGGCTCGGCGGTGGAACCCTATGGGCTGACCGAATTGAAGCTGTTGGGCGATCAAACCCCGGTCATGGTGACGACAACCGGCATTGGTGAGCGGGTCATCAACGACAAAGCCGCCAAACAACTGACGTGGATGATGGAGCGTGTCGTGTCCGAAGGCACCGGTGCGCGCGCTCAGTTGCCCGGTTGGCAGGTCGCGGGTAAAACCGGCACGACGCAGGCTGCGCGGGACGCGTGGTTCATCGGGTTCACGGCCGATTACGTAACGGGCATCTGGATGGGCTATGACGACAACACCCCATTATCCGGTGTGACCGGAGGCGGGTTGCCGGCTGAAATCTGGAAAGAAACCATGCTGCGCGTGACCGAAGGCATGACACCGACGCCGTTGCCGATGCTGGCCCCGGACCCACCGGTCAGAACAGCGCAACCGCAGCAACAGCGCCGTAAGAACCAAACCGGGTTGGATCGGGCTATCAACAATCTGCTGAACAACATTTTCGGTGGAAATTGAAAAAGGCGGTGCGCTGGGCACCGCCTTTTGAATTGAATGTGGGTCCGATCAGAGGCTGTCGTCGAGCGCGCCCAAAATGGCGTCGCCCATTTCCGTGGTCGAAACCGGCGTGACGCCTTCATCTGCCAGCAGGTCGCCTGTGCGGACACCGTCGGCCAGTACCTTCTCGATTGCGGCTTCCAGACGGTCCGCTTCTTCAAGCTGATCAAAGCTGTAGCGCAGGGCCATGGCGAAGCTGAGGATACAGGCGATCGGGTTGGCTTTGCCCTGACCGGTGATATCCGGGGCCGAACCATGGACCGGTTCGTACATCGCCTTGGGGCGGCCATTCGCCATAGGAGCACCCAACGAGGCCGACGGTAGCATTCCCAACGAGCCGGTTAGCATCGCCGCGCAATCCGACAGGATGTCGCCGAACAGGTTGTCTGTCAGGATGACGTCGAACTGTTTGGGCGCACGCACCAACTGCATCGCGCCATTGTCGGCATACATATGGCTCAGCTCGACCTCGGGGTAATCCTTGGCCACACGGTTCACAACTTCGCGCCACAGGATGCCCGATTCCATGACGTTGGCCTTCTCCATCGAGCAGACCTTTTTGTTCCGGCGCATTGCCAGCTCAAATGCCGAGCGCGCGGCGCGTTCGATCTCAGATTCGGTGTAGCGCTGGGTGTTGATGCCAACACGTTCATTGCCTTCCTCGAAGATGCCGCGCGGCTCGCCGAAATAGACGCCCGAGGTCAGCTCGCGCACGATCATGATATCGAGGCCGGCAACGATGTCTTTCTTCAGCGACGAGAAATCGGCCAACGCGTCAAAGCACTGTGCCGGGCGCAGGTTGGAATACAGGTCCATCTCTTTGCGCAGGCGCAGCAAGCCGCGCTCGGGCTTGAGGCTGAAATCCAGATCGTCGTATTTCGGGCCGCCCACAGCACCCAGCAGAACCGCGTCAACCTCTTGCGCTTTGGCCATCGTCTCGTCCGACAGGGGCTTGCCATGCGCATCATACGCGGCACCACCGACCAGATCCTCGCTCACGTCGAATTCCAGGCCGCGTTTCGCACCGAACCAGTCGATGACTCTGCGCACTTCGGCCATGACTTCGGGGCCAATTCCGTCTCCGGGCAGGATGAGGAGCGAGGGGTTGGACATGAAGGATCTCCTTGCGTTTTACAGCACAGGCCCTAGCGCCTGTGCGGCATCGGGTCAATGAGACGATCCCGCCTGACGGCAAGGAAAATACAGGTTTGTTTCCGTTAGCGTCTGAAAATTGCGTCAGGTCTGCTTTGCAGGCCAGATCATGGCGCAAAGTGCCGTATCAGCGAGGCAGTGTCAGGTCGACCCAGATCAGCCGATGACGGCTGGCGCTTTCGGCGGTTTTGCGTTCTTCAGAGCCCGCGACGGGCCAGTGCACCCCGGAATCCACCACCTGCCATTGGGCCGATGGCAGGACGTAATCGACCCGCATTGGACCAACCAATTTCCAGACCACCGTTGTCAAATCGCCTGAGGGGTCTTCGGGTGAAGGGTCCTGAAGGCGGGGGTCGTTCAAAAACTCTCGGATCGCTTCTTTGCGTCCATCACCTCGCACTGGGTCCAGATTGGCGTCACCCGCGATGACAAACAGACGATCGGGTTTGCGCCCGACTGCCCCATCCATCACTGCGGACCAAAGGCGGATCTCGTCCTTGTTCCTCAGTCCATTGCGATCCTCTGGCCCGTCAAACACGGGGGGTGAGGCATGAAAAGTCATCAAATCCAGCTGCCCTACCGAAGTTTCGATGGGCACAATCCAATGCGCCACGGATGAGAGCCGCTGAACGTTCTGCGCCGGTTCTGATGGGTAGGGGCCTGCGTCATGTTGAGGCAGTTCAGCGCCGGGCAGTTCCAGCCATAGCAGGTCGGACAGGTCCTGAATCTGATCCGAAGCGATGGGATAGCGGGACATCACGGCCAGCCCGCCCTGACCGGTGAACCGACCCCAGCCTTGCGCGTCGCCGGGGCCGTTGGTGCGACCATCTCCGTCCAGATCAAGATCCGTTTCCAGGCCGGAATTTGGTTGGGCTGCGAAAGTGTAGGGGTAATCCAATCCGGCCTCGCGCAACCGATTTGCCAGCGCCGCCAGCGCCAGCCCCTCGAAATCCCAGTCGATCCCCTGCAACGCAATGATATCGGGGCGGGTGTCCGCCAAAACGGCAACAACCGCCATCACCTGATCATCACCGCGGTGAATATCCCGCAACAGCAATCCCGGACCATCGCGGCTGAGTTCTGTGTTGTAGGTGGCAATACGGATCGTCTCTGCCTGTGCCACAACGGGCAACAGCAGCAGGATCAGAATGCGGATCATGCGGTCTGGGTAGACTCGGCTGTGGAATAGGCGCGCCGTTTTTCGACGATCAGATTGGCAATGCGCAGGGTCGCCATGCCACGCATGATCATGCTGGCCGGTAGGAAGGCCCAGGCGCTGAGCGTCCAGATCAGGGTCTGAGGATTGCTCAGTGAGATCGGATCGGCATAGTCAGTCAGCAGTTTGATCAGCGCCGGGATCAGGAACGGCAGCAGTATACCGATGCAAATGTTCAGCCGACCGTCGCGCTGCAGGCGCGTAACTACGTCACCGCCTTTGGTGGGGTCGAACAACGGAAGATTGGTCCAGACATTGAAGGCGCCATTTCCGGTCGGCCAGCCGCGCACTTTCACCGCATAGGCAAAGCTGGCGATCGTCACCAAAGCAGCAACATACGCGACGCTGGCAGAAATACGGACAAGTTCGATCAGGGGGGCGCTTGCGTCAGTCGGCAGCATCAGGATGATCAGCCGTACTGGCGAATAGGGAAAGTCGACCACATTCGCGACGCCCACGCCGAAGGAATAGAAAACTGTCGTCAGGCCGGTCGGCGTATATGCGTTTTTGCAGATCAACGTCAGGAACGTGACCATCGACATCAGGCCGACAAAGCGCAAACGGTTCACAGGTGGCGCATCGCGGAATTCGATAAAGCTGGGAAAGGAGGAGTTGTATTCAGCGAATGTCAGGAAAAACGCGAGAATGGCGAGAAAGACGACAATCTCGGTCCCATTCGTTGACGTTACAGGCAGGTACAACGCGGGCGTCAGCACCAAAAGTGCGACCAATAATCCCCGAATCGCCGCCCCTGTTGTGCGCGCAATCACTATCCAAACCCTTTCAAACCGGATTGACCGCTTCTTTGACGGTTTCGTCCCAACTTGTGCCCGATAATTATTATTCGACGGGTGCCTCTATTATCGCCAACACTGACGATAAGCGGCAATCCGCTCAAGCCAAGCTGCAGAAAACACGGAATTTCAGGCAAAAAGATGGCGAAACTGGTGCGCCTTTGCATCATTTCCGTCGCAAATTCGGCGTGTATCAGAGGGGGAACACCACATGTTGTGGTTGCCGGATCAACAACCCCAAGAACGCGAAAGGGGTCGCCCAGGCGACCCCGATAGGTTGAGTATCCACAGATTCGTTCTTGGAATCACACCCAGGGGCGGGCCTGGCTTGCGTGATCCTCGAATTTGTCGATGTGGTGATCTTTTTCCATCGTCAGGCCGATATCGTCCAAACCATTCAGCAGGCAATGCTTGCGATGTGGGTCGACACTGAATTCGATCACAACGCCATCCGAGGTGGTGATCTGCTGATCCTCCAGATGCACGGTCATGCGGGCGTTTTCGCCTTTATGCGCGTCTTCCATCAGGATCGCGTGGTGTTCTTCTTCGACCACGATGGGCAGGATGCCGTTCTTGAAGCAGTTGTTAAAGAAGATGTCGGCAAAGCTGGTCGAGATCACAACCTTGATGCCGAAGTCCTTGATCGCCCAGGGCGCGTGTTCGCGCGACGAACCGCAGCCGAAATTGTCACCGGCAACCAGAATCTCTGTCTGACGATAGGCGGGTTTGTTCAGCACGAAGTCTTCGTTTTCGCCACCATGTTGATGGTAGCGCATCTCATCAAACAGCACGACACCAAGGCCGGACCGTTTGATGGTTTTCAGATGCACTTTCGGAATGATCATATCGGTGTCGATATTGATCAGCGGCATTGGGGCGGCCACCCCGTGGACTTTGTCAAACTTTTCCATGTCTACACTCCTGCGAGAGAGGGCCGCGCCCGTATCCCGCGTTTAAGCTTGTTTCGCTTCTGTTGTTGCGTCGTTGGGTGCGTTCCGGATGAAGAACGCCATAAAGACCAGGCCGAACCCGTTGAACAGCATCTCAATGCCCAGGAAGATGCCCAAAATGCTCAGCAGCACCTGAGGATCGCTTCCCACATATGTCCAGATGATGCCCGCGAGGACGATCGACAAGATGCCCGAGATCATCGTGGGCCAGAAAAACTGTGTTCCTTTCATCTGGAACGACAGAATGACCCGCGCGATGCCGCCTGCCATGAACAGGATCAGCATCACGGTTGCCAGTGTCAGGGTTCCCTGCAGCGGGTGATCCAGAAAGGACCAGCCCAGAAACAGCATCACCGCACCCATGATGAGTGACAGAATTTTGTTGCCGGTACCTTCAACCGTAAAGCCGCCAACAACTTGCAGCGCGCCCGAGATCAGCAGCAACACACCGGTTACCACCGTCACGGCGACAGACGCCACAACTGGCGCGCCCAGTACAAAGATACCGAACGCTATGGACAGAAGCCCCAGCAGGAGCCATTTGACCCAGTCACTCATGTTTTCAATCCCTCAAATATCTAGATGTGATGGGACCTTACATCAATTCACGTACGTCTGTCAGCCGTCCTGTGATTGCCGCTGCGGCAGCCATTGCAGGGCTCAGCAAATGGGTGCGTCCGCCCCGGCCCTGACGGCCTTCGAAGTTGCGGTTTGAGGTCGCTGCACAGCGTTCGCCCGGCTGCAGTTGGTCAGGGTTCATCGCCAGACACATCGAACATCCGGCCAGACGCCATTCGAAACCGGCATCCTTGAAAATCTCGGCCAGACCTTCTTCTTCGGCCTGCGCCCGAACCAGACCCGAACCTGGCACGACCAT
This sequence comes from Ruegeria sp. CDSB086, assembly GCF_059611065.1. Lineage (NCBI taxonomy): Bacteria > Pseudomonadati > Pseudomonadota > Alphaproteobacteria > Rhodobacterales > Roseobacteraceae > Ruegeria > Ruegeria sp. CDSB086. The sequence continues at coordinate 135,143 of NZ_JBXWOV010000010.1, read as the reverse complement.
GGCACGCATGCCGTCCTTGACCTTTTTGCCCTTCAGGATCTCGGCCGCGGCGCGCAGGTCTTCGATGCGGCCATTGGTGCAGGATCCGATGAAAACGGTGTCGATCTCGACATCGCTCAGCTTTTGACCAGCTTCCAGACCCATGTACTCGATTGAGCGGCGGGCTGCGTCGACCTTGCCACCTTCGAAATCTTCGGGGTTCGGTACAGTTGCGGTGATCGGCAGTACGTCCTCGGGGCTGGTGCCCCAGGTCACGACAGGTGCGATATCTTCGCCGCGCAGGGTTATGACCTTGTCGAAATGCGCGTCATCGTCGGTAAACAGCGTTTTCCACCATGTCAGAGCGGCTTCCCACTGGGCACCTTTCGGGGCGTGCGGGCGACCTTTGACATATTCATAGGTGGTCTCGTCCGGCGCGATCAGGCCCGCACGTGCACCGCCTTCGATCGCCATGTTGCAGACGGTCATGCGACCTTCCATCGACAGATCGCGGATCGCTTCACCGCAATATTCGATGACATAGCCGGTTCCGCCGGCAGTGCCGGTCTCACCGATCACAGCCAGAGTGATGTCCTTGGCGGTCACACCCGGCTGCAATTTGCCGGTGATTTCGACCTTCATGTTCTTGGACTTCTTCTGGATCAGGGTCTGCGTGGCCAGAACATGCTCAACCTCGGACGTGCCGATGCCGTGGGCCAATGCACCAAACGCACCGTGAGTGGCCGTGTGGCTGTCGCCACATACAACGGTCATGCCAGGCAGGGTCCAGCCCTGTTCGGGGCCGACGATGTGCACGATGCCCTGACGAACGTCATTCACCGGGTAATAGTGAATACCAAAATCCTTGGCGTTCTTATCCAGTGCTTCGACCTGAATACGCGATTCGGGGTTTTCGATCCCGTTTACGCGATCCGCAGTGGTCGGAACGTTGTGGTCGGGCACAGCGATGGTCTTTTCCGGTGCGCGCACCGGACGACCCGCCATGCGAAGCCCTTCAAAGGCTTGCGGGCTGGTGACTTCGTGCACCAGATGGCGGTCGATATAAAGCAGGCAGGTTCCATCATCGGCTTCGTGCGCGACATGGGCATCCCAGATCTTGTCATAGAGTGTTTTGGGGGACATCGGTCCTCTCCCGTATGTAATGAGAAATAGCTGGCGAGTGGCTGGGCGCCGCTTATAGGCGGGCCAGAACCGTGCGGGCGGCCCCAAAGAACCGTTCACGCAGGCGCGTGCGGTCTTGCAGTGTCGGAGCAGGGGCCAAATAGACTCTCATGGGCCTCAGATATATCGCGTGTGCCCGTCAATCAAGGTTCAATCCGGCCTCGGGCTTGCATCACCCCGAGTTGCTGTCCAAGCTGCGGGTCAGGAGACCTGTATGAACCAAGACCTGATCCCCAGTTCGCTGTCGGAACTCTATGAAAACATGGTCGCGGGGTTTTCCGTGCAGTTCGGCAAACTTGTCGATCTGATCGTCACGCCGGGTTGGCGGCGGCACCAGTTGGTCATCATCCTCGCCCTGTGGGCTTTGGCATATGTGCTCAAGCTGGTTACGCAAAACCGGTGGGAGGCCTGGGCACGTGCCCGCACCGGCTGGCCCAAATGGCGGCTGCGCACTCTGGTTCAATTGATGCAGCGCCTAACGCTGGTCTATTTCGTTTTGTTGTCCTGGACGCTGTACCTGTTCATGCAGAATGTGACCTGGCCGTCGCACAGTTACATTATCGGCGTGATCGCGACATTGGCCGCCGCTTGGCTGGCGATCGCGCTGGTGGCGCGACTTGTCCGCAACCGTACGCTGCGGCGGATCTTTAAATGGGCAATGTGGGTCTATGCAACGCTGGTTGCGCTGAATCTGACCGATGATGTGGCCGAGTTTCTGGACGGCGTAGCGATCTCCATCGGTGATTTGCACATCTCGGCACTGGGAATTCTCAAGGCCGCATTGCTGATCGGCGTGCTGCTGACGTTGGCCCGCATCGGGACCCGCACGGCCGAGCGGGGATTGCAGAGGAACGACGACATCACGCCTTCGATGCAGGTTCTGTTGGCCAAAGGCATTCAAGTTCTGCTGTACGGAGCTGTCTTTATGGCGGCCATCCGCACGCTTGGGTTTGATCTGACTGGCATCGCGCTGTTGTCAGGCGCGATCGGCGTGGGCATCGGTTTTGGTCTTCAAAAGGTTGTGTCGAACCTGATTTCCGGGATCATCATCCTGATGGACCGCTCGATCAAACCGGGCGACGTGATCTCGTTGGGTGACACATTCGGATGGATCAACGCGCTGGGCGCGCGGTATGTATCGGTGGTCACGCGGGATGGGCGTGAATACCTGATCCCGAACGAAGACTTGATCACCAATCAGGTGGTGAACTGGTCGCATTCGGACCGTTATGTGCGTCTGGATCTGGATTTCGGCACCAGCTACGACGACGACCCGCATCAGGTGCGCGCAACCGCGATCCGGGCAGTTAAATCGGTGAAACGTGTTCTCAGCGGCGGTTCACATGAGCCGGTCTGCCATATAACCGGGTTCGGCGACAGCAGCGTGGACTATGTGCTGCGGTTCTGGATCAGCGATCCGACCAAGGGGCTTACCAATATCAGGGGCAATGTTTACCTCGCCCTTTGGGATGCTTTCAAGGCCGAGGGGATATCGATTCCTTTCCCCCAGCGCGAGGTTCGGCTGCTGTCGGACGGCGCAGAGCAGCAACAGATCGCCAAAGAGTGAGCGCCTGTGCGGCCCCTAAAGCGCCCGTTCATTGAAATGTTGCATTCCCCTTGTTACCTTATTAGTACCCCTGCGCCGGGGTTTGGCGGCGCGCAACAAAGGAGGACTATGTCCTGTCTCTACATACACAGGCGGGTTTGCCCGCCGATGATGGGGCCAATGTAGTGGCCCACTCTCAGTCAATCAGCGACAAGCTGCTTGAGCGTATCCTTTCCTCACTTTCCGATGACAAGGCCGAAGATGTCGTGCAGATCAACCTGCAAGGCAAGTCGTCTGTCGCGGATCACATGGTCATTGCGTCCGGGCGTTCGACACGTCAGGTCTCGGCCATGGCGGAAAAGCTGACGGATCGCATCAAGCAGGAATTCGGTTTCACCTCGAAGGTCGAAGGCAAGGATGCCGGCGACTGGGTGCTGATCGATACGGGCGACGTGATCGTCCATATCTTCCGCCCCGAAGTGCGTGAATTCTATCAGCTGGAAAAGATGTGGCTGCCTCAGGGCGGCAGCGCCTCAGCCAACTGAGGCGCCATCCCGGCCTGCATTAACAGGCCGGAGGCGAGAGAAATATGCGTATAAGCATTTGTGCGGTCGGGCGATTGCGTGCCGGACCGGAGAAGACCCTGCTTGACGATTATCTGACCCGATTTGACCGGACCGGCCGCGCGCTGGGCCTTGGTCCTGCGCGCGTTGTTGAGGTCGAAGACAAGAAAAACGCAGGCATGGGCGCCGAGGCCGCGTTGCTGCGCAAGGCCCTGCCCAAGGGCGCGGTGATCTGCACACTGGATGAACGCGGGCGGGTGATGTCCTCGCCTGATTTTGCCAAGAAACTGGGTGGCTGGCGCGATGCCGGGCGGCAGGATCTGGCATTGATCATTGGCGGTGCGGACGGAATAGACCCTGATCTGCGGGCCGAGGCCGATTTTTCCATCTCATTCGGGTCGATGGTCTGGCCGCATATGCTGGTCCGTGTGATGCTGGCCGAGCAACTTTACCGGGCCGCGACCATCCTGTCGGGCGGTCCCTATCACCGGGTTTGACATGGCGCAGCTTCTGATTGTCTACCATTCGCGCACTGGCGGAGCCCGTCAAATGGCCCAAGCCGCCGCGGCTGGAGCGCGGGACGAAGCGGAAACGGTTCTGAAAACTGCAGATCAGGCGACCCCTGAGGATTTGCTGGCCGCGGATGGGTTTATCTTCTGCGCGCCCGAGAATCTGGCCGCGATTTCAGGTTTGATGAAAGAGTTCTTTGATCGCTGCTACTATCCTGTGCTGGGCAAGATCGAAGGACGGCCCTATGCCCAGATGATCTGTGCCGGGTCTGATGGCGAGAATGCGGCCCGCCAAACTGCGCGGATCGCCACTGGTTGGCGCTTGAAAGAGGTTCAGTCGCCGCTAATCATCTGTACCCATGCGCAAACGCCCGAGGCTATTCTGGCCGAAAAGACCATCCCGCAAAACCAACTGGATGAGTGCCGTGATATTGGGGCTGCGTTGGGTGCGGGTCTGGCGCTGGGTGTGTTCTGAAGATCAGTTCAGTGTGACCAACGTCGCCTCGTCACCCCAGCCATCGACACTGCACCGCGCCTGAATCTGAACCTGAGACACGCCATCTGGAATCGCCACCCCGGATAGTGAGCGTGTAAAGGGCTGCTCATTCTCATGTGGATGATGCAATACGCGCATGCCCAGTTCATTGCCGTCCATGTCCAGAACGCGCCAGCCATCAGCATAGTGATCCCACCCGGTGTCGGGATGGCGGATCGTCACGTCGAATCGCCACGTGTCACCGCTTTGGCTGGCCGCCACTTTTTCAATCACAGAAGGGTCGGCAAGCGCCGGGCTGGCGAGAAGAAGGCTGAGAATCAAATACCGCATGTGGCGATCCTAGGCTGTGTCCGTCGGCTTCGCGATCACGAATCCGTGTCGCCCGGTTGGGACAGCAGGACCAGCCGGGAATGCGACGCAAACTCGCGCCGGTATAGAACGCCAAACGTGATCGCCGTGCCCAGCAACAGCGCCACCGGCCCAAGTATCCAGGCAACGGATGCCAGGGCAAAATAGGTCACGCGCAAACCGCGGTTAAAGCTGCGCGCCGCGGTGACGCAAATCTCGGCCGCTTGTGCTGCGCGCGGATAGGCTTGTGGGTCCGATGGTTCATTGGGGACCGAGGCCATCAGAACCGCGCAATAGCCAAACAACCGGTGCGCCCAGACATATTTCAGGAATGCATTGGCCAGAAAAAGGATGATGATCAGAATCTTGATCTCCCACACCATGGCCGGTGCGCTGCCGATGGCCAGATCATTGGCGACACCGGCAAGGCGTTCGGTATTGCCCAGCAAAGCCAACCCGCCCCCGACGGCGATCATCGTAGTCGAGGCGAAGAACGTGCTGCCCTGCCGCATCGCCGCGACCACCTGCGCATCGAACATTCGGGGCTGCCGAGTGACCATTTCCCGCATCCACTCTCGACGATAGTCATCCATCATCATCGTGACAGAACTCTTGTTAGGGGAGGGATTTTCGATCCGCCACCCGATCCAGAGCCAAGCAATTAGCAGCACGGCAATTGCCGCATAGTCCAGCGGTGAAAAAAGTTGTGCCCGATCAATCCACGTCATGCGGCGACCTTAGGGCCAGACATGAGAACTTGCCAGATGGAGAAATTGGTAATATTATTTTACCAAATGGAGGATCAGCCATGGAAATGCCAACGCCAAATCCTGACGTTCTGCGCCGCAAGGCAGTGGTTCTTCAACGTTTGTTGCAGGTCTTGCCCGAAGAGGCGGTTATTCATGAACCGTCCGAGACACGTGCTTATGAATGCGACGCATTGACGGCGTATAGGTGCCCTCCGATGCTGGCGGTGCTGCCGTCGACCACGCAAGAGGTCTCGGACGTTCTACGCATTTGCAACGAGGAAGGCGTTCCAGTCGTTCCGCGCGGGTCGGGTACTTCCTTGGCAGGTGGCGCATTGCCAACGGCGGATTGCGTCATCCTTGGAGTCGCCCGGATGAACGAGGTGCTGGAGGTCGACTATGACAACCGCTTCGTTCGCGTTCAATCAGGCCGCACGAACCTGAGCGTGACCGGTGCGGTCGAGGAAGACGACTTCTTCTATGCGCCAGATCCGTCCTCACAGCTTGCCTGTGCCATTGCCGGGAACATCGCCATGAACTCAGGCGGGGCGCATTGTCTGAAATACGGCGTGACCACCAACAACCTGTTGGGCGTAAAGATGGTGCTGATGGATGGCAGCGTGGTCGAGATTGGCGGCGCGCATCTGGACTCTGGCGGCTTGGACCTGTTGGGAGTCATCTGCGGGTCTGAAGGGCAGTTGGGCGTCGTGACTGAAGCCACGCTGCGCATTCTGCGCAAACCTGAAGGTGCCCGGCCTGTATTAATGGGTTTTGATGATAACGAAGTTGCCGGGCAATGCGTCTCGGACATTATCAAGTCCGGCATTTTGCCGGTTGCGATCGAATTCATGGACACGCTGTGCATCCAGGCCTGTGAAAATTTCGCCCATGCCGGTTACCCCAACTGCACCGCTTTGCTGATTGTCGAGGTCGAAGGGTCCGAGGCCGAGATGGACTATCAGTTGTCAAAGATCATCGAAATCGCCAAGCGCCACAATCCGGTCGAACTGCGCGAAAGCCAGTCGGCCGAAGAAAGCGCGAAAATCTGGCTGGGGCGCAAGTCGGCCTTTGGTGCGATGGGGCAGTTGAACGACTACATGTGTCTGGACGGGACGATCCCGGTTTCTTCCCTACCGGAAGTGTTGCGTCGGATTGGTGAAATGAGCGAAGAATACGGCTTGCCGGTCGGCAATGTGTTTCATGCAGGCGATGGCAACATGCACCCATTGATCCTGTTCGATGCCAACAAACCCGGTGATCTTGAGAAATGCGAGGCGTTCGGAGCTGATATCCTGAAGCTTTGCGTAGACGTGGGTGGTTGCCTGACAGGTGAGCACGGGGTTGGGATCGAAAAGCGCGATCTGATGTCCCACCAATACGCGCCTGCGGATCTTGAGGCGCAAATGGCAGTAAAGGACGTGTTCGATCCAAAGTGGTTGCTGAACCCCGCCAAGGTGTTCCCATTGCAGGCGTCTGAATCCCGGCGCATCGCGCGGATTGCTGCTGAATAATCGGCTCTAAAGAAGAAGAATTGCCATGAAACCTAAGACAGAAGCCGAACTGGCCGAGATGGTGGCCGGGTTAGATGAACCAGTGCGAATTACCGGCGGCGGTACGCGTGGCGTCGCGGGGCCGGACATGGCGATTCAAACCAGCGGGCTGACCGGGATCACGCTGTATGAACCCGGCGCGCTGACGCTGGTGGCGAAGGCCGGCACGCCGATTGGAGAGATTGAGGCCGCATTGGACGCTGAAGGTCAGCAATTGGCCTTTGAGCCGATGGATCACCGGGGACTGCTGGGAACCAGTGGCACACCGACCATAGGCGGTGTTGTGGCGGCCAACATATCTGGGCCCCGGCGGGTACAGGCAGGGGCATGCCGCGATTTTCTGTTGGGCGTGCGCTATGTCGATGGCATGGGGCAGGTCGTCAAGAATGGCGGCCGGGTCATGAAGAACGTCACCGGCTATGATCTGGTCAAGCTGATGGCGGGATCCTGGGGCACTCTGGGTGTTTTGACCGAAGTGTCGTTGAAGGTACTGCCCAAGCCCGAAGTCTCGGCAACGCTGTCTGTTCAGGTACCCGATGTTACCACCGCAATTGCGACGCTGTCCGCCGCATTGAAATCCCCTTTTGAAGTCAGCGGAGCAGCGTACGACCCAGACATGGGGTGCGCCTTACTGCGCCTCGAAGGTTTCGCGGGTTCGGTGACATACCGGTCGGATCAACTGAAATCCCTACTGTCTGGTTTCGGCGAGGTTGCCGAACTTGAGCATCCCGGCACATTGTGGGCCGACCTGCGTGATGCAGCCGGTTTCCACGAACAAAGCGGTGATGTCTGGCGCATTTCGGTCAAACCTTCGGATGCGCCGGACATCGTTGCGCGCATCCGGGCAGATCGGACGTTGTTTGATTGGGGCGGTGGGTTGATCTGGGCCTTGGTGCCGGTTGGTACTGATCTGCGGGCGCAATTAGGCGCGTTTGACGGTCACGCAAACATCGTGCGAGCCGGGTTCGAAACAATGGCCGAACTGGGGCGTTTTCAACCGGAGGCGCCCGGTATTGCGGCTCTAACCAGGGGTATTCGTCAAAGATTTGACCCCCGCGGTTTGTTTAATCCGGGGTTGATGGGGTAAGGCGATGCAGACGACATTCACCGAAGAGCAGTTGCAAGATCCCGCGATCCAAAGATCAAATGAAATCCTGCGAAACTGCGTCCATTGTGGGTTCTGTACAGCCACATGCCCGACCTATCAGGTGCTGGGGGACGAGTTGGATAGTCCACGGGGGCGCATTTACCTGATCAAGGACATGCTGGAAAACGAGCGTGTGCCGGATGAGAAAACGGTCAAGCATATCGACCGCTGCCTGTCATGCCTGGCCTGTATGACCACGTGTCCATCGGGGGTGCACTATATGCATCTGGTCGATCACGCGCGCGAATACATCGAAGAGAACTATAAACGCCCCTTCTCGGATCGTGCGTTGCGTTGGGTACTGGCACAGATCCTGCCTTATCCGATGCGGTTCCGCTGGGCTTTGATCGGGGCGAAGCTGGGGCGGCCATTCCGCTTTCTGATGCCCGACGCCCGGCTGCGTGCCATGCTGGATATGGCGCCCAAACATATCCCGCCCGTCAGTCGCAATGACGACCCGCAGAGATTTCCGGCTAAAGGACCGCAGCGCAAGCGCGTTGCGCTGATGACGGGTTGTGCGCAAAAAGCGTTGAATACTGACATTAACGACGCAACTATTCGACTTTTGACCAGGATGGGATGCGAGGTCGTCGTGGCTGAAGGGGCAGGGTGCTGCGGCGCGCTGACCCATCACATGGGCAAGACCCGCGAAAGCCATGAGGCCGCAAAGGCCAACATCAGGGCCTGGACCGCAGAAATGCACGGCGACGGGCTGGACGCCATTGTCATCAACACCTCGGGCTGCGGCACGACGGTCAAGGATTATGGCCATATGTTTCGCAACGATCCCATAATCGAAGACGCGGCGCGGGTGTCATCGATTGCAATGGATATCAGCGAACTGCTGATCCAGCTGGAACTGCCTGAAGGTGAAGAAAGGGGCCTGACCGTTGCATATCATGCAGCTTGTTCTTTGCAGCACGGTCAAAAGATCAAAGCTCATCCCAAAACTCTGCTGAAACAGGCCGGTTTTGCTGTGTTAGAGCCTACAGATAGTCATCTGTGCTGCGGCAGCGCGGGAACTTACAACCTGATGCAGCCCGATATTTCGGGCAAGCTGAAGGACCGCAAGGTCAAAACGCTGGAAGCCAAAAAGCCGGACGTGATCGCGGCGGGCAATATCGGATGCATGATGCAGATCGGCTCTGGCACGGACATTCCCGTGCTGCACACGGTCGAGCTTTTGGATTGGGCAACGGGTGGGCCTGTGCCGCGTGCATTGCGTGAACCAGCCAAACCTAAGGTTCCGGTCCTTAGATAGGCCATGCTGATGCAACTGCGCACCACTCGCCCCGTTAAACAGACGCGGGCGTCATCGCCCTATTTTTGCCGCACCGGAGACGTAGGAAAATACGTCAACAGCAAAGCCGGAGTGCCGTTTGCGAAACTGGATCACAGCATTGGCGCTGGCTTTGACGCCGTTGTCCGCCGCAGCCCAGGATACCGGGTTGAAAAGCCTGGACACCACCGATGCGGGGCGCGCGTGGATGGCGGTCGGGCGCCTGGATATCAAGGACGGCGCCGGGTTTTGCACCGGGACACTGATTTCTCCGACCCAGGTTTTGACGGCTGCCCATTGTCTGTTCGATAAGGTAACTGGTCAGCGGATTGACCTGGCAGAGGTCGAGTTTCTGGCCGCCTGGCGTCTTGGGCGTGCATCGGCCTATCGGGCCGCACGTCGCGCTGTTGTTCACCCGGACTACGAATACAGCACCGAGGCAACGGCCTCGCGGCTATACAATGACATCGCGCTGATCGAGCTGTGGCAACCGATCCGCAATACGAGCGTAATTCCGTTCGAGACCGGAGACCGTCCGGCCCGAGGTGCCGAAGTGGGGGTCGTGTCCTACGCGCAGGATCGGGCCGAGGCTCCCTCGTTGCAAGAAGTGTGCTCGGTCATGACGCGCACATCCAACGTTTTGGTGTTGTCCTGTGACGTCGAGTTCGGGTCGTCGGGCGCACCGGTCTTTTCCTTTGAAGGGGACCGGCCGCGCATCGTTTCGGTCGTCGCAGCCAAGGCCGAATTCAACGGGCAGCGCGTGGCCGTCGGCACCGCGGTCGAAGATTCATTGGAGCTGCTGCAGGCAGAATTGTCGGCTGGCCGCGGATTTGGCGTATCTTCCTCCCAAGGAGGGACACGCCGCAATATTGGAGCAAGGTTCATAAAACCATGAGTCGCTTTTTTCTGAATTTTCTTTTGTTTTTTTCAATTTCCGCTTCTGCAACTTACGCCCAGACCGCCAAGCGTAAACTGACGGACCGCGATGACCTTTACGGGTGGGAGGCGGTTGGACGTCTGGACATCGGCGATGACGGGTTTTGCACAGGCACCCTGATTGCGCAGGATCTGGTCTTGACCGCTGCTCACTGTGCGTTGGACAAGGCCACCGGCGAACCGTACCCGCCGGGAATGGTGACTTTTCGGGCGGGGTTAAGCGGCGAGGACGCATTAGCCGACCGCAAAGTAATTCAAATCGCGGCGCACCCGGATTTCGTGGCAAACGGCCCGGTGTCAGCACCGCGGGTGAAGGTTGATGTGGCTCTGATGCGTCTGGACGAGCCAATCCCATATTCCATCGCCGATCCTTTTGCCCTGCATCAGGGTAGGGTCTCGGGAAATGAGGTCAGCCTGGCCTCATACGGGCGCGGCCGGTCCGAGGCGATTACACGTGAAAGGTCCTGTCGGATATTGGATCGAGACCAGGGATTGATAACTTTCAACTGCGATATCACCTTTGGGTCCTCAGGTTCTGCCTTACTTGCCAAAAACGGCCCGCGTTGGCAGATTCTGTCGGTGGTTTCCGCAGTCGCGTCCAACGGGTATCAGAAAGTAGGATTTGGCATGGAACTATCTGGAATCGTTGCCGAACTAAAGGCGGACCTGCGACGCGATGCGCCGCGTCCACAGGCAACGATCCGCCGGTTGCAGGTCGGGTCCGGCAAGTCGAATTCCGGCGCGAAATTCATCAGCTCGGGCGGGGGTTGAACTCGATCAAATTGCTACCCATGTGAACTGTATCGGGTCGCCACGAACGGGGCCCGTATCAACCAGATGCCCGTCCGAACGGAGGGCAGAACACAGATCGCTCTGATATGAGGATATGACACATGCGTAGTTTTGATTTTGCACCCCTGCACCGTGCCACCGTTGGTTTTGACCAGATCGCCGACATGATGGATCGCGTGCTGACCAATGATGTGGCTCAGCCGAGCTACCCGCCTTACAACATCGAAAAGACCGATGCCGACACTTATCGCATCTCGGTTGCAGTCGCCGGTTTTTCGGAGAATGACCTTTCGGTCGAAATGAAAGAAAACGCCCTTATCGTTGCTGGCAAAAAAGCCGCCGAGGACAAAGAGCGCAGCTACCTGCACCGTGGCATCGCCACCCGCGCGTTCGAACGCCGCTTTGCTCTGGCTGATCACGTACGGGTCATCGGCGCGAGCCATGAAAACGGCATGCTGAACATCGACCTGAAGCGCGAAGTGCCCGAGGCATTGAAACCGCGCCGGATCGAGATTTCTTCGGCCAATGCCATTGAAAAGGACGTGGTCGACGCCAAAGCCGTGAACTAAGGCGACCGCTATACGCCGCGATAATCGTTCCTCTCTGGATTATCGCACCACACGCCCCGCGTTCCTCCAGACGCGGGGCGTTGTGTTATAGCGAGGCTCTCAAATAGAGCCACTAGGGTATTGAGGTATCGTCGCGCTTGGCGAAAAAAATCCACGCTTCAGGTGTTTGCAGTTCGTTGGGGGGTCGAAGATTTCAACGGATTGCGATAGAGGACGCTCTGGTTTTACCCCCAACGAAGATGCGGGCTAGTTCTTCATTTTTTGTGCACGACCAGAACTTGGTCTTTGCGGTGTTTCTGATACCGCGCAGGTTCAATAATGCAGGCCGAAATCTGAGGAATTAGTGCGTTAAATTCTTCGGCTATGGATGGGTCTGAATGTGTAAATTCTCGGTCATTCTGAAAGCTACGAAAAAGTGCGGCAGTCTTTGTTATGCCCGCTAATTCATAGGTTTTTGGCTGCCACCTCAAATCTTCGATAATATAGAGCCCTCCTGAAGCGAGCTTCGGAAAAACCTCTAAAAAAGCACTCTGTTGATGATGACTTGCATGACTTGCATCATCGATCACGATATCTGGCGCCGGGTCAATCTTGCCTGCTGTATTCGCAATTTCCTCTCGGTTATTCATGTCACACCGGTGAAATGTGAAGCGTTCGTGTTCAAACCACGAGAAATCGGAGACATCCAAGCCATGAATTTGTGCCTTCGAAAAGTACTCAAGCCACATTCGAATCGAGGGGCAATCTTTGGTAGCTCGATCTTTGTCGACCCGGTGCTCAGGTCCACCGATCAGAAGGCCCATCTCTAGAAAAACAATTTCGCTATGACGGTAAGGGTGAAACAGCAAATGGTAGAGTTCGGTGTATCGATGTTTTGATGAACCTTTGTCTGATCCATAGCGATCTGCCAATTCGGTCAGATTCTCAGCCTCACTTATGCTCATTCGGCTTACCCTTGGCTTTGCGGTCTATTCGCTTTGATTAAACTCAACACTGCGTTGGTGTAAACTCCCGGAAATCCGGACAAGCCATTTGCTACCAAGCTCCTGGTATTGCCGGCGCCCAAAATGTCACGAATTTCTTGATGGGTCTGCGAGAAGAACGGGGCAGTGTCATTTTCGATACGCGCGATAAAATCACTGATAAAAACCAATTCCTAACTGAGGTATCGCCTTGGTTTCTAGAGCATTGACCACCAAGCCCCGCGCGCAATACGCGGGGCTCAACATAATTCGAGATAGCGCTCAGTTCGCGGCTGTCACCAAACCAATCGACCAGAACATCGTCTCGCCCGAAGCATCGTCGACGCCGTCATTGTCGGTCATCACAAACGCTTCGCCCGAGGGCAGGATGGCCAGACCTTCGATCTTGTCCAGAACGTAACCACCGGTCGAGGTCAGATCAGGCAGCAGGTCGCGGACCTCTTGCTTGTTGACCACGGGCAGGGGACCGCCTAACGGGGCCGGGGTCATCTCTAACAGCGGGATACGGTAGACCTTTTTGGTCACGGCGCGGTGGTCATGCTGATTGTCGCGCTCGATGACATAGACGTGGTCGCCAAAGGCCACGATTTCCGACAGGCCAACCCAGCCCTCTTCCGGGTCCGCTTTGGGATAGTGCACCGCGCCCCATTCTTTGGTCTCAAGGTTGTAGGCCACCAGTTTCACGTGGTTTTCAGGGTCGTCCTTCCATTCGCGCTGAACCGCCATCCACAGGGTGTTGCCAACGCGGGTGATGCCCTCAAAACCAAAACGCTTTTCGACGGCCATAAGCTCAGGTGGCAGGCCGATCTCGCCTTTGCGATCCTTGATCAGGCCATCAGCGGAAACGTGGTAAATCGCATGCGGGATAACACGGTCGGTACGCCCTTCTGAGGCGACGTAGAACCCGCCTTTATCGTCCAGCGTGATGCCCTCCAGATCCAGCTTCTGTGCCGGGTTGCCGTCCTGACGGTGGATGCGGATCACATCCACAATGCGGGCCGGTTTATGGCTGGGGTCGATCTTGAAAATCGAAGGCTGGAAGCCATAAAAGCTGTCGTTGACCGCGTAGATCATGCCGTCCTCATCAGACACCAGACCGGACAGCGCGCCCCAGCCGATCAGCTCACCCGTGCCTGCGGACGTCAGATGCGGATAGGTGGCCGGGGCGTCCTGATATTCGTAGATCATCACGTGTGCACGCGGGCCACCGTCTTCGATCAGGTCCTTTTCATTAGCCGAGATCAGCAGGTTACGTTCCGGTATCGCAACATAACCTTCGGGACCAACGCCTGAGGGCAGCAGCTGTTTCAGAACTGGGTTGGCCGGATCGGTGGCGTCATAGACACCCACAACCGAGGCGCGCTCGGCTCCTACAAAGATCATTGGTGTGTCACCGAAGGTCGCTGCGGTCACACTTTCAGGCTCAACACCTTTGGCGTCCGAGCGTTTGTCGGGATAGTGACCGATCTGGATGATGGCTTTCTCGAAACCGGTGCCGTTCTCGTAAACAACCGCGCCGTCCTTGTGGAAGATCGTCCAGCCGCGCGAGCCGCCCTTATAATCGCCCTCGTTGGCGGTGGCGAAGTGGTTGTCGTCGATCCATTTCACCGCATCAGGCTCACGTAGGCGGCCCTTTTGGCTTTCAGTGAAGATCAGCGCGCCGCGTTCGTCGGTGGCATCGATGCCTTCCAGATCAACCGCGCCGGCCGAGAAATGGCTGACCACGTTGCCGTCCTTGTCGACGACGGCGATGTGGTTGTTCTCCTGCAGGGTTACCACTGTTTCACCCAGATCATTGATGTCCACGAATTCCGGTTCTGGGTCAGTAGGCGCAACCTCCGACAGCCCGGTCAGCGAGGCCATCTTCATGCCCGCGCAATCCAGAGCACCTTCAATCAACGGCACCAGCACCAACGAACCAGCTGGCAGCTGCGGGATGACGCCATCGTTGAGGTCTTCGTCGCGCTCGTTCTCGATCGCCACGGCGACAAAGCTGCCATCGGGAGCAATGGCGACGCTGTCGGGCTGACCGCCCAGGTCACAGGCACCGGTTTCGGCTTTGCCCGCAATGTCGACCGAGACCAGCTTGCCCGATGGGGCGGTATAGCTTTCCGAAGTGTTCACGCCCACAAAAGCCGTCGTGCCAACAATCCCAACCGACGTCGGCTCGCCGCCTACATCCATTGCACCCAGAGGGGCCGGGTTCGCAGGGTCGGTGATGTCGACCATGCCAACTACACCCAACGGGCTGTCGGTATAGACCAGCGTCATACCGTCCGCGGTAGCCGCGATGATCTCGGGCGAGGTTTCGCGGGTGGTATCCGCCCCCTCGGCCATATTTTTGACGACGGGGAAAGACGCAATTCGGTTGAAATTCATTTCTGCCGCTGCCTGACCGGCGGTCAGGGCAAGGGCAGATGTCAGGCAGACATAGCGCAATGACATCGGGTGGTATCCTCTCTCACTTGAATGAGAGGGGGATGAACGCGGGTCATTGCAGGGATGTGACGGTTTGTTTGCAGTTTTGTGACAAACCGAATGGCCCCGGCGCTGTGCTCCGGGGTCTTTTCAGATCAGACCGACAGGCAGACGTACTTCATTTCAAGATAATCTTCCATGCCGTGATGGCTGCCTTCGCGGCCCAAGCCGGATTGTTTGACACCGCCAAACGGGCCAAGCTCGGTCGAGATGATGCCGGTGTTCACACCAACGATGCCGTATTCCAGCGCCTCGGCCACTTTGTAGACGCGGCTGAGGTCCTTGGCGTAAAAGTACGAAGCCAGACCAAAGATCGTGTCGTTGGCCATTGCGATCACGTCATCCTCGTCTTCGAACTTGAACAGGGGCGCCAGCGGGCCAAAGGTCTCGTCCTGCGCCACCATCATGTCCTGCGTCACGCCGGTCACGATGGTGGGCTGGAAGAAGGTGCCGCCCAGATCATGCGGCAGACCTCCGGTCAGAACCGCGCCGCCCTTGTCGGTAACGTCTTTGATGTGTTCCTCGACCTTGGCGACCGCTTCTTCGTTGATCAGCGGACCGGTGGTGGTGCCATCGGCCAGACCGTCACCGATTTTCAGTGCTTCGACGGCGGCTTTCAGTTTGGCCGCGAATTCATCGTACACGCCCGCCTGCACATAGATGCGGTTGGCGCAGACGCAGGTTTGGCCGTTGTTGCGGAACTTGCACATCATCGCGCCTTCGACAGCCGCATCCAGATCAGCGTCGTCAAACACGATGAACGGAGCGTTGCCGCCCAGCTCCATCGAGCATTTCATGACCTGATCGGCCGCCTGTTTCAGCAAGATGCGACCTACTTCGGTCGAGCCGGTGAAGGTCAGTTTGCGCACGCCGGGGTTTTCGCAGAATTCCTTCCCAATCTCGCTGGCGCTGGAGGACGGCAATACGTTGAACACACCAGCCGGAATGCCAGCCTGTTCGGCCAGAACGCCCATGACCAATGCGGACAGCGGTGTTTCCTTGGCCGGGCGCGCAACAAAGGCGCAGCCAGCCGCCAGCGCTGGAGCTGCCTTGCGGGTGATCATCGCATTGGGGAAGTTCCACGGCGTGATCGAGGCCGCAACACCGATCGGCTGTTTCAGCACCATGATCCGCTTGTCGCGCTGGTGACCGGGGATCGTCTCGCCATAAACGCGCTTGGCCTCTTCGCCGAAGAACTCGATGAACGACGCGCCATAGCCGATCTCGCCAACGGCCTCGGCCAGCGGTTTGCCTTGCTCGGCGGTCAGGATCTTGCCCAGATCTTCGGCGTTTTCCATCATCAGGTCGTACCAGCGACGCAGAATCACGGCGCGTTCCTTGCCGGTCAGCTTGGCCCATTCCTTTTGCGCGGCCTCAGCTTGTGCGATCGCGCCGGCGACCTGCGCGCGGCTCAGGTCTGCGACTTCGGCTACAACGTCGCCGCGCGCCGGGTTGGTCACTGCAAAGGTGCCATTATCCCCGTCGACCCACTGACCGCCGATATAGGCTTTGGTTACAAGCAGATCGGGGTTTTTCAGGATTGATTTCAGGTCGGTTGTCGCGTCCAGCATGGGTCAGCCTCCGGCAATAAAAATTTGTTAGCACTCAAACATGTGCCTCCCGGATTGTCTATGGCCACCCGTGGGGTCAGATCAATCCAGTTTTCGTATGGTAAACGTGACGTTTTTTGCCTACCGGGGCGCATTCATGCGATCTGAGGCCAAAGTGTCAACCCGCCTATCTTTTTTTGGCGGAGTTTGCCAAAGTTCCACAGGATTGGTTGCCCAAGGGGATGTAAATGATCGTAACATCTCCTATCTTGTTGGGTGCATAATTAAAAAAGGAATAGGACAGATGTCGAACCAGCAGTTTGATGCGTTGATTGAGGAAACGCAGCAAAAAGTGCGCGAAAGCCAGTCTCAGATCGAAGGGCTGACATCCCGGATTGAAGCCGCGCGTTCTAAGATCGGCTCTGCCGAGGCCGACATCGACATCGAAAACGCCACACTTGAGGATGTGCACGCCCATACCGAGGTGATGAACGCCAATATCGCTGAGTTGATCATGGGTCTGGACGACGTCACCAGCGCCTTTTCCAAGGATTTCGATGAGATGCGCTCGAAGTCCGGGTGGGAGACGTTTGTCGGCATCTTCTCGAAAGGAAAATCCGAGTCGATGCGGCAGGAACGCATGCGCACCGCCAATATCGACGACAAGCTGCAGGACCTGATCGCCAAATCCGACGTAATCGTTCAATTGCTGCAAGGGCAGCTATCCGTGTTGGAAGAACAGCGGGTGAAGGTCGAGGAAAACCTGACCGGTACGCTGGACGACCGCGAGGCTACTGTTGCTGAACTAGAGGCGCTGCGGGCTGAGATTCAGGATATGGATCCGACGATTATCACTCTGGAAAACAAGATCAGTGTCGAACAGGACGCCGCCGCGCGGACCCAATTGGAAACCGAACTGGCCGAGCTGAACAAGCAATACAATGCCAAGGTTCAGGAAGAGCAGGTCAAGCTGGCCAAGTCACAAACGCTCGAACGCTACATCGAAAAGGGCAAGACCTGGGTCGACTCCCTACAGAACCAGGCGGCGACGCAGATGGTGCTGATCAACAAGCTGCAGACAGACACGCAACAGCGTGTGGTGCTGTATGACGCCCTGACCAAATCGCTGAAAACCGCGCAGCAGCAGGACGTGGCCCACCGCATCAACGAGATCGGCGTACAGACGGATCAAGAGGCGCAAACCGCCATGGCCGCCATCGGCACCGCGACCAACCAGAAGATGGCCGACATGCTTGAGGCGCATGAGGACCACATGGTCTTTGCCCGTGATGTGCTGGAGAAAAAGGCCAAGGCAGACGAACGCTTTGCCCGCCGGTTCGCCTCGATTGTCGAGAAGCATGATAAGAATTTGTATGGTGGGTAAAAAAGAGTGGTTGCGACGAATGCCATTTTTCTTAGAGCAAGACAAAGACAAGACTTGGGTAGAACGGAACGGTGAGCTTGTTTGGGGTGCAATTGGCCTCGTTTTCCTCATCTGTTTTCTGACGATGATGGCGAATGGGTTTTACCTTTTGAGTGGCGTTGGTGTTCTCGGTGCTTTGTGGTCGGGCTATCGACTGGAAATGTTTCGCAGATCGCAAGGAATTAACAGTGTGCCAACTAATGTCCAAAGCGACGGCAGTCAGTCACCTGGCCCGGACCTAGGTGGTTTTGGTGGCGGTGATGCATGACTGACCCCACTAAAGACCATGTGGGACTAACCGACACCTTCTCCTCGCGCCGCTATTTTCGAAAATTCGAGGTGATCACCGTTCACTTGTTGCGCGTGGCCGCGACGATGGAGGCTGAGGGCGCGATCTCGAAACAAGAGGTGCGGATCGTGTCGCGTTACCTTTCGGGGCTGCTCTACACCTTCCGGGCGCTCTCCATGAAATACCTGCTGGTCGGGCGCGATACGGGCCGGTTCTTTGGCAGCCTCGCCATGGACAAGCGTGACAGCGGATTTCCGGTGGCGGCCGAGCTGCTGACCATGGCCAATGACGCGCAACAGGCGCAGGTGCATCTGGCGAATATGCCGTCTGAAGATGATCTGAAAACAGACATGGTGCGGACGATCATTGGCGATCAGGAAATCCCCACCAAGCTGCAATTCGCCCTGTCTCAAAGGCTCTATTACGAGGAATTGCTAAAGGGTCAGCTGTTCTGGGCCCGCAATGATTCCGAATGCCACTGGATCGGAAATGAGGGCGAGCGGCGCAAGTTCATGATCCACTGGGCGGTTTATGACAGCCAGATCAACCTGCCGGTCATCTACCTGATGCAGTTGGAGGACAGCGGCAAAACCGCCCTGCCTAAAGACCAGCGCCGCTGGCCCGAAGTGCAGGCGCATCTGATGGCGCAAAGCTTAGGCGGTCTGAAACTGGTGACCATTGCCAAAGGCTTCGATCAGGATTTCGACGACCTGCACCCCAAACATCTGCGCCGCATCCACGTGGGACCGATGTATTCCTCGGCCTATACCGAGCAAACCGGCCCGTTGCGGCAGGTGCTTGAGGACGCACAGGCACCGCAAGGTCAGGACTGGGCACTGGCATGGACCACAGAAGAGCTGGAAAGCGAAGAGGTGATCGAAGAACGCGCCGGGTGGTTTTCCACAGTCGAGCGCGAGGTTTTCGCGCTGGACCCGTTCGGCGGGCAGGGGGCCGAAACCGGGGCCACACGCACACAGCGATCAATCATTCTGCCCCAGCGCCCATTTCAGGTGCTGGCTGAACGCAACCCGCCGGGATTTGGGGATGTGCGCAAATTCGTGGTCAGCAAGAGCGGGCAGGTGCTGCGCTATTAGTTTGGCCTCCGGCGGGAGTATTTTTGAAAAGATGAAGCAAGGGCGGTTTTGAAATGAGTTTGACGTCAGATCAGATGGAATTGCGCGAAGACGATATTCGCAAGCATTATCCGGCAGCGACCGCCTTGCTGAACGGTTTTGAACACGCGCCGCGGATAGCCAAAGCGGTTGAGGTGGCGACCGAACGGTCTCCGGGCGTTTCAACTGGGCGGCGGTTTCGCTCTACGACGCCGGGGCTGGTGACACACCGAACCGTGCGCGCAGCCGGAGTGCATCTGGTCGAACGGATCGAGGCCTCGGATGATGGAGATACGCTAGTCTCGCCTCCTCAGGCGACCACTCAACAGGCCATTCGCCGCGCGATTGCCATCGCTCTGGCTGTGGGTGAGGCCTATGCGGAACAGACCCCGCTGGCGGACCTGAAACGCGCCAATCTGGCCGGAGACCTGCCTGCAGCGCGAAAAACTGAGTTTTCGGAACTGCTGACGGCGGAGGCTCTGATCACGTCCCACACCTTCGGCAATGCGCTGGCCTATCTGATGTCCTCGCATCTGGGCGAAACCACCGTTGACATCGGTGAGGTCGAAGAGGTTCTGACTGATAACGGCCAACTTGCCCTGCATGGCGCGCTGTGGGAGCTGGACCAGACCCTCGCCAAACATGCCCCCGACGATGCCCACCTGATTGCCGCCACCAGCGCCTATGCCGAGCAACTGATGGAAAAGGCCGCGCTGCGCGCGCAGTCAGCAGGCCATCTGGCCCCGTTCCAGAACGCCGCATGGCACATCGAGGCTGATGATCTGACGATCCGGGGGTTCGAACCGGCCTCCAAGGCCAAATCCACCACCCTGACCATGACGTTCAAGAAACCGAACGAGGTGGTCGGCAACCATATCGCCAAATATCAGGCGATGAAGCTGGCCAAGATGGTGATGGCCTATGATTTTGACCGCCGCCTGAACCCGTTTGCGGAACTCGGCGGGTTCATCTTCACCTTCATGGGGGACGGTAAACCGGGCACCGGCAAGACTACTCTGATCCAGATGATGGCCGGGCTGATCAACGATTATTGCCAGAACGCGGGCTATCCGTTCCGCTATCAGAACCTGAGCACTGACAATATCGACAGCTATCAGGGCAAGTCAGGCCAGAACGCGAAGGCCTTTATCAACACGATCATCGACCCCTCGGTCATCGGCTTCGGCACCATCGACGATATCGACCAACTGGCGGGTAAGCGCGGTGACCGGCAATCCTCGGCCGGGCAGTTGGAAATCACCGCCGTGCTGATGGAGAGTTTTGCGGGCGCCAACACCGTCGTTCGGGGCAACTGCACCTTTGGCATGTTCTCGAACTACCCCGAGAATGTGGACGACGCCTTGCGCCAACGGGCGGGCGCGCGGTTCCTGGTTGACGGGCCGCAGACGCGCGAGGATTACATCGATATCCTGCACCTGCTGATGGGCCGCAATCACGACATCCCGCTGGGCGAACACGAGGCCTATGCCGCGCAGGAAATCAAAAAGGCTGTCGCTGCCAGTTTCGAAAGTCATTCCCGCCCGCACGAAGAGGCTCTGCTGCAGGTCTATGACCGGGTCTCCGGCGATATCGGCCAGATGGATACGATTGCCAAGATGGGCACCTATCTCAAGGCAATCCAGCAGGCGGATGAGCGCTTTACCGGCCGCGCGATCAAGAACATCACCGATGCGGTGAAAGTCCGCGCGATGGATTTCGAACTGCCCGACGAATGGATGGAGAATCCCGACCTGTTCCTGTTCCGCGACTACGACACCAAGAAAGCGATGATCGAGGACCTGCGCCAGCCGATCACGGTGGAAATGGTGATGCAGGAAATCAACCGCTACGCCGACAGCGAGTTCCGCTATGCCGACAAGAGCGACGAGGTCGCCATTGAGAACGCGGTGCGTGAGATGGGCCGGATGGAAGAGGCCAAGCGGCGGTATTTGGAGGACAAAATATGACCGGCAGCCTGATCCTGATCTTCGGGTCGATGATCGGTTCGTGCCTGTTTTTCGGCATTTCGGTCGCGCGCCGTCGACCGCCCTCCCTGCGCGCTTTTGGCATGCTGGTGCTGATCGTCTTTGCAGTCGCCTATATCTGGAGTGCCTTGTTCGAAATCTGGATGAACGGCGCGTCTGTCTTACGCCCGACCTCATTGCTCCACGCCTTTGGTCCCGGTGAAATGCCATCACATTTCCTTGGGATGGCATTTTTCTGGTTCGTGCCCGCATTGATCTTGGCCGGAGGCGCGTATGCGTATACGCGCCGTCGGTCAAAGGGGGCACAGACGTGACATTGACACTCGCAATCACCGGTTTGGCCCTTGTTTTGGGTCTGATCCAGCCCCTGCGCTGGGGTTTGCTCGGCTTTCTGGGCGCGGTGGTGGTTCTGTTCCTGACCCAGTTCGGTGTGAACGCCGGCAGCGGGTTCGAGGGCACCACATGGGAAGAATCGCTGATCCTATTTGAGGGCAGCTTGGCGTCTTACATAGGTTTCAACCTGCAGATCACGGCACGAGCGTTTGCATTGCCTTTGTTCGCGTTGGCCGCAGTATTTGTAGGTAGGCTCAGCCGGAGAGTAAACTGAGTGCAACACATGCTCGATCCGTTTGTAAGGAGTGCCTGAGTGCTTGATGTCGTCTTTCTGATAACATGTGCTCTTCTAGCCTATGCTGGAATCAAGTTCGTCCGCTGGGCTTTTCGTTTTAGCTTGCCAGTTCCTTTGGGTAGATTCATGTGGCTGCGATTTTTCTTCTGGTGGACGCTCACTCTTTTTATGGCAGTGGCCGCGTATATCGGTGTGATCGGCTCAGTGGCTTATTACCTTTTCGAGATCTTGAATTTGGACGAAAGGTTGGAGTCATCAGTACTGTTGCTAGGAGGGTTGGTTTTGACTGCGCCTTATTGGGCAGGTTTGATAAATGGCATCAATTTGCAGGCATCGCATAGGTGGGCCGAATGATCCGCCTCATCAAAAAAGGCCTGATGTTCGGCAATCTCGTCCACATCTCCAGCCCGGCTCTGGTTGAGCGCTATAACCGTGCGCTGCAGCATTTGGCGGGCAAGACCACGGCGCTCACGGATTTCCACATCGATATCTCGGGCTATTCACCCGAGGTGGGGATTGAGCTGGAGGATGAGCTCTACCTCAACCCCAACGGGGTCAACCGGCAGTTCATTCTTTTGACGACCGAGCAGAAACGCGCGCCTCTGCTGAACGTCAAATTCTCGACCTCGCGCGAAATCCTGCGCGAGTTCATCGAGATGAACGAGGCGCAGCTGTTTGCCCTGACCGCCACCGATGCGGTGGCCGGAGAGCTGGTGAACTCGGTCATAAAACTCACCACGCCGCGCGATCTGCTGAACCTGCGCAAAATCGAGATTGAGGCCGACACCGCAGGCGGCACCCTGCGCAAGGCACAGCAACTGGCGGGCATGGTCGAACGGTTCAAAACCGAAGAGGATGCCTGGTTCGACGATGTGCTGATCGCCAAGATGATCGAAACGGCCAAGGAAACCGGCGACGTCACCCGCAACCCCGTCCGCCTGCGCCATACCGCCTTTGAACAGCGCAATTTCTGGACGGCGCACTTCGGTGGGCTCTACCTGTTCCCCGATCTGGATCATCCGGCGGTGATCTGTATGGGCGACAGACCCGACGATATGCCGATCAAATACGTTTTTGACCCATCTCAGCGGAACCAGATTGCCAAGTTCCTCGGGCTAAACGGCTTGGTCGAAACGATCATTGAGGCGCGCGGCGTGAATTCCGCCGCAATCCTGCAGCAGAAAATGGACTTCCTGACCGTGGATGCCGCAGCCGATGCAGGCGTTGACCTGACAGGGTTGGACCGTGGCGATATGCGACGGCTGGCGCGAAACCATTCGGATCGTCTGCCCGACGCCTATCACGGTTTGGCGCAGCTGTTGCGCTGGGCAAAGGATGGCGGGCCGTGGCCGCGTATCACCTCGGATCACCCGGCCTATTTCTATACGCTGCGGGCGACCAACACACCGAACCGCGATCTGGTGAACATGCTGCTGGCGGAACTGGCCCCGTTGGACCCGCGTCAGGTGTTCATTTGCCATAAGGAACTGTTCTACCGCACCTATGCGACTTGGCCCGAGGCCAAAAAAGCCTATGTTGCCGACTTCCTTGCGCGCGAGTATCAGGTGGATAAGGCTGGCGCTCGGGCCGCACTATTCGGCCACGAACCGGATATGAGCGGTAATGACCGGATCAGCGAAGACATCATCGCACGCGTCGGCCCCTGGGGCGCAGTAGGGAGAAGTTAAATGTTCGTCGCACTGCGTTTCTTGATCCCGTTGCTGGTCGTTCTGACGGTCATTTATGTGGGCGTATCAATCTATTCCCGCTGGATACGGCGCAATAAGTTGATCGCCCATTGGGAGAAAAAGGGTCTGACCGGCGACCGCGATGCATTTGTCCAGCGAGGGCTAAAAAAGTACGACGGATCGTTTCGACGCAAACTGATCCTTGGGATTTACGTGGTGCCGCTGGGCCTGATCGCAATCCTGATTTATGTTACGAATTTCATGTGAGGGTTTCGCTGATGCGTTACATCAAATGGGCTATCATCATCCTGTTCTGGGGCACAATTGCCGCGGTGTTGAATTACACCCTTCCGCAGCACGATGTGGTTCGGATTTCGGATACCTATGAGAAACGGATCGACCCCGGTGAGAACAGCATCTTCTGGTCGGTTCATGACGTCGGCAGTGATGCGACAACGCCAAACCGCGATGTGTTTTTCATTCAGACCCGCAAGACCAACGGCAAGGTCATGGTGTATCGGAACGAAGACACGGGCTGGGGCTGGCCACCTTATTTTAAACTAAACTCGTCGAACCTGCAGGCCGAAGCCGCAGACTTGAAATCAACAAACGAAGCGCCTCGCTGGGTGGTTGTTCGCCACTACGGTTGGCGAAGTGAGTTCCTGTCGATTTTCCCGAATGCAGTGAAGATTTGGTCAGTAGACAGCCAAGACGTTCGGATTATTCCCTGGTTCAATATCATTTTCCTGACCTTATTCTTCGCGATAGTTTGGGCCCTTTGGGTCCGCTGGCGCCGGTTTCGCGAGGCGCGGGTTGATCCCGTGATCGAGAATATGGAAGATGGCCTTTATGCCGCTGGCGACGCCATAGAAGAGCAGGGCAGCAGGTTCCGAAAGTGGCTGAACAGTTGGAAATCCAAATAGTTTTTGGTGGGGCCGTTTGGCACCTCCCTCAGCCTTGGCGGTGACCTGTTGGCCTGAGTTCCTCAGCGTACGATAAATTCGGCGTGCAGCGCTCCGGCGGCTTTGATCGTCTTCAAAATGTCGATCATGTCGCGGGGCGACACCCCAAGCGCATTCAGACCTGCCACAACTTCGGACAAGGTTGCTGCTTCGGGTATTTCAGCCAGTCCGGTGCCTTCCTCTTCTTCTATTCCCGCGATTGTTCTGGGCACCACAACGGTTTCGCCGCGCGCGAAGGGGTTGGGTTGAACCGCAATCGGCGCCTCTTCGACTGTTAGCGTAAGGTTGCCCTGCGAGACCGCCACGCGGGATATCCGCACTTCCTGCCCCATCACAATCGTGCCCGAACGCTGATCGACCACGACGCGGGCCTTGGTTTCGGGTTCGACCAGAATGTTCTCGATCCGCCCAAGCGCGTGGGCGGTCGAAATTGCCTGCGTTGCCGCGATGTTCAGCTCAACCGTCCCGGAATCGCGCATGATGGCCACCGCGCGGTTGAACTCGGTATTGATGGCAAGCTCGATCCTGCCTGCCGTAGTAAAATCCGGCTCTCGCAAAGCAAGGCGCATCTGGGTAAGAGCCGAAAGTTCGAAATCGATTTCACGTTCTACCCTTGCTCCGGAGGGGATCACACCGGAAGTAGGAACGCCCTGCACAACCGAGGCGGCCTCTCCCTCAGCCGACACGCCGCCTGCCAAAACGGTGCCTTGCGCAACAGCGTAAATCTGCCCGTCAGCAGCGTTCAATGGCGTCATGATCAGCGTACCGCCCAGTAGACTTTTGGAATCTCCGATGGCAGAGACCGTCACGTCGATCTGCCCCCCAACGCGCGAAAAAGGCGGCAGGCTTGCAGTCACTAGAACAGCGGCCACGTTTTTGGGGCGGAAGTCCTCGCCGTTGACGTTGACGCCCAACCTTTCGAGAATGTTGGACATGATCTCTTCGGTAAAGGGCGAATTCCTGAGCCCGTCACCGGTTCCATTCAGCCCCACAACCAGACCGTAACCGACCAGATCGTTTCCGCGGACTCCGTCGAAGTCCACCAGATCTTTCAGTCGGATCGCGCCGGCGGAGGCCAGGCCAGGAAGCAACATCAGAAGAAAAACAAGAACTCTCATCTCAGGAAATTCACCAGCGACAGGTTCGCGTTGCGAACGGTGACCGAATACAGGCTTTCCAGTTGGAACTGCACGGTTTGCAACTGAGTGGCGGTTTCATAGGGATCCGCCGCGATCAATTTGCTTCGGCTGCTTTGCAGGCTGGTCCGCGCCGCATTATTTCGCGTTTGCGCCTGTTCGATTCGAGCCTCGGTCGCGCCGACATCGGCGCGCAGCCCCACCAACTGATCCTTGGCGTTGACCAGATCGACGCCCAATTGTTTGAACAGGGCCGTTCTTTGTTGCGTCGGGACATTCAGACCGCTGTCCGCGACCACGGCTGCGACTGCAATGTCGCGAATTGCGGCTTTGATGGCTGGGTCGGTCGCTGTCACAGGAATTGAAACGCTTTCATTCTCGGATATCTGCATGGGGGCCAGTTTTGTGCCGGATCCCTGATAAATTACCGCATCGAAACCGGTAGGATCGTTGAACCAATCCTCTGCCCTCTGCCGGATGTCCGCGACAGTAGCTGCGCCCGTCAACTCGGCCTCTAGCGCGGTGATCAGCGTGTCAGCGGACGGAAGCGGAGAGACATCCGTTGCGGTGCCCGAGTAAAGGCTGCGCCCTCCGGCGCGGGTGTTCAACGCAGATACGATCGCGTCCAGTTCGTTTCTGGCCTGAGCCGATGCGTTTTCGTGGGTCACCGCCTGATTTGAGGTGCCAAAGGACAGAAGTGAGGCGGTAATCCCCTCAACAGCGCCGGCAACTGTGTTCAGGCTCAGCTGCATCGCATCCG
Source organism: Ruegeria sp. CDSB086 (assembly GCF_059611065.1). Classification (NCBI taxonomy): domain Bacteria; kingdom Pseudomonadati; phylum Pseudomonadota; class Alphaproteobacteria; order Rhodobacterales; family Roseobacteraceae; genus Ruegeria; species Ruegeria sp. CDSB086. The sequence continues at coordinate 108,507 of NZ_JBXWOV010000010.1, read as the reverse complement.
TGAACAACCCGGCTTCGGCGGTCGATACTTTGAACGCATCCAGTCTGGACAGGCTGCGATCCAGATCCAGCAGATGAGAGTAATCACCGTCCAAATGGCCAGACAAGTCCTGAACCCGTCCGGATGACAATTCGTAGGACAGTGTTTCGATCTGATTTTTGATCTCGGTCGACCGGGTTCTCAGCGTCAATCCGCGCGCCAGATCACCTATGGATGTCAAATTCATCGTCATAACCTCAGCAGAGTGTCCATCATCTCATCCACGGTCGAGATGAGCCGCGCATTCGCGGCATATGCCTTTTCGATCTGCATCAGATTTTGCAGTTCGGTGTCAGTATCCACGCCGCGTTCGGCTTCGATCTTGGCCATTTCTAGTTGTGATTGCTTGGCGAATGTCATGCGCCCCTCGGCGGCATGGGCGTTTGCCCCGGCCTTAGACAGCAGTGCCTCGGCAATTTCCGCAGCTCGCATGTTGCCGGTGCCAAATACCGCCCCGGCAACGGGACGGGCATCGTTCAGGACCGCGCTAAAGGCCCTCAGCTGCGCTGCATCGCCCGGATCCCCTGGAGTGGCGGCGCCGAGGCCCGTCCGCAATTTCCAGCTGTCACCACCAGCATCGGGGTCCACCGTCACGTTCAAGCGTATGCGCGAAGCCAATCCGATTGCCGCAGTTGCGTCGTAGCGATTGCCATCATCGGTGAACACGCCGGGATCAGTTGCCGCGACGGTCGGATCAAGACCGGCGGTCTCGAACCGTTCGATCAGGTCTTGGGCGGCGGTGTCCAAGTGTACTTGAGCCTCAACCGCCAGTTCATCGCGAATCTCGAACTGAGCCGCCAGCGCGCCGCCCCTAAGCTGCGCACTATTGCCGCCGGTGCGCACAGGCTGCCCGTTCACTTCAAGACCGGACAAAAGGCTGTTGGCAATTGTCATGTGCGGCTTGGTTTCGCCGGTAGTCGTAAAACTGAATTCTGCTGCCTGCCCCTCTAAAAGGATCAGGCCGCCGTCTGAATATAGCGACACACGGTCGTTATCCCGCGCTACGACATTAACCGGCATCAGTTCGTTCACTTGATCAATCAATACCTGGCGCTGATCCAGCAAGGCATTGATATCGCCTCCAGAATTCTTGATGCTGGGGATCTTGTTGTTCAGGTTTTCGATGTCCTGCAAGGACTGGCTCAGGCGGTTGACCTGCTTGCCGATGGTCCTGTCTGCGTCCGAACGCGCCTGACGCAAACCTTCGGATGCCGCGTTAAGGCTGTCCGCCAAATTCCGGGCAGCGCGGGCCGCCTGATCCAGCCGCACTTTGGAATCGGGCAAGCTGGCGGCCGTTGTCATGTCGTTCTCAAATTCGGTCAACCGAGAGGCAATGGAATTGGGGTCATCAACCGAACCCACGGCCTTTTCAAAACGGGTGTAGAACTCTGAGATTGCGCTTGTACCAGCAAGATTTGTGTCGGAATCGCGCCGGTTGGCGATCAGGGCCGGGTCCTGATGGCGCGTCACGCCGACGGTGCGCACGCCGTTGCCCGAGATCGGACTTGTCGCCAATTCCAGCGAGCGACGCGCATAGCCCGGTGTCAGGGCGTTGGCGATATTACCCGAGACAACTGCGGCCCCGCGGCTTGCGGCGGTCAGACCGCCCAACGCGTTGTTCAATGCTGTCGTCATGTTCATCGGACAGGTCCTTTCCCTAGCTCAAAGCCCCGGATCAACGTTTGATGTTTGTGGTTTCCTGCAGCATCTCGTCGACTGTCTGGATCACTTTGGCGCTGGAGGAAAACGCCCGTTGCGTCTGGATCATCGAGGTCAGTTCAGTTGCGACATCGGTCGTGGATTCCTCGCGTGCAAAGGATACCAGATCGCCGGTCGGCCCATCGCCCGCGTTCCAAAGGAAGAACGTTCCGCTGTCGCGGGATGGGGCATAGGTCTGATTGTCCAGCGCCGTTAGCCCATTCGGGTTGGGAACATCGACAAGCGGAATCTGGTACACGCGCCGGCTGACACCGCTGTCGTATTGCGCGTAGACATATCCGTTTTCATCCACCTTTACGCCGGTCATCGTCGCAACCGGGGCACCGTCGCGCGTGATTGATACTGGGGCAAATGTATCCGACAGCTGGGTAATCCCATCTTTGTCGCCAATCTGACCGATATTAATCTCCATCGGCCCACCATCTACGTTTACCACAAAACTGCCATTTGCCGGATCGTAAGCACCACCTGAAATGGTAGTCACGCTGGCCAGCGTGCCGCCTGCGGTTCGGCTGTCGGTGAAGGTCAGGCGGTACTCTCCGATCACCGCACCGCCAGATGCGGTATCGCGCAGCGTCATGGTCCATTCATTGCTGGATCCTGTTCCGGGCACAGTCGGGACCAGTTCAATGTTTACGGATTCTGATTTTCCGAGGTTGTCAAAATATTCAACCGACAAAGGCTGTGCGTCACCCGGTGCGCCGGCATCCGTCGCCGTGGCCGGAAGGTTCATGCGCAGGTTCATGCTTGTGGTCGGCGAGCCGGTCAATTGATTGACGCTGAGTTTGACGGGTTCCAGCGCAGCTGGTGTATCCCTTGGCACATTAGGGATCGATCCGTCCGGGCCAGCGGGCCAACCCAACAAAACAAGCCCCGATTGCGTTACCAGATGACCCTGCTCATTGGTGCGAAACGAGCCGGTTGTGGTCAGAAGCATTTCATTCGAGTTTGACGCCACCTGAGAGCTGGGCCGCACGGGTAGCAGGCCACGGCCGCGCACTGCCAGGTCGGTTGAATTGTTCGTTGTGACCAGCGATCCGCGCTGGTCGATCATGCGTTGACTTGTGGTTCTGACACCACCTGCCGAATAGCTTCCGCCCTGACCGGAGGTGACCATCGAGTGAAAGTCGGTCTCGACTCGTTTGTAGCCAAAGGTGGACGAGTTGGCGATATTGTCAGAGATGGTCGCCAGCCGGTTCGCGTTGGCCTTCAAAGCGGCCACACCGGCATTCAGCGAAGAGGAAATTGTCATTGGCACGCCCTTCTGTTGCGTCAAAACGTGATGCAACAGCTAACGTACTGGCCCTTAACAGCACGCTAACAGGTAAAATGCGTTCTATCCTTTTGAATTCTACGGCGTGCGCAGAAAAATGATCTCGATCCTGTTGTTGCGAACCGCCATCGGGTTTTTGGCCGTCAACTCGCGGTCTGCGTGCCCCGTGACCCGATCCAGCCTTTCGGCAGCCAGACCCTTACCTTGCAACATCTGGCGCACGGCCTGAGCGCGGGTCGTCGACAAATCCCAGGCCGGGTTTTGCGCCAGAACGACCGGCGAGGCACGCACATGTCCCTCGACAGCAATGGAGTTCTGCACCAGGTCCGAAGATCGCGCCACCAGCAAGGCGAGCGCGCGCATCATGGCGGTGGGCTTGTCGGTTCCCGATTCGAACAGCGGTTGATCCTCGGTATCGAACAGCTCGACAACCAAGCCTTCGTCAGTGACGCGTGTGACGATATGTTTCCGGACCTTGTCCGAAACCAGACTTTCGCCCGTGCGCCCCAGAAGCTCGGCTTCGAGTGTCGAAAAATCCTCGACGGTCTCTTTACCACCTTCCGCGTTCACGCCGACCGAACCGCGCGCCTGCCGGGCAACCGTCGGGCTTTTCTGGCTGGCGCCCGAACCATCCATCACCATGGTCTTTTCAGAGAACATATTGTTGCCGCCAAAGGCGCCGTCACCGCCGCCTGACACCGGATTCACCGGGATTGTAGGCGAAAAGTAATCCGCCAGTCCTTTGCGTTGTTTTTCCGTCGTTGCATTCAGCAGCCACATCAACATGAAGAACGCCATCATGGCCGTGACAAAGTCGGCATATGCGACTTTCCACGCGCCACCGTGGTGACCTTCGCCACCGGACACACGTTTCTTCTTGATGATGATTGGCGCCGCATTGGATTGCGCACCCATCTCCACCACCTTTTTATCACCCGCTACCGGGGTAGCAGTGCAGGTCTTAAGGCGGGCTTAACGTTTAAAACTGTTGCGATATCGCTGCTACACCAAGGCGGCTCCGGCGCGGCGCAGGATCAGTTGCAGGCGATCAAAGCTGTTTTTGATTCCATCTGTTTCGGGCTTGGCGAAAAAGGCGTCCAGCTCATCATGCACGCGCACGGCCTGATCCAACAGCGGATCGGCGCCCTCAGAATAGAGCCCGGCTTTGATCATCACCTCAGACTGTTCATAGCTGCCAACCAGTCGGCGGGCTTGCGAGATCAACTGGTTTTCTTCCTCGGTGGCCGCATCGGGCAGGCTGCGCGAGACAGAGCGGCCGAGGTCGATCGCCGGAAACCGGCCCCGCTCGGCAATCTCGCGGCTCAGGACGATATGGCCGTCGAGAACACCGCGCAGGATATCGGCTATGGGTTCATCCATGTCCGATCCTGCGACCAAAACACTGAACACGGCCGTGATGTCGCCCTGTTCGCCGGTGCCCGGACCTGCGCGTTCGCAAAGGCTCGCAATCAATGGGGTCACCGACGGTGGAAACCCGCGCAGCGACGGTTGTTCGCCTGTCGTAACGGCAATCTCGCGATGCGCTTCGGCAAAACGGGTGACGGAATCGACCAGAAACAGGACATTCAACCCCTGATCGCGCAGGTATTCCGCCACCGACATCGCGGACCAGGCACAACGGCGGCGCGCAAGGGCGGATTGATCAGACGTAGCGGCCACCACTATCGACCGCTTCATCCCCTCAGCACCCAACGCGTGTTCGACAAATTCGTTCACTTCGCGCCCACGCTCACCGACCAGCGCAACGACAACCACATCCGCATGCATCGACCGCGCCAGCGTCGCAAGCAGCGTGGACTTTCCCACGCCAGAGCCGGCGAACAGTCCTACGCGCTGACCCTGAACGATGGGCAGCATAGTGTTCAGCATGGCAAGACCAGTCTCCATTTGTTGGCCCAAAGGTTTGCGATCGACCGCAGGTGGAGGGGTTTGCATTATGTCCTGCTCCTGAACTCCTGACAGCAGCGGTTTTCCGTCCAATGGATTGCCAAACGGGTCGACCACCCGTCCCAACCAGTGCATTCCCGGCGCAAAGGCTGGTGTTTGGTTCAGAATCACTCTGTCACCAAGGCAGACCCCGTCCGGTGCCGTGGCGGGCAGCATGTGAATCAGATCCGATTCGACATGCAATATCTCGCCTGCCAGATCCGGCCCAGTGCGTCGGCGTAAGGTCACATGATCCCCGATCCGCGCATGCGCTGCGAGGCCATCAACCTCTATAACCCCGCGCGCGACGCTGGCCACATGCCCCATATGGCGTGTAGCAGTCAGGCGGTCGATTTCACATTTCAATAGCATCGGGTCGAGATCGGACATCGTGGGTTCTCCAACGGTTTCTGAAAACGGTTTTTAAAGGAATCGGGGTTAAGCCTTGATTGAAATTGATCGAGGGAGAAGCCCCGATGTTCTATGACCTGAACGTCTTTAAGACCGCGTACGCAATGGCAACCCATGCCGGGCAACGGCAATCCGTCATTGCACGAAACATGGCCAACGCGGATACGCCAGGCTACCAGCCCCGCGATATCGAGGCCTTTCAAAGAGTATTCGAAAGCTCGGGTCGTGAGGTCGCCATGACTGCCACGCGGGCGGGACATTTGAATGGTGTTGGTGGCCCAATGCCCTGGGCTGAGATTGAAGCCACTCCTTCGGGTGACCCAAATGGCAATGGCGTTTCCGTCGAGGAAGAGATGCTAAAGGGCGTTGAGGTCAAGCGTCAGCATGATCGCGCCCTGGCGATCTACAAATCTTCAATGAACATTCTGCGCAGCAGCGTCGGCCGGGCATAAGGGGGCCATAGGATGAGTGACTTTTCTCATTCCCTGACCGCCTCGGCCAGCGCTCTGCGCGCTCAGGCCGCACGTTTGCGCCATGTGTCCGAAAACATCTCGAACGCGGATACACCGGGTTATCGCCGCAAGACGGTACCGTTTGAAGCCGTGAACAAAGACGGCAAAGAAATGGTGCAGGCAGGGCGGGTCAAGCTGGACCGCCGCGCTTTGTCGCGCGTCTATGACCCAAGTCATCCGATGGCCGATGACACAGGCCATTTTCGCGGCTCGAACGTCGATCTGATGATCGAGATCGCCGACGCCCGCGAGGCGCAGCGCAGTTACGAAGCCAACCTCAAAATGTTCGATCAGACACGTCAGATGTCGTCGAGCCTGATGGACCTCCTCAGAAAGTAAAGGACACCAGAATGGATATCCGAGCAATCAATGCGGCCCAGAGTTATGCAGGCGCGCGCCCGGCAACGCAGGCTGATCCAGACCATGCCGGAATGGCGCAGGGGCTGCGGTCTGGGTTTCAGGATTTTGCGGCGACGTTGAAACAGTCCGAGCAGATGTCGCAGGCCGCAATGACCGGGCATGCGGATCCGCATGCCTTGGTTCAGGCGCTGGCGCAGACCGAACTGGCCGTGGAAACGGCTGTGATCGTGCGCAACAAGGTGGTCGAGGCCTATCAGGAAATCCTGCGGATGCCGGTCTGACGCAATGCTCAGCGAAGGTCTGTTCTATGACATCGTACGTCAGGCGCTTTGGGTCGCGGTCATCACCTCGGTTCCGATCCTGGCGGTGGCGCTGGTTTCGGGCCTGATCGTTGGTCTGTTCCAGGCGCTGACCTCGGTGCAGGAGATGACGCTGACCTTTGTGCCCAAACTGATCGCCATAGTCATCGTGTTCTGGATTTCCATGGGATTCATGACCCAGACGCTGGTCACCTTTTTTTCAGGAACACTCATCCCTTTAATCGCAGGAGGTCGCTGATGGATACCGCCTATGTCACCCTGTCCCGGCAATCGGGTCTGATAAACGAAATGCGGCTGGTCGCGAACAACATCGCCAACGCAAATACCACGGGCTACCGCGCGCAAGGTTTGGTGTTCTCGGAATTCGTGCGCGATATGCCCGGAAATCCATCCCTGTCCATGAGCCGTGCCGAAGTGCGCAATACTTCGCTGCAGCAAGGCGTGCTGACCGAAACCGGAGGGCAGTTCGACTTTGCCATCGAAGGGGATGGGTTCTTTATGGTCGAAACCCCAGCGGGCAATCGGCTGACCCGGGCTGGTGCTTTCTCGTCCAGTGCGGACGGGGATCTGGTGACCATGGATGGGCACCGCGTTCTGGACAGCAATGGCGCGCCCGTTTTTATCCCGCCTGATGCGTCATCCATTGATGTCGGCAGCGACGGCACGCTGAGTGTCGACGGGCAATTGCTGGGCCAGATCGGGGTTTACGGCGTTGCCGATCCTAAAACGCTGATGCGTGAAGGCAGCACGCAGTTCCGAGCCGAGGGTGACATTGAACCAGTCGAAGAGCCGGTGGTCGTTCACCGTTTTCTCGAAGGATCGAATGTGAATGCCATCGCGCAGGTCTCGCGCATGGTCGAAATCCAGCGCGCCTATGAATTGGGTCAGAGCTTTCTGGAAGCCGAAGACGAACGGGTGCGCGGTGCGCTCAAGGCGCTGATGCGATGATTTGAACAAGGAGAATTTGACATGCGAGCTTTGAAAATTGCGGCAACGGGAATGACGGCGCAGCAAATGCGGGTCGAGACGATCTCGAACAACCTCGCGAACATGAACACTACGGGCTACAACGCGCGGCGGGCCGAGTTTGCCGATCTGCACTATCAGCAGATGGCGCGGCCGGGTGCGGTCAATGCCAATGACGGCACGGTTCTGCCAACGGGTATCCAATTGGGCCTTGGGGTGCGCCCGGCTGCCGTGACCACGCAGCTGTCGCAGGGCGCCCTGTCAGCCACCGGAAGCGATCTGGATGTTGCAATCGAAGGGCGCGGTTATCTGGAAGTGACGCTGCCCAACGGACAGTCCGGCTATACCCGCGATGGCAGCCTGAATCGATCCGCTGAGGGGTTGATCGTAACCTCGGACGGGTTTGCCGTAGCACCCGAAATTACCATTCCTGACGATGCGCGGTCGATCTCGATTAACCCAGCGGGCGAGGTTTATGCCTATTTCGACGACGCGCCAGAGGGGCAACTGCTGGGAGAGTTCACCCTGGCCAGTTTTTCCAACGCCAAGGGGCTCGAGGCGATTGGCAGCAACCTGTTCAAGGAAACCGAAGCTTCGGGCGCGCCTGTGGTTGGCGCACCTGGAGAGGATGGGGTGGGCACGCTGCGGCAGGGCTATCTTGAGGACAGTTCGGTCGATGCGGTGCGCGAGGTCACCGAACTGATCGAGGCACAAAGAGGATATGAAATGAATGCCAAGGTCATATCCGCCGTCGATCAGATGATGGGCGCAACGACGCAGGTGCGGTGATGCGGGTTCTGAGCTTTGTTCTGGCCTTGACGGCTCCGATCCCGGCAATGGCTGAAATTGTGGTGTCGAAACGTACCATCCGGGCCAAGGAAATCATTTCAGCCACTGACCTGGAAACCAAGGATCAGATGGTTCCAAACGCGGTGAGCAGTGCGGACTTTCTGGTTGGGCAAGAGGCGCGCGTCGCACTGTACCCTGGGCGTCCGATTCACGAGGGCGATTTCGGTCCTCCGGCAATTGTGGATCGAAACGATCTTGTCGTTCTTGTTTTTGACCGCCGCCCCCTGTCCATCACCGCCGAAGGTCGCGCATTGGGTCGCGGCGCGGTCGGGGATCGTATCCGGGTCATGAACCTGTCGTCACGCACAACCGTCACCGGACGTATCCGGCCGAACGGCCAGATTGAGGTAAAATGATGTCAGCACTTTCTAAAACTCTGTTGGTTGCCGTTCTCATCGTGTCGGCCTGCGGCCGCGTGGATCACCTTGGCAAACCGCCAAGCTTTACGTCCAATGATGAGTCGCCGGAACATGTGGCGATGCTTTGGCCGGGTTTGCCCTTGCATACCCAACCGGCGCGCAACGTTGACAAATCATCGCTTTGGAGCGGTGGCCAGCAGTCCTTGCTGGGAGATCAGCGCGCGATCAAGAAAGGGGACATCATGACGGTCGTGATCGAGTTGGACGAAAAGGCCGAGATATCGAATGACACCAACCGATCCCGTAGCGGCTCGGAAAGTCTTGAGGTGCCGGGGCTTTTTGGATTACCGCAACGCGCGGCTGAGCACCTGCCAAACGGCGCATCCCTGGACGAAGCTGTTTCGATCGATTCCTCGTCGACCAGCAAAGGCAAAGGATCAGTAAAGCGAAAGGAAAAGCTGACCCTGCGGGTGGCCGCAACCGTGATTGATGTTTTACCAAACGGGGTGCTTTCGATCTCGGGGTCGCAGGAATTGCGCGTCAACTTTGAGCTGCGTGAACTTTTGGTCGCGGGCTACGTGCGCCCTCAGGATATCTCGCGCCAGAATGAGATTACCTACGACAAGATCGCGTCGGCGCGTGTGTCCTACGGTGGTCGCGGTCAGATCTCTGACGTTCAGCAGCCCCGTTACGGGCAGCAAATCCTGGATTCAATTTTGCCATTCTGAGGGGAGAGAGTGATGAAAAAACTGATCCCGGTCGTCCTTCTTTTCGCGGGCTTGGGTGGCGGCATCGCGGCAGGCGTGTTTCTGGCCCCTTCGGACAAAAAGGCAGACGTTGCCAAAGATATGAACGTCGAGTCAAAACAAGACAAGACTAGGAAGAAAGATCCGAATACCACGACAAATAAGTCCGGCAAAGCGGACAAAAAGGAAGGTTCGGGTTCTTATGAGTATCTGAAGCTGACCAAGCAATTCGTGGTTCCGATCGTGGAATCTGATCGGATTGCAGCACTTGTCACCATGTCGCTAAGCCTTGAGGTCACACCTGGAATGGCCGAGCCGTTCTATGCCTCGGAACCCAAACTTCGTGACCGCTTTTTACAGGTGCTGTTCGACCACGCCAATACCGGTGGTTTTGACGGGAATTTCACCCGCTCGGATAACCTGGGGGTCTTACGCGAGGCACTGCTGGATGAGGCGCGCAAGGATTTGGGGAACGATGTCTCAAAGGTTCTGATCATGAGTGTGAACCGTCAGGATACGTGACGGGTCGGCGGGCCTTGGTTGGATCACGGGCAGGTCCTTACTGGGGTTTTTTGCATAAATTTGAAACCGCCTGCTTGCGCCCGAATGCGACGCGCAGATTCGCAAGGGCCGTCAGCTTTTGTGCTCGTAACCGCGCAAGTTGCATGTTGAGCTGCCTGCGTGTCGCCGATTCCCACCCGTTCCAGAGAACATCCGTTCCGGTAACACGGTAGCCTTCTGCAGACGCTGTCTCTTGCCGGGTTTGTTGGACTTGGGCGTCAAGTCGGGCCAATTGCTGTTGTACCCGTGCCTCGGCCTCCAGCAGCGGGCGCAGGGATTGGTATTCTCGCTGAAACGAGGCTTCGGTCACTTTGGCCAGATCCTGCAGCTGTGTGCGTTGCATCAGATTTGCCCCTTCACCCGTTTGCGCATCGCCTCAGCAAACCGGATCGCAGCGGCGACGGGGCGGTAATGTTCTTCCGAGATCTGCTGCCCGATCTCGACCGTGGCATGCAGAGCACGCGCCGTTGGCGGATCCGGGTGGATTGGGACGCCGGCATGCCCGGCGGCCTCGCGAATGGCGGCTGCGACGGAATCCACGCCCTTTGCCACGCAGACCGGTGCCGATCCGGCGGTCCGGGACCATTTCAGCGCGACGGCAAAATGGGTTGGGTTGACGATTACAACATCGGCTTTTGGTACCTCGGCCATCATCTGATTGGTTGCGATGTCCTGGGCGCGCTGGCGGCGCTGCTGTTTTACATGCGGGTCGCCTTCGGCATCTTTGGTCTCATCCTGGATTTCCTTGCGCGACATCCGGTTCTTGCGCATGTGTTCGGCGTATTGCCAGACATAATCGATCACCCCGATGGTCAGAGCCACCGCAATGACGATGAACATGAACCGAATTAGCAGATTCATCATAAACATCACTGAAGACTGGGCTTGCGTCGCGCTTGCAGACAGAATCTCGCTGAGGTTGGCGCGCAGAAAAAGCGCCAGGCATGTGCAATAGATCACCAGTTTTGCAAAGCTCTTGGCAAATTCGAACAAGCCGCTGCGTCCAAATTTGTTCTTCGCATTGGACGGTATCGAAATGCGCGACAGCTTGGGTTTCAGTTTGGTGGGCGCAAAAACAAGCGCACGTTGCGAAATCAGGCTGAGCAGGACGGCGGCAGCAGGCAGGCCAAATAGGACCGGAACAGACCAAGCAGCCGCCTGAAGCATCCCCCCCACGGGGCTGGAAGCCGAACCTGTTGTCAGCAGTTGGCCAAAATCATCAGCCTGATCAATCAACACGACGAACAATGTGCCCATACGGTCCACAGCGAATTGCCCCGCAGCAAATATGGCAATCAGCAAACCGACATAGGCCGCTACGACGTTCAGATCGTTGGACTTGGCGATTTCCCCTTTTTCGCGCGCCTTCTGCAGCTTTTGCGGTGTCGCCTCAAAGGACTTGTCACTGTCGTCGTCCTGACCGCTCATCTTGCAACCTCAAGTGGGTTCACAATGAAGGCGAACAGGGCATCGGACCACACCGACAAGATCAAAGGGGTGCCCGCAAACAGCAGAAACAAACCCGCGAAGGTGATCGCGGGGGCGCCGACAAAGGCCACCATCAACTGCGGCATCGCCCGGTTTATGACCCCAAGCGCAAGGTTATAGATCAGCGACGCGATGACAAAGGGCATGGCCAGGCTGAACGCCAGACCAAAACTGCGCGCGATTTGTTGCACGCCCCACTGCGACAGGTCCGGTGCCAGTGGAACAACGCCCATTGGAAACAGCGTGTAACTGTGGATCAAGAACTGCGCAACGCGGATGTGCAGGCCCAGCAGAACCGCCAATGTCAGACCTGCGAGTGTCAACAGATATCCCATTGCAGGAACAGGATCGACAGCGGCCCCGCCCAGAATCTGTGACAGCGATGTCGATTGCGCCGCGATGGACCCCGCAGTTTGCAAGGCCAGCACGAACAAACGCAAACCAATGCCCATTGCCAATCCGACAAGTGTTTCGGTGCCAATCATCCGCACCAAAGGCAACACACCTTGCCCGTGGTCGGGCGCAGGAACAGCGGGCGTAACGATCAGTGTAAATGCCGCGGCGATCCCCAGCTTGAGGCGGGTTGGAATGCTGCGTTCCCCGAAGGCGGGTAATAGCGATACCAGCGCCGACACGCGCAGGAAGACAGCAAAGAGGTGCCACAGGCCATCTGCCAGTTCCGGTAGCAATGCGGGCGGCACGGCGATCATGCGGGTATCGTTCCGACCAAAGCGGGTCTGGCCTCGAGCCCGATTTCCTCAAAGGACAGGACCGGATTCGACACCCCCCGCGCCTGCATGATCGTGCGCAGCAGTCGACGCCGGCGGGTCGAGGTCACGACGGCCGGGAACACCCCGTGATCAGCGGATTGCGAGACGGTTTCGACGACACCATCTGCCAGTTTGTTGAACAGGTTCGGCGGCAGGGCGACATCCAATCCGGCGTTGGGCGCGTCGATCTGGTACGAGGCAAACGTGTCTTCCCATTCAGGCGCAAGCTGGATCAGCGGAATGGAACCGTCTCCCCGCTTCATGTCGGCAACCAACTGGAAACCCAATCTCTGCCGGACCAGTTCGCAAATCCCTTCGGGTTGGGTCGTCGTCAGGCGCGCCTCAGCCACAGTTTCAAGGATCAGGGCCATGTTACGGATCGAGACTTTTTCCTCCAGCAGCAGTCGTAATACAGAATGTAACGTGTCGATCGGCACCTTGTCCGGGATCAGCTCGTCCAGCAGCTTGCGGTTCGCTTCAGCCCGAACCGGATCGCTAAGCCGTGTCATCTCGGACAGCAGGCGGCGCAGGGATTTCAAAGTCAGCAGCCGCGCGAAGTTCTGTTTGATGATCTCAAGCAGATGAGTCGCCAAAATCTCGGGGGGAGAAACGATGGTCGCGCCGCTCAGCGCCGCGGCTTCCTGATCCTTTGGTAGAATCCAGCGCGCCGGGGCGCCATAAACAGGTTCGGTCACATCATTGCCTTCGGGCAGCATGTCATGGCCGTCCTGCACCAGCGCCAATACCAGATCTGGGTTGAGAACACCGCGCGCCTGCTCGACCCCCTGTACCTTGATCACATAGGTTCCCAGTGGAAGTTCTGCCCGGTCGGTCAGGCGGATGTCAGGCAGGATCAGTCCAAAGCCCGAGGCGACATATGTGCGCATATTGGCAATTCGTGCGTCCAACCCGGTGCCGGGGTTGAGAACCATGCTGACAAGATCAGGGGCGAATTCCAGATGAACATCATCCAGATCCAGAATGTCCCCGATGGCTTGGGAAACCGGGGTTTCATCCTCTGATGAAGGTGCCTGTTCCGCGTCTGTTTCGGCCTTTTGTTTGCGGTGAACCGAGTATGCCGCATACCCCAGAACGCCCGCGCCGAGGATGAAGGGCAGAAAGGGCAGGCCGGGCACCAGCGCAAACAAGACCATCAGCATGGCCACTGTACCCAATGCGGCCGGGTGTCGACCCAATTGCGAAAAAATCGCGCTGTCGGTTGCACCCTGAGTACCACCCCGCGCCAGCAATAGCGCCGAGGCGATCGAGATGATCACAGCGGGAATTTGCGAAACCAGCCCGTCGCCGACAGTCAGAATGGCATAGGTCTCAAACGCGGCAGAGATGGGCATTCCCTGCACGATCACGCCCATAATCAGGCCCATCACAAGGTTCAGAAGCGTGATCAACAGCCCCGCAACCGCATCCCCCTTGACGAATTTCGAGGCCCCGTCGAGCGAGCCGAAGAACGTGGTTTCCTGTTGTTCACGTTCGCGGCGCTCTTTCGCTTGCTGATGATCAATGGCCCCGGCGGACATGTCGCTGTCGATGGCCAGTTGTTTGCCGGGCATTCCGTCCAGAGCAAATCGCGCGCCGACTTCGGCCATGCGGGCCGCACCCTTGGTGATGACCATAAAGTTCACGATCAGCAGCACACCAAAAACAACCAGGCCCAGAAAAATGCTGCCGCCCATGACAAAATTCGCAAACCCTTCAATCACGTCTCCGGCAGCACTGGGGCCGGTATGGCCCTGACCGATGATCAGCTTGGTCGACGACACGTTCAGCGACAGCCGCAGCATCAGCGAGGCAAGCAGGATCGTTGGAAAGGACGAGAAATCCAGCGGGCGCTCGATGAACAACGTCAGTGTGAAGATCAGAATCGCCAATGCAAATGAGGCGGACAGGCCAACATCCAGTACCCAGGCGGGCATAGGAAGGATCATCATCACGATGACAGTCATCAACGCCAGCGCCAGCAGCACGGTCGGAGAGAAAAGCGAACGGGCGTCGATCTTGGGCACACAAAGCTCCTAGTTGAACTGGATAAAGGCAGTCGCGGCGCCGGCCACCGGCACCAGCGATCCCATCGTGCCGGTGTTGGTGGGTTCTGCCCGGGGTGGAATTAATGGATCGGCAGCCCCGGTAAACGGATCGCGCGTCGCAAATGCGTTTGGAGTTTGCTGATCCAACTGAGCCAGAACGGTTTGAAAACGCGTCACGTAGGCGTTTGCCAAAGCGGGTGTGCGCGAGTGGTAGGCCCCGGCGGCGGCGCTCCACGAGCCCAGCTCGGCATACAGCTCTTTCAGAAACCGCGCGGCATATGTGGCGTTTTCATCTGGGTCGAACATGGCGTCGATCGAGCGGAACGCCTTGCCGTGCCAACGGTAGTTGATCTGGAAGCACCCGATATCAAAGCTGCGTTTTCCTGCTTTGAAGATTTCGAACACATATGATTTTGCCTCGAACTGTGAGGTGAACCAAATGCCCTTTCCTTCAACATTGATCGTCCAGGGCCAGGGTTGCAGCGCCCCGTCAGCTGTGCGGCCTGTCTCAACCCGAGCGATTGCACGCATGACATCCAGTGGCACACCTTCGGACCGGGCGGCGCGCTGGGCGGCGTGGTCGCAGATGCTGGCCGTTCCGGTGTTGGGCATGGCAAAACCCGGCGGTGCCGCCAACAGCGCCGCCAAGGTCAGTCCTAAGATCATTCGATATGGCATTCTGCCGGTCCGGGATTCTGATCAGTCCGGGCCAAGCTAGCTGTGTCAGGGTTTACAGAGGGTTATCGGCCGCTCAGTTTCGGTCGATCCGGCGGCCGAACACGACACTTGTGTTGGTTCGCAAAACCCCGGGGATCTTTGCCAATTCGTCGACCAGAATGTCCAGATCCTCGATCCTGGGGGCTTCGGCGGACAGCAGCAGGTCGAACTCCCCATTGATCGACAGGCAGAGCTTGACCTCGGGATAGGCTTCCAGCCGCTTGATAATACGTTTGGTCTCTTTTTGCTGAACCTCAAGCAAGACAACGACCTGAACGCGCGGGGCGTCTTCAGGGGCGCTCAGAACCACCGAATACCCGGCAATCACGCCGCGTTCTTCCATCCGCTGAATGCGTTCATGCACGGTGGTCCGGGCCACACCCAGTTTCGCCGCGATCTTGGTCGTAGATTCGCGGGCGTTGTGTTGCAGGGCTGTGATGATGCGACGGTCAAGCTGATCCATACGGCCAAGGTGTAGTGCAAATACCTTGGGATGCTCAAGGTTTGTCAGCGTGTTCGCCCGACGTGATTTTCTGCTTGGAGCGCGGCCAGATCAGAAGCGCAACACCAAGCCCTGAAAGGGCCGCCACAGTCATCCAGATCAATGTCTGTTCGGTTCCTTTGGTGGTCATCAGCCACCCGGCCAGCGGGTACAGCACCAGCCAGCACGCATGGGACAGGGTGAACTGCGCGGCGAAAACTGCTGGTAGGTCTTCCGGGCGGGCCGTGCGTGTCAGCAGGCGGCCGGAGGGTGTCAGAGTGGCTGAATAGGCAAAGCCAGCACCCGCCCATAACACTGCGAGCCCCCACAAAGTCATCTGGGTCGAGGCGAACAACCCCGCGGCAACGGCCATCGTGAGTGTCCCGAATGCTGCACCAGCCAGCATAACGCTGCGATCCTCGTAGTGGTTCAGAAGAGACGGCAGGATGAAGGCAGCCACCATCGAGCCGGCCCCATACCCGGCCAATGCAGCGGCCACAGCGCTTTCCGTTAGCCCAAGATCGGCGCGCACGATTACGACAGTGTTGACGATGACCATCGCGCTGAGTGACGCGGCAGTCCAGGTCAGCGCCAGCAAGCCGCGCAACCGTGTCGTACCAAGGTATAGGCGGATGCCACGGGTCGTCCGGTCGTAAATCCCCCTCCGTTTCGTCGGTTTGGGCGAAGGCAGGGCGACCGACACGACAAGGATTGCCGAGGCAACGAACCCAATACTTGTGCCCCAGAACAGGCTGTCAAAGCTAATGATCAACAACAGCGCTGCAGCCAGAGCGGGACTGAGCAGACTTTCGAGGTCATAGGCCAGCCGAGACAGCGACAGAGCTTTGGTATAGTCCTGCTCATCCGTCAGAACATCCGGAATCGTCGCCTGAAAGGCTGGGGTGAAACCAGCAGAGGCCGATTGCAGCAGGAAGATCAGCACATAGATCTGCCAGATCTCGGTCACGAACGGCAAACAAAGCGCAACGGCGGCACGCACAAGATCTAGCACCACCAACATTTTGCGTCGATCCAGTCGTTCCGCAAACGCAGCGGCGAGCGGGGCGACAACCACGTAGGCCACCATCTTGATGGTCAGGGCGGTTCCCAGAACCATACCCGCCGCGTCACCGGCCAGATCAAAGGCGAGCAACCCCAAGGCAACCGTCGCCAGCCCGGTTCCCATCAACGCAACCACCTGAGCCGCCAGTAAATGGCGATAGACGCGGTTCTTCAGGACGCTCAGCATCGGTCAGAGGTACTTTGTGATGGTTTTGAAACCTTCCACGTCCGGGTTTTTGGTTGCGGTCGTTGGTGACAGGCAGTGATCAATATGATCGTGGATCAAGGCCCGTTTGGCGTTGGTAATCGCCTTTTCAACCGCAAAAAGTTGCTGTGCGATGTTGGTGCAGGGCTCTTGATCTTCGAGCATGGATATTACCCGGGCCAGATGCCCGTGTGCCCGTTTCAGACGCGCGTGGATCTGCTGGTGCGATTCGTGTTTGTGCTGTGTCATGCAATAACCCTATCCCCCCCATAGGGATATGGTCAACGTAACCTGCGGGTCCCTGCCGCACTGTCATGGATAGCGTTGAGTTTAGAGACCAAACCTCCTATCTCGGGGGCGATACCGGACAAAGGACAAGCCCCGTGGCAAACCATCTTTACAAAAACGACCTGCCGGACGGGTTGGATATGGGCCCTGTTGTGGCCATTGACTGCGAGACTATGGGGCTAAACCCGCATCGGGACCGGCTGTGCGTGATCCAGATGTCGGGCGGCGACGGAGACAGCCATATTGTTCAGGTCGAAATAGGCCAGACCGAGGCCCCGAACCTGTGTGCGATGCTGGAAAACACTGACGTGCTAAAGCTTTTCCACTTTGGCCGTTTCGACATTGCTGCGATGTACCACGCATTTGGCGCATTGGCCGCTCCGGTTTATTGCACCAAGATCGCCAGCCGGTTGGTGCGCACCTATACGGATCGCCACGGGCTGAAGAACCTGTGTCAGGAGTTGATCGGTGTCGATATCTCAAAACAGCAGCAGATGAGCGACTGGGGGGCCGAGACCCTGACAAATGCGCAGCTGGATTATGCGGCTTCGGACGTACTGTACCTGCATCAACTGCGCGAGGCGTTGGACGGGCGCTTGGCCCGCGAAGGCCGCAGCGAAATGGCGCAGGCCTGTTTTGACTTCCTGCCGATGCGTGCGAAACTGGACCTCGCCGGTTGGCCCGAAACGGATATTTTTGCGCACTCATGACCGATAACGAAGCATTCCTGAGAACCGCACGTCAGGTCATCACCGACGAGGCCCGCGCGCTGGACGTGCTTGCCGAAAGCCTGAATGAAGATTTTGCCGAAGCCGTGCAGATGATCCTACAGGCTCCGGGCCGCATCATCATCAGCGGTATCGGCAAATCTGGTCATATTGGCCACAAGATTGCCGCCACGCTGGCCAGCACCGGCACGCCCGCCTATTTCGTGCACCCGGCCGAGGCCAGCCATGGCGATCTGGGCATGGTGTCAAAAGGCGATGTGGTTCTGGCGATTTCCAATTCGGGCGAAGCGCCGGAGCTGGTCAATCTGCTGGCCTTTACCCGCCGCTTTGGCATTCCCTTGATTGGTTTGTCCAGCAAACCGGAAAGCACGCTGATGAAGCAGGCGGATGTGCATCTGTTGATCCCGTCGCTGGGCGAAGCTTGCGGTTTTGGCATGGTGCCCTCGATTTCAACCACTTTGACGTTGGCGATGGGCGACGCCTTGGCCATTGCGTTGATGAAGTACCGTGATTTCAAGCCCGAGGACTTCCGCGCCTTCCACCCTGGCGGCAAGCTGGGGGCGCAGCTTTCAACCGTGCGGGATTTGATGCACGCTGATCTGCCAGTTGTGTCTGAGGGCACCCCCATGAGCGAGGCACTGCTGGTCATGAGCCAGAAAAGCTTTGGCGTTGTCGGCGTGACGGATGAGACGGGCCGCCTGATTGGCATCGTGACTGACGGCGACTTGCGTCGGAACATGGACGGCCTTCTGGACAAGACCACAAAAGAGGTCATGACCACCAATCCGCTGACCATTTCCCCGAACGCAATGGCGGAAGAGGCGGTGGCGATCATGAACGACCGCAAGATCACTTCGCTGTTCGTGGTCGACCCCGAGACACAAGGCCCAGCCGAGGGGCTGCTGCATATCCACGACTGCCTGCGCGTCGGATTGGGCTAAGCGGAGGGTAGTGCGGTGGACGGACACTCACGCAGGGTACAGTTCTTCAAGGTGGTGCTGCCGTTGGTGGCTATCGCTATGCTGTCGACTGTGTTCCTGCTGTCGCGCAGCATTGAAACCAATGTGTCCGTGCCCTTCAACCAGCAGGATATCGATGAACGTTTGGCGGATCAGGTGGTGACGCAGCCCAACTACCAAGGAACGACCCGCAAAGGCGAAGACGTTCAGATCGAGGCAAGCCGGGCAACGCAGGGTACTGAGGGCGAAGCGCCAACAGCGGCCGAATTTCGGGGCCGCTTTGGCCTGCTGAATGGCGGCGTAATCACTTTGGATTCCAACTCTGGCATGATCCGTCCGGACAAGAATACGGCTACCTTTGTCGGGGATGTGGTTATAACAACAACGGACGGCATCGTCGTCACAACGGATCTATTGAACACCGCGCTGGACGAAATTCAGGGCGACACGCCCGGTCAGGTCGACGGAACCGGTATTATTGGTGATTTTACTGCGGGCAGAATGACATTTGGGACTGAAAAAAAAGATGGACCGGTCCATATTATTTTTACAGATGGCGTGAAGTTGGTGTATGAGCCTCAAAAAGCAGAAAGATAACCTGTGTTCTATTTTCGATTAGCCCTTGTAAGCGCTGCTCTGGTAACTGGTGCGATCTCTGCGACAGCGCAGGAAACTCAGGTTGCTTTCGGTTCGGCCAATGCCGACCCAAGCCTGCCGGTCGAGGTGACCTCGGAAAAGCTGAACGTAAATCAGGAAGACGGCTCGGCCGAGTTTCTGGGCAACGTGATCGTCATTCAGGGCGAAATGCGGCTGACGGCGGAACGCGTGCTTGTCATTTACAACGAAGACCGTTCAGGCATCGAACGGATGGAAGCGACCGAGGATGTGATTCTGGTCAGCCCTCCGGATGCGGCCGAAGGCGACTGGGCGGAATACACCATCGATTCAGGTGAGATCGTCATGAAGGGCAACGTTCTGCTGTTGCAGGGGCCAAGCACGATCAGCGGCGACCAGATGAACGCCAACCTGACCACTGGCAAAGCGACGATGACCGGCAACGTGAAGACCATCCTGCAGCAGGGGGCCAACTGATGGCTCAGCCAAACCTGACGGTAGCCGAAGGCACCTCTGGCCTGAAAATCGAAAAGCTTCGCAAGTCTTACCGAAAAAAGACAGTGATCCGCGACGTTTCCATGACCTTGGGCCGATCCGAGGTGGTTGCGCTTTTGGGCCCGAACGGGTCAGGCAAGACCACCACATTCTATTCGGTCGCGGGCCTTGTGTTTCCTGAGGCTGGCACTGTTACGATTGACGGTCAGGTTGTCACAACGCTGCCTATGTATCGCCGCGCGCGTCTTGGGATCGGATATCTGCCGCAAGAGATGTCGATTTTCCGTGGCATGAGTGTCGAGGACAACATCGCCGCCGTTCTGGATATCACCGTCAACCACGCCCACCGCCGAAAAGAGCGGCTGGAAGAGCTGTTGTCCGACTTCTCGATCGAACACCTGCGCCGCGCACCCGCGCTGGCCCTGTCGGGCGGTGAACGCCGCCGGGTCGAGATCGCGCGTTGTTTGGCAGCAGATCCGAAATATCTGTTGTTGGATGAACCCTTTGCGGGGGTCGACCCGATCAGCGTCGGGGATATCCGCCACCTGGTTGCGGACCTGAAAAAGCGTGGAATCGGCGTGTTGATCACCGATCACAACGTGCGCGAAACTCTAGAGATCGTGGATCGTGCCTACATCCTGCATGACGGTCAGGTCCTGATGTCCGGCACACCCGATGAAGTGGTCGAAAATGAAAACGTGCGCCGGGTTTACCTGGGCGAAAACTTCCGTATTTCATGAGCTTGCGCAGATTTTCGCCGGGCGCATAGCGGAAATCACGTATATACACGCCTGTTTTGATTGACTCTCCCGCCGTCTCTTGCCTCAATTGGACTATGGCATTTCTTCGGTTCCCGACTGGATCACGACGCCCCTTCCTTGAAGGGGGGCCGGTGCGGTTACCGCAGGATTTGCCGATGTCCCCCACCCGATAAAAACAAGCGCGTCGCATTACGTGACGTCAGAAATGGGTGTGAATAGTGAAGGAGATCACATGCGTTACCAAATCAGCGGAAAACAGATCGACATCGGTGCGGCCCTGCAGACTCATGTGCAGACCGAACTGGGCGAGGTCGTGGGCAAATATGCCCAACGTCCGACAGATGCCAACGTCGTCTTTTCCCGTTCAGCGCATGAATATGTATGCGAAACCACAGTGCATCTTTCCACAGGTCTGACCGCTCAGGCCAAGGCACACGCAACCGAGATTTACGCGGCGTTTGAGGGATGCTGCGACAAGATGGAAACGCAACTGCGCCGTTATAAGCGCCGACTGAAAGACCACCACAAAGATCGGTCCGAGCCTGTTGAACTCTTCGGAGCGTCGTCTTATATCCTCGCCTCTGACGAATCGGAGACGGCTGACGAGCCCGATACTCTGCAGCCCATGATCGTGGCTGAGATGGAAACCAAGATCCCATCGCTGAGTGTTGGAGAGGCGGTCATGCAGATGGAACTTGCCGGTGCGCCGGTGCTTGTGTTCCGAAACGAAAACAAGGACGGATTGAATGTCGTGTACCGTCGCGAGGACGGTAACATCGGCTGGATTGATCCGTAACAGGCAAGACTAGCAAGGCACGCCCCTGCAATTGCAGGGGCCCCGCCGTGGAGCGTGATGATGGAGCTTTCGAGCATATTAAAGCCCGAAGCAGTACGTGTGTTGTCCGCCGCTTCTAGTAAGAAGCGGTTGTTTCAGGAAATTGGTGATGTTGCCGCCGGGACTTTGCACCTGGATGCGCAGACTGTCGTCGATTGCCTGCTGGAGCGCGAAAGTCTGGGGCCGACCGGGGTTGGGCACGGTGTCGCCTTGCCGCACGCTCGGCTGACAGATCTGGACTCTGTCTCGGGTGTGTTTGTAATGCTCGAAAAACCGATTGATTTTGGATCGGTCGACCGGCAGCCGGTGGACATCGCATTTGCACTGTTTGCGCCGGAAGAGGCGGGTGTCGATCACCTTAAGGCGCTTGCGCTGGTGTCCCGTACTCTGCGCGACACGTCAGTTTGTACAAAGCTGCGGGCCAACCCTGATCCGGTCAAGCTTTACGCGATTCTGACCGAAGCGCAGTCCATGCAGGCCGCCTGACCTTGCAGAAATAAAAAAAGCCCCCGAAAGCTGGGGGCTTTTTTCTTCGAGGCGGCTTTTGCTTACCCGCCTGCTCCCATTTCCAGTGTCCACCAGATTTTCCCGCCGCCTTCCTGATGCCAGGAAAAGCCCATTTGTGATGCTTTGGGGTCCATGATCACGGCTCGGGGGCCAGGTTCCTGCATCCAGGCGGCCAAGGTTTCGGTTTCGGTCTCATAGGTTTCCGAGATCGCCTCACCCAGGAAAGTCCCGTAATAACCAACGCGTTGCGCGCGATCTATGGGCGACGAGCCGTCCGAACCGAAGTGCCATGGGCGGTTCTGGCGCGCCATGTCCTTAGAGTGGGTCGCGGCCGCAGCATTCAGCTGCGAGTTCAGCTGCACCGCCTGCAAACCCTGAGCCTGGCGCAAGGCATTTACCGAATCCAGCATACGGAACTGGAGCTTTTCGGGGTTGCCGCGAATCTTGTAGACCGATGGCAGTGGACGGCCATCTGATCCGTAAGTTGGGGTGCTGCTTGGGGTACATGCAGCCAGCGCAACAAAGCAAAGAAACAGTAATGTGATAATACGCGTCATGATCGACCTGATTATTGTGTCGATATACGGCATAGCGCGCCATGCAGCCTTGGGCAAACCTGCAATGGCTGATTCTTGCATGTTTCTGCCGGTTTGATTTGCGATTGACGCATTCTGGCAATAAAATACGTAAAAATTTCAGGACATCTTTCGCAAAGGACCGGTCACTATGGTCAAGAAACCCATTCACTCATCTAGCCGCCGAGGATTTCTGGCCGGTGCTTCGGCCCTGCTGGCATCGCCGGCGATTGCCCAGTACATTCCAGGTGACCCACTGCGCCCAGCACCCGAGGCCGAGCCAGACGTGCGTCGCAATGTCTCGGGGTTCCGCGCCCTGGATTGGCAGCCTTATTTCTCGAATACGAGAAATGGGGCCATTCTGGTCGATACGGTGTCCCGAGCGCTGCATTATTGGTCAGATGATCAATCTGTTTACAAACTCTACCCCTCATCCGTTCCGCTGACCGAAGAATTGACCCGCCGGGGCCGCACCAGCGTCATCCGCAAAGTTGAGGGTCCCAGTTGGTCACCGACACCTTCTATGAAGAAACGAAATCCCGAATGGCCAGATCATATTCCGCCGGGCCCTGATAACCCATTGGGAACACATGCTTTATACCTGAGTTGGAAATACTACCGGATTCACGGAACGCATGACACGCGCAAAATTGGTCGCCGGTCGTCGAACGGATGCATCGGCCTGTTCAACGAAGATATCGCTGAGCTGTTCTCGATGGCGAAGGTCGGCACGCAAGTGTTGCTTATTTGACGACATTTTCGCGCACGAACCCGCTTGTGGCTCAAGTTGCAATTGCATTCCAGTCATATAGCTGATTAGAAAAAAACCACGAGGTAAGTCTTAGGTGTGCGGATCCGATTGATGGAGCCGTGCAAACTCTGGAGGTTAATATGAAAAAACTCGTTCTCGCCGCTGCATTGACTGCTGCTGCTTCGACCGCTTATGCCGGTAACCTGGAAGAGCCGGTTGTTGAAGCACCGGTTGTTGTAGAGGAAACTCAGGGTTCGTCGCAGGGTATCATCCTGCCGCTGATCCTGCTGGTCGTAGTTGCCGCAGCTGTTGCAGCAAGCTAATTTGACGAGCTAAATCTAGAGAAAAGGCGGTGGAGCGATCCACCGCCTTTTTTCATTTCTTGATGATGGGAAACGGTCAGTCGAGCCAGCCCTTCAGATTGTCTTCGATTACCTTGCCCAGTGCGCCAATGTGCGAATCATCGTCATTGAGGCAGGGGATATAGGTAAAGGTCTGACCGCCGGCCTCTTCAAAGCTTTCCTTGATCTCTTCGTTGATCTCTTCCAGCGTCTCGATGCAATCGGCGGAAAACGCGGGCGCTATAACGGCGATGTTCTTCTTTCCCTGCCGCGCCAAATCAGCCACGTGATCCACGGTATAGGGTTTCAGCCATTCTTCGGGACCGAATCGCGATTGGAAGGTTGAGACCAGCTGATCGTCCGACCAGCCCAGCCGTTCCTTCAGCAATCGGCTCGTTTTCGCGCATTGGCAATGATACGGGTCGCCCTGCTGCAAATAGCGCTCTGGCATGCCGTGATAGGAACAGACCAGGACATCCGGTTTGGTCTCCAGCGCCGCATAGGCTTTTTCCACTGACCCGGCCAAAGCGTCGATATAGACAGGCTCGTCGAAATAGGCTGGAACGGTGCGAGACGCAGGTTGCCAGGCTTCGTCCATAAGCGCGCGGAAAAACTGATCATTGGCTGTTGCCGTGGTCGCGCCCGCATATTGCGGGTAGAGCGGGAAGAACAGAATTCGATCACAGCCCGCGGCCACCATTTCACGTACTTTGGATTTGGTTGAGGGATTGCCGTAGCGCATGCAGAAATCGACCATCACCTGATCGCCGTACCGTTCTTGCATCGCATCGCGCAACTTGGCTGTCTGGTCCTTGGTGATCGTCATCAGCGGGCTTTCGCCCTTGTCATGGTTCCAGATCGACTTGTAGGCCTCACCCGAGCTGAACGGGCGCTTGGACAGGATGATGCCTTGCAGAATCGGCTGCCACTTCCACTTGGGATAGTCGATCACGCGTTGGTCCGACAAAAACTCGTTCAGATACCGGCGCATCGGCCAATAGCTGTAGTCATCCGGTGTACCGAGATTGGCCAGCAGAATGCCGACGCGGCCCATTTTGACCTTTGGGTGGTCTGCGGCGGTATGATCGGGGCGAGTGGCGTCAAACATCTGATGCTTCCTGAGATTTCTCTGTACTGGCCTGAGATAACCGGAAAAGCCCGGTCGTCAATTGGACAGTTTACCTTCTTTTGTGCCCAGCGCATCCGCAAGCCGCGCTTTGGCCGATCCGGGGCGCAATGGTTTCTGTTGGCTGTCATCCGGAGACCAGCCGGTCAAGCAGATCAATTCATAGGTGGCGGCCAACCGCCCCGCGGGTGTTGAGAAGTTGTCGGCATAGACCTGCTGCGCGCGCGTAAAAACCTGTCGCTTGGTGGGTTGTTTCATGCGCCCGGACAGGCTGTTGGTCTCACCCATGGCGCGTAGGTCATGCATCAGGTGCTGCATGTCGCGGTATTCCGCCGTCAGGCGCGCGGTGTCGGCGACCGGCAGCGCAAACCCCGCCCGTTGCAGCAACCCGCCAAGTTCGCGCAGCTCGGCCATCGGGACGATGCGCGGACTGAGGCCTCCGGTCACTTCGATTTCGGCCTGTCCCAATGCGGCGCGCAGCTCGTGCAGGGTTTCTCCGCCCAGACACACAACCAACAGCAACCCGTCGGGGCGCAGAGCACGGCGACATTGGATCAGTTGCCCAACAGGATCATTGGCCCAATGCAGCGCCATGGCGTGGATGACCAAATCATGCGCACCGGGGGTCAGATCCAGAACCTCATCATCCGCAACGATCCGCGTCCCGGGCAGCACGTCCTGCCAGATATGCGCAAATGGCGTCACGATCGCCGGGGCCGTAAAGGTTTTGTTAACCATGGAGAGCCGATCCTGCACTTCGTCCACAGCGGCACGATGCAGGAACAGGGCCTCATCCTTCGCGCGGGCGCGGTGCCGGGTAAGGACCTGGCGATCAAACAAAGAGGGTGTATTGGACACAGGCAGTTTCATAGGGCGCAATTATCGCATGTGGCACCAGATTCAAACCGCTGTCGCGCTGATCTATCCGCCGCGCTGTCTGGGCTGCGGGGACCTGACCGAATCGGATTTCGGGCTGTGTGGGCCCTGCTGGCGCGAGACGTCCTTTATCGGAGGAGTTGTTTGCGAAAGCTGCGGGGTGCCGTTACCGGGGGTTTCAGACGGTCACCGGATTGAGTGCGACGATTGCTTGGCTGCGCCGCGCCCCTGGCAAGATGGGCGTTCGGCCCTTTTGTACGATGGCAAAGCGCGGTCGCTGGTGCTGGCCTTGAAACATGGTGACAGGCCCGAACTGGCGCGCCCTGCCGCACGCTGGCTGGCGCGGGCCGGGCAAGAGATATTCCGCGAGGGGATGCTGCTTGCGCCGGTGCCTTTACACTGGTCCCGGTTGTTGAAACGCCGGTACAACCAGTCCGCCCTACTGGCGCAGCACCTTGGGAAAGAGGAAGGGCTTGAGGTGTGCCCGGACCTTTTGCTTCGCCACCGAAAGACGCCTGTTCTGGATGGCAAAACAGCGGCAGAGCGGGCTGAAGTCCTTAAAAGCGCGATCATCGCCCATCCAAAGCGGCAAGACCGCTTGCGGGGCCGCGATATCCTGCTGGTGGATGATGTGATGACGTCCGGCGCAACACTGGCGGCTTGCGCGCGTGTCTGCCTTGCATCCGGAGCAAATCATATTTCCGTGTTGACCCTAGCGCGCGTTGCCAAGGATGCCTAATTCGCCCAAGATTATGCGAAACGCGAAGGTACGGAATATGAAACCGGTAGAAATCTACACCTCGCCGCTCTGCGGCTTTTGTCACGCGGCCAAACGCTTGCTGAAACAGAAAGGCGTCGAATTCAAGGAAGTCGACGTGCTTATGCACCCCAAGCGCAAGCCCGAGATGATCCAGCGCGCCGGTGGCAAACGAACCGTGCCACAGATCTTTATCGGTGCGCAGCACGTGGGCGGCTGTGACGAACTGTATGAGCTGGAGCGTCAGGGCAAGCTGGATCGCCTGCTCGCAGCCTGATGAAGACCGCGCTGCTGCAAATCACCTCGTCGGATGATCCGGCCGAAAATCTGGACAGGGTGCGCGCCATGATGGCCGAGGCTGCGGAACAAGGCGCGCGGTTCATCCTGACGCCCGAGGTGACGAATTGCGTGTCCACCAGCACCACGCGGCAGCGCGAAGTCCTGCAGCACGAAGAAGATGACCAATCGCTGGCCGGCCTGCAGGATCAGGCCGCCGCGCTGGGTGTCTGGCTGCTGATCGGGTCTTTGGCGATCAAGACCCATGATGCAGACGGTCGGTTCGCCAACCGGTCCTTCATGATCGACCCGCAGGGGCAGGTCGTGGCGCGGTATGACAAGATACACATGTTCGACGTGCAGGTCACCGAAACCGAGACCTTCCGCGAATCAAAAAATTACCGCCCCGGCGACAAGGCGGTGATTGCCGACACTGATTTTGGCAAGCTTGGCATGACCGTTTGCTATGACGTCCGGTTTCCGGCGCTCTATGCGGCGTTGGCGCAGGCAGGGGCGCGAATCCTGACGGTTCCGGCCGCGTTTTCGCCGGTCACGGGTGCGGCCCATTGGGAATCGTTGCTGCGCGCCCGGGCGATTGAGACCGGCTGTTGGGTTCTGGCCCCCGCACAAACTGGCGAACACCCTAAGGCCCGCGGCAAGACGCGCTATACTTATGGCCACAGCATGGTAATTGCCCCTTGGGGAGAGGTTGTCATCGACGCAGGGACCGATCCGGGCATTCACATTTTCGATTTGCGTGATAGTTCTGTGTCTGAGGCGCGCCGTCGGGTGCCCTCGTTGACTCACGTCCGTCGCTTTGACGGACCCTGATCCAGAACCGGACCATGACTGACGAACACAATGCCCTTGCGGTCACGCTGTTCAGCGAAATCCTGACCGCCGACCAGCTGTTGCGTAATCGGCTTAGCCGGGTGCTGCCCAAGGGTATGGAGATTTCGCATTTCTCGGTGCTCAACCACCTGGTTTTTGTCGGGAACGAGCGTAGCCCGGCACAATTGGCCGATACGTTCCACGTCACGCGTGGTGCGATGACCAACACCTTGGCCAAGCTGGAATGGGCCGGGTACATCCATATCCGCCCCGACTGGGACGACGCCCGCCGCAAGATGGTGGCGATCAGCCCCGCCGGTCGCCGTGCCCGCGATCAGGCGATTGCGTCAATCGCCCCCCTGATCAACCGCGTGGTCGGAGAGTTGGGGCTGGAGCGCGTCCGCAGCACGCTGCCCGTGTTGCGGGATTTGCGGTTGCAGTTGGAGGGGGAGTAGGGATCAGCGAACCGTTGTCCCAAGGTGGATCCAGGACTGGTGTGGTCGGGCGCTGGCAGGCTTGATGCTCATGCAATGTGCCGCGGACTAAACGGCCACTTCATTCTAAGAGCATTCTATCCAGAAGCTGCCGCAAATCACTGGCCTCCATTTTTGGGTTGCCTTGCAAGCCAACTCCAGCCGCCGCCGCTGCTGCGAATAGAAGGCAGGCTTCTATTCCATCCACGCCCTCGAATTCACCGCCATGGATAAGCCATATCAAATACTCACCTTTTACATCTTCATTAGTAGAACTTATTTTTCCTACGTTGCATCCTTCGTCAGAGAGTTCGTGTTTGGAAAATGGTTCTGTCGTCTCCTCCGTCAGTTCTAATTCGACTGGTTTCACAAACTTGCCATCCGAAACTATCTCGGGGTCAATAAAGACGAAAAAATACAACGCCCTTACCAGATCATAGTTGTTCGAGTTCGAACCCAAGTACCGATCTGCTATTTCCTGAGTCGCCTCAGAAACTTTAGGATCGCTAATGTAGCCAAGAAGCGGAACGCCTTCATGTTCGTACACGAACACGCCCGCATTCTCTTCTGCTGTGGCTAGCGTGTTATTGAACAAGGTAGCAGCGGAAATTGCCGCACCAAAAAATACCGCGCGCCACGGCGCGTAACTTAAAGATCGAGTCAAAAAATCTTCCTTAATTCGGCTTCACACTCGCCGTCACATAATTCACGCTCAGGTCGCGGTCCGAGATCGACCAACTCCACAGGATCGGGTTGAACACGAAACCCTTGCGGTCCACCGGGTCCAGCCCGGCTTGGCGCAGCAGGTCGAACAGCTCATCGGGGGTGATGAACTTGTTCCACTCATGCGTGCCGCGGGGCAACCAGCGCATGACGACCTCGGCCCCGAAAATGGCCATAGCATAAGATTTCGGATTGCGGTTGATGGTCGAACAGATCAACAACCCGCCCGGTTTCAGCAATTGCTGCGAGGCTGTCAGAAATCCCAACGGGTCGGCAACATGCTCGACCACTTCCATGTTCAGCACCACGTCGAACTGTTCGCCTGCAGCGGCCATGTCCTCGGCTGTGGTGTGGTGGTAGTCGATCTCCAGCCCGGATTGTTCCGCGTGGATTCGCGCGACGGGCAGGTTGCCTTCGGCGGCATCCGCTCCGACCACTTCGGCCCCAAGGCGGGCCATCGGTTCGCTCAGCAGCCCGCCGCCGCAGCCGATATCTAGCAAACGCAAGCCCTCGAACGGCTTTGGCGACTTTAAATCGCGATCGAATTCGCCCGCGATCTGCTGTGTGATATAATCCAGCCGACAGGGGTTGAGCATGTGCAGTGGTTTGAATTTTCCATGCGGATCCCACCATTCTGCGGCCATCGCTTCGAATTTTGCGATCTCGGAAGGGTCAACCGTGTTCGGATGCGCTTGCATTCCTGTCTCCGTATGCTCTTTTACGCTTAAGGACTATATAGGGCCATAATGGACAAGTACCCGGACCAAAAGCGCGCAGTTCAATATCTGTACCCGCCGATCGATCCTTTCGATCAGCGTATGGTCGATGTGGGCGATGGACACCGTATCTATATGGAACAATGCGGCAATCCCAATGGCCTTCCGGTGGTGATTCTGCATGGGGGACCCGGTGGCGGCTGCAGCCCGGCTATGCGGCGTTATTTCGATCCGGACGTTTACCGGGTGATTCTGTTTGATCAGCGCGGATGCGGACGGTCACGCCCGCATGCCTCGGTCACTGACAACACCACTTGGCATCTGGTGGACGATATCGAACGTCTGCGAACCTTGCTGGATATCGACGACTGGATTGTCTTTGGCGGTAGCTGGGGGGCGACGCTTGCGCTGGTCTATGCGCAGTCCCACCCGGATCGGGTCAATCGCCTGGTGCTGCGCGGTGTGTTCCTTGCGACGCAGGCCGAGCTGGACTGGTTTTATGGTGGTGGCGCGGGCAAATTTTGGCCCGAGCAATGGGCGAAGTTCACCGCTCTGCTGTCGGAAAGTGAACTAAGCGACACGATCGGCGCATATAACAAACGCCTGTTCTCGGGTGATCGCGCGACCGAGATTCTGTATGCGCGCGCCTGGTCCAGTTGGGAAAACGCGCTGGCTTCGATCCATTCGCATGGCGCAACTGGGGAAAGCCCGGGGGAATACGCGCGCGCCTTTGCGCGGCTTGAGAATCACTATTTCATCAACCGCGCGTTCCTTGAACAGGACGGGCAGATTCTGGACCAGATGGACAGAATCGCACATATCCCCGGCCATATCGTGCAGGGTCGGTATGACATGATCTGTCCGCCTCAGGCCGCGTGGAACCTTGCCCAGCTGTGGCCCAATGCCGAGCTGAAGATGGTGCGCCAGGCCGGGCATGCGCTGTCCGAACCCGGAATTAGCGCGGAATTGGTTCGCATCATGGACCGCGTGGCGGAGGGCGCATTATGACCCGCATCGACCGTCGTGCTCTGTTTGCTTCCGGTGCTGCCGCCGCTCTGCTCGCGGCGACCGGTGCGTCTTTAGCCGATACGCCCAAAGTGGGTGGTACGCTGCGCCTTGCCGTGCCCCGCGATGACAGTTTGGAGCAGGTTGCCCGTGGGGCCGTGTTCGACACCCTGACCGAGATTGCACCCGACGGCACCCTGCGCGGAGAGCTTGCGACCGGTTGGCAAACTGATTCCCAAGCCCGCATCTGGAGCTTTGATCTGCGCGAGAACGCTCGTTTTCACGATGGCGCAGTCCTTGATGTAAGGGATGTGATGGCGGTTCTGGGCGATGTCGGGCAGGTCGACGCCTTGTCAGATAATCGCGTGCGTCTGGAGTTGGCTCAGGCCAACCCGGGTCTACCCTTCCTTTTGGCCGACAGCAGGTTCGTTATTACGCGCAACGGGCAAGGTGTCACGCCCTTGCAGGCGGCGAACGGCACCGGATGCTACCGAGTTGAACGGGCGGAGGATGATCGTCATTTCCTTGGGCGCCGTGTGGCGGGCCACTACAAGGATGGATTGGCTGGCTGGGCCGATACCCTGGAAGTTATCGTGATTCCCGACGCTCGCGTGCGTACCGAGGCACTGCGAGACGGCTTTGTGGATATCGCGGCACTGCCGCAGGGCGAAGGGTTCAGCCCGCACCGCGGATTGCGCTTTTTTCCAAGCGAATCCGATATGGCGCTGGCTGTAGCAGGGCATGTCGGCATGCCCCGTCAGATCGGAACGGATCGCCCCCTGGATGATGGCCGCGTTGCCGAGCGTTGGTGGTTGATTTAAACGCCGAAAATTCGCCTGACTTCTACTTTGTGCAAAATTTTGCTATTGTACGCGCTGTATTAGCTTAATTGTTTCGAAAATGGGAGAATTCCCATGAGGGTTGAAAGCTTAAAGAATATATCAATTTCCATTTTGTCCGTAGCATTGGCGGTTGTTGCGGTGTTTGCCCTGAAATCAGGTAAAGACGTTACCGTAAAAGTCAGCAAAAACGGGACGATAGAGCTGGATGCCCGCGAAGGGCAGTCGCTGACCCAGTTGCTGGACAAGGGTTTTGAGGCCGTAGAGGCGAACCCCGAAGATAGTGCAGAGACGACAGCGCGGAAACTGTCCGATATGCGGGCTCTGACCCGCACGCTGAAGTCGCATGGTTACTATGCGTTGAACGATTCGGATCTGGTTCACGAAATTAGAGGGCTGGAAAAGGAGGATCCCCTGTCGGCCGGGCTGCGCGACGTGCTGTATGATCTGGAAGGTCCGTTTTCGCTGCCCGGAACATTGCGTGGGGCGGATTCACGGATGTGGCAGGCGATCGCTGATCTGTACGAGGGTATAAAGTCCGAACCGCGTGGTGACAGCCAGCTATTTGCGACGCTTTACACGAACTTCATTCAGCAAGAGACCGTGTTCAGCCCCTTCAAGCACGAGGTAACGGCCGAGGGCGTGTTGTTGCATGACGCAAATAGGAACGAAAAACCGATGGTGTACACCTGCCCCGACAGTTTTTTGAAGCCGGGGATTACCGTCCTGATCAAACCGACCGGCGGGTCATCCAATATCATGCGTCAGTTCACGGTGCGGCAAGATCCTGTTTTTCATGCCTGCGCCGCGCGGACACCGTTCGAGTTTTTGTCGGGTTCAGAAATGAAGCTGGGGCTGAACCGGGTGGCCTTTGATCAACTCTTCCCGCCGCGGACGGCGAATGCCGAGCAGTTTCAGGGCAGGGGCACTCTTTCGGTGATTATCTACCCGCGCAATACGCAGCCTGCGCTTTTTGCATCTTCGGCGGAATAGGAGCTTTCCATGAATAAACTTGCTGTTCTCTCTGCCATTATTGCACTTGTGACCGTCGCTCTGTCAGGCGTGGCACATGCCCAGGGACGTCAATGCCTGTTTGACGGCGAGGTCTACGAAGACGGGGACCGCGTTGGTCCTTACCTGTGTGAAAATGGCGAGTGGATTCTGTCAGACTGATATTGTGATTGCCCATCCTGGCGCTTGGGCTTGCAATCTTGCAGTCGCTTGGCTATATGGCCGTTAACAGCGGCGTGTCGGGCTTCGGTCCGGGGCTCCACCGGAAAAGATCGACGGGCCGCGCGCCCGTTTTTTTGTGCCCGACTGACAGGGTAGAGTACCAGATGACAAATGACCTGATAGCCAAAGCAGCCATCGACCGGCGACTGGCCGAGATCATCACTCCCGTGATCGAGGATCTGGGGTATGAACTTGTGCGTATTCGCCTGATGAGCGGCAAACAAACCACGCTGCAGATCATGGCTGACAAGCCTGATGGCGGTATCGAAGTGGATGATTGCGCCGAGATCTCGAACGCGGTCAGCGCCACGTTGGATGTTGAGGATCCGATCCTTGACGCCTATGCGCTGGAAGTGTCCAGCCCCGGCATCGACCGCCCCCTGACCCGTCTCAAGGACTTTGAGGCGTTCGAAGGATATGAGGCCAAGATCGAAACCGCCGAACTGATCGACGGACGCCGCCGTTTTAAAGGTGAGCTGGCCGGGATCGAGGGAGATGAGGTCCTGATCAATCTCACCGAGGGGGACGAGACGATCACCATCGGACTGCAATTCGACTGGCTGAGCGACGCCAAGCTGGTCCTGACCGACGACCTGATCAAGGAAATGCTGCGCCAGCGCAAAGACGCCGGTGCCCTGAACGAAAACGCTTTCGACGAGATTGAGACCGAAGGGTCCGAAGAGGAGACGAACTGATGGCAATCACCTCAGCCAACCAGCTGGAGCTGCTGCAGACCGCCGAGGCCGTGGCCCGCGAAAAGATGATCGACCCCGGTCTGGTTGTCGAAGCGATGGAGGAATCGCTCGCCCGTGCCGCCAAGAGCCGTTACGGCGCTGAAATGGACATCCGCGTCAGCATCGATCGCAAGACTGGCAAAGCAACATTCACCCGCGTTCGCACCGTGGTCGAAGATGAAGAGCTGGAAAACTATCAGGCCGAGATGACTGTCGAGCAGGCCAAGCAGTATATGGAAACGCCTTCAGTTGGTGACGTCTTCGTTGAAGAAGTGCCGCCAGTTGAAATGGGCCGTATCGCGGCACAATCCGCAAAGCAGGTGATCCTGCAGAAGGTTCGCGAAGCCGAGCGCGACCGTCAGTACGAAGATTTCAAGGATCGTGCGGGCACCATCATCAACGGTGCGGTCAAGCGCGAAGAGTTTGGCAATGTCATTGTCGATCTGGGCGGTGCTGAGGCCGTTCTACGCCGCAATGACAAGATCGGTCGCGAAAGCTATCGTCCGAATGACCGTGTTCGTGCCTATATCAAGGAAGTGCGTCGCGAAGTTCGTGGCCACCAGATCTTCCTGTCGCGCACCGCGCCGGAATTCATGGCCGAGCTGTTCAAGATGGAAGTGCCGGAAATCTATGACGGCATTATCGAGGTCAAGGCCGTGGCCCGTGACCCCGGTTCGCGCGCCAAGATCGCCGTGATTTCCTATGACGGCTCGATTGATCCCGTTGGTGCTTGCGTTGGTATGCGCGGCAGCCGCGTGCAGGCCGTTGTGAACGAGCTGCAGGGCGAAAAAATCGACATCATTCCGTGGAACGAAGATCAACCGACCTTCCTGGTGAATGCGCTGCAGCCTGCTGAGGTTTCCAAGGTGGTTCTGGACGAAGAAGCCGGCAAAATCGAGGTTGTGGTTCCCGAGGAACAGCTTTCGCTGGCCATCGGTCGCCGCGGTCAGAACGTGCGTCTGGCCAGCCAGCTGACTAATCTGGATATCGACATCATGACCGAGGCCGAAGAATCGGCGCGTCGTCAGAAAGAATTCGAAGCCCGCACCCAGCTGTTCATGGACAGCCTGGATCTGGATGAGTTCTTTGCTCAGTTGCTGGTGTCCGAAGGCTTCACCAACCTCGAAGAGGTAGCCTATGTGGAAATCGAAGAACTGCTGGTGATCGACGGCGTTGACGAAGGCACCGCGCAAGAGCTGCAAACACGGGCGCGCGAATATCTGGAAGCAAAGGCCAAGGCAGCTTTGGAAAGCGCCCGCGCGTTGGGTGCCGAAGACAGTCTTATTGAATTCGAAGGCCTGACACCCCAGATGGTTGAAGCGCTGGCCAAGGACGATGTGAAGAACCTGGAAGACTTCGCCACCTGCGCTGACTGGGAACTGGCCGGTGGTTGGACCACGGTCGACGGCCAGCGAATCAAAGATGACGGTGTTCTGGAACCTTTCGGTGTAACGCTGGAAGAGGCGCAGGATCTGGTCATGACAGCTCGGATCATGCTGGGCTGGGTCGATCCTGCTGAGTTGGAGCAGGCCGAAGAAGAAGTTACCGAAGAGGAGGCCGAGGCCTGATCTCAGGCTTCGGGTGGCGCAAATGGGTCGCGGTGGCGTCCATAAGGATCGGTCCGAAGGACCTGAACGCAAGTGCATCGCCACGGGCGAGGTTCAACCTAAATATGGGTTGATCCGCTTTGTGACGGGGCCGGATGGTCAGGTCTTTCCGGATGTCGCGGCAAAACTGCCGGGACGTGGCGTCTATGTCGCGGCGGATCGCAGCGCGCTGGACAAGGCCGTGGGCAAAAAGCTGTTTGCACGTGGTTTCAAGGCGCAAGTCAGTGTGCCCAACGATCTCGCGGATGAAGTTGAGCGTCAGATTGCGCGCCGTGTGATCGAGTTGGTGAGCCTTGCGCGCAAATCCGGTGATGCGATCGCCGGTTACGAAAAGGTCAAGACGTGGCTGGACCGGGAAGAGGCCCAGGTACTGATACAAGCCTCTGATGGATCAGGGCGCGGCAAGTCGAAACTGAGCACGCCGCACTTCGGAACATACATCGGCTGGCTGACGGCGGACGAGCTGGGACAGGCATTTGGGCGCCAAACCGTGATTCATGCGGCGCTCGCCTCTGGCGGACTCGCCAAACGTGTTGTAGAGGAAGCGCAGCGCCTGCGTGGCTTGCGCGAAACGGATGACGGCGGCAGGGGCCGCGCGGAAGGGTAAGAAGCTTTATGAGCGATAATGACGGCAAAAAGACATTGGGTCTTCGTGGCGGGGCACGCCCCGGAAATGTGAAACAAAGTTTCAGCCACGGACGTACCAAGAATGTCGTGGTGGAGACCAAACGCAAGCGCGTGGTGGTTCCCAAGCCGGGTGCCGGCAAGCCGGGTGGCGGAGCAACGCCCTCGGGTGATCCGTCGCGCCGCCCTGCCGGGATTTCCGATGCGGAGATGGCCCGCCGGATGAAGGCGCTGCAGGCCGCGAAGGCCCGTGAGGTCGAAGAGGCCGCCGCCCGCGAGGCAGCTGAAAAAGCGCGTGAAGAAGAGCGCGCCCGTCGTCGTGCGGAGCAAGAGGCCAAGGAACGCGAACAGCGCGAGGCCGAAGAACGTGCACGTGCCAAGGCCGAAGAAGAAGATCGCAAGCGCAAAGAGGCTGAAATAGCGGCCCAACGCGCAGCTGCTCCGGCTGCACCGGCAGAGCCCAAGGCGGCTGCTCCGCGCAGCCCGGCCAACAAGCCTGCACCGGCTGCAACGCCGCGGAAAAACGATCGCGAGCGTGAACAGCGCGGAAATCGTGGCAAAGGCCGTGATGACAACCGCCGGTCCGGCAAGCTGACACTGGGTCAGGCAACGGGCGGGGAAGGTAATCGTCACCGCTCTATGGCGGCGATGAAACGCAAGCAGGAGCGGGCGCGTCAGAAAGCCATGGGTGGTACGGTCGAGCGCGAAAAGGTAATCCGCGACGTACAGCTGCCCGAGGCGATCACGGTGTCAGAGCTGGCCAACCGTATGGCCGAGCGTGTGGCAGACGTTGTCAAATCGCTGATGAACATGGGCATGATGGTCACGCAGAACCAGACCATTGATGCCGATACCGCCGAGCTGATCATCGAAGAATTCGGTCACAAAGTGACCCGTGTCTCTGATTCGGATGTCGAGGACGTCATCAAAGAGGTCGAAGACGACGACAAAGATCTGAAATCGCGTCCGCCGGTCATCACCATCATGGGTCACGTTGACCACGGCAAAACCTCGCTGCTGGATGCGATCCGCGATGCGCGGGTTGTGGCAGGCGAAGCGGGTGGCATCACCCAGCACATCGGTGCTTATCAGGTGACAACCGATAGCGGCACCACACTGTCTTTCCTGGATACGCCGGGTCACGCGGCCTTTACCTCGATGCGCTCGCGCGGTGCTCAGGTCACGGATATCGTGGTTCTGGTTGTTGCCGCCGATGACGCGGTGATGCCGCAGACGGTCGAAGCGATCAACCACGCGAAAGCGGCCGGAGTGCCGATGATCGTGGCGATCAACAAGGTCGACAAGCCAGGCGCGAACCCGGACAAGGTGCGCACCGACCTGCTGCAGCACGAAGTCATCGTCGAGAAAATGTCGGGTGAGGTTCAGGACGTCGAAGTCTCTGCCATCACCGGTCAGGGCTTGGACGAGTTGCTGGAAGCCATCGCGTTGCAATCCGAGATTCTGGAGCTGAAAGCCAACCCGAATCGCGCCGCCCAGGGTGCCGTGATCGAGGCGCAGCTGGACGTGGGTCGCGGCCCGGTCGCGACTGTTCTGGTTCAGAACGGTACGCTACGTCAGGGCGATATCTTCGTCGTGGGTGAGCAATACGGTAAAGTCCGTGCGCTGATCAACGACAAGGGTGAACGCGTCAAGGAAGCTGGCCCCTCGGTTCCTGTCGAGGTTCTGGGTCTGAACGGCACGCCCGAAGCTGGCGACGTTCTGAACGTGACCGAGACCGAAGCGCAGGCCCGCGAGATCGCGGAATATCGCGAACAGGCCGCCAAGGACAAACGTGCCGCCGCTGGCGCCGCAACGACCCTTGAGCAGCTGATGCAGAAGGCCAAGGAAGACGAGAACGTCAACGAACTGCCAATTCTGATGAAAGCAGACGTTCAGGGCTCGGCTGAGGCCATCGTTCAGGCGATGGAGAAGATCGGCAACGACGAGGTACGCGTGCGCGTGCTGCACTCGGGCGTAGGTGCGATTACCGAAACCGATGTCGGCCTTGCCGAAGCATCCGGTGCGCCGATCCTGGGCTTCAACGTGCGTGCCAATGCGTCGGCACGGAATACCGCGAACCAGAAGGGTGTGGAAATCCGCTACTACTCGGTGATCTACGATCTGGTCGATGACGTGAAAGCCGCCGCATCCGGCCTGCTGAGCGCCGAGATCCGCGAAAAGTTCATCGGTTACGCCGAGATCCGCGAAGTCTTCAAGGTTACAGGCGTCGGCAAAGTTGCTGGCTGTCTGGTCACCGAAGGCGTGGCGCGTCGTTCCGCAGGTGTCCGCCTGCTGCGCGACAACGTGGTGATCCACGAAGGCACGCTGAAGACGCTGAAACGCTTCAAGGACGAAGTGGCCGAGGTTCAGTCAGGTCAGGAATGCGGGATGGCGTTCGAGAACTACGACGATATCCGTGCAGGCGACGTGATCGAAATCTTCGAACGCGAAGAGGTCACCCGGACGCTGGATTGATCCGGTAGTACAGTAAAACAGAAAACAGCGGCTCACTCGGGCCGCTGTTTTATTTTTGTGAATGATTGCAAGCCTTTGATTGTGCGTATGAGATTCTCTGAATCCAGTCAGTACGGTGCGTTTTACAATCCTGCCCTAATTATGAGATGAGTCTGACTTCAAGGTCGGCTATGCGGACAAAGCCGACCTTGCAGAAAAGTGAGGGAATCCTTGAAAAAGCTTGCTTCCGCTGGGATGGTTTCTCCGACAGAATTTTCTGAGGAATTTAGAATGCATTTTCCCAAACTTGCGGCGGTTTCGTCGATTTTTCTCACTATAGCCAGTTCGCAAGCGCTCTCCCAGGATGGGGGGCCGATACTGTTCACAAACGTCAACGTGTTTGATGGTGTGAATGAGGAAATGATTACAAATGCCTATGTTGTTGTAACCGACAATCTGATCACAGATGTGTCCTCAGAACCCCTCGCCGTCGCCAATGGTATCGTCATCGATGGCGGCGGGCGAACGTTGATGCCGGGCCTGATCGACGTACACTGGCACACGCTTTACTGTTGCAATCCGCAGAGTGTGGTTGTGACCGGCGATATTCTTGAGGTCGCGGTGCGGGGTGCCATCGGGTCCGAAGGCACGTTAATGCGCGGCTTTACAACGGTGCGCGACGTTGGCGGCAATTCATTTGCCATAAAACGGATGATTGACGCAGGCGAGATCGAAGGCCCCCGTATCCTGCCGTCCGGCCCACCCGTGACACAAACCGGCGGCCACTTTGACTATCGCCCCTACCAAGCGGTTCCGACGAACGGCGCGGATTCGCAATGGTACTGGTACAGCGTTGGTTTGATGGCGCAAGCTGATGGTGTTCCGGAAGTGGTCAAACGCGCGCGTGAGATCATGCGCATGGGTGCAACCCAACTTAAGATTTCCACCGGTGGCGGGGTGTCATCCACCTATGATCCTCTGGATGTACGCCAATACACCAAGGCCGAAATCGAGGCTTTTGTAGAGGTGGCCGACACCTACAACACTTATGTTGCATCTCATGTCTTCACGGACGAGGCTGTGGAAATTGCCGTTGCCGCTGGCGTTAAGTCCATCGAGCATGGTTTTTTGATGAGCCGCGAAACGATGGAACTGATGCGCGACAACGACGTGTGGTTGTCTGTGCAGCCTCTTCTGGATGACGAGGATGGCTTTTCTTTCGACGACCCTGTCAGCCAGCAGAAATGGATCGACGTCACCAACGGCACAGATTTCACCTATAAAACTGCGAAAGATGTTGGTGTGAAAGTCGCCTTTGGCACCGATATCCTGTTCGATCCCAAACTGGCCGAACGTCAGGGTGCGTTCCTTGCCAAATTGCAGCGCTGGTACACGCCATTCGAGGTGCTGAAAATGGCGACTTCAACCAATGCTGAACTGCTCAAACTCTCAGGCCCGCGCCACCCTTATCAACAAGGTGACCTGGGTGTGATCGCAAAGGGCGCTTATGCCGACTTAATCCTGGTGGACGGCAATCCGCTGCAAGATATCGACCTGATCGCAGACCCGCATGAGAATTTCGATCTGATCATGAAAGACGGCAAAGTCTACAAGAACACGCTGGAATGAGTTCCAGATGAAGTCCTTTGCTCAAAGCCAATTTTGTAACGACTGCGTTGGGCTCGAACCGGGCGTTCGAAGCTTGGCTACAAAGATAAGGTTTGTAATGGTTGTGTTAATTTCCCGGGAAAATATCAAATCAGTTGATTTTCGATGCCTTTGACTACCGATTTGCCGGCAAAAACGTCCCTCGATGCATGATGATATCGAAGTGCTGCATGCCCTTTTGCAAATCGAAACTGACCGAATGCCCGCCTTTGCGCAGAGCTTCCGCATAATCACGACTTTGGCGGATGAATTCCGGCGTGTCCCGTTCCGCCACTGTCACGTGATAGCGTGGGCCGGGGGGTGGCAGGTGCAGGATCGGGGACAGATCGTGCACCTCGACCGGGGTCAACTGCAGCGGGTCGTTCACCGAGGTCAGGCTGATCGGTTCCAGATCATAGACGCCGCTGATCAGAATAACATCGCGCACGCGCAATCCTGCGCGGGCCAACGCATCCGCCGAGGTCGCCATGACCATGGCCACCAGATGCGCGCCAGCACTGTGTCCCGATAGGGTGATCCGCGACGGATCAAAGCCCAGATTGAACGCGTTCTCTGCCAGCCAAAGCAGGGCATCGCGGCATTCGTTGACCATCTGATCCAGCCGCGCATCCGGGGCCAACGTGTAATTCAACGTGGCAAAGGATTGCTCGGCCTCAATCAGCGCAGGAGCCATCATCGCCGATTCTCGTTGGCTGAGCGCTTGCCAATATCCGCCGTGAACAAAGACGTGCAGAGGCGCACCTGCTCCTTTCGCGGGAAAGAAATCCAGCACTTGCGCCGGCGAATCGCCATAGGCGACGTTTTCCTTCACGTCCATCCTCGCCCGGTGCTGCGCGCTGAGTGCGGTATAGCTGTCTAGATAGGGTGTCAGATCGCCACCGATCATCGAACTAGGGGCGTATTCACGCTCCAGCTCATCCTGAGAGAACCCTCGATACAGCATCGCCTACTCCTGCCCCGCATACATCAATTCGGTGCGCACATCGTAGAGGTCGTGGAAGAAGCGTAAATCCAGGGCCTTGCGCAGAAAGGACACGCCGCTGGATCCACCCGTGCCGGGTTGGTTGCCGATGACACGTTCCACAGCCGTGACATGGTCAAAACGCCAGCGTTGGAACAGGGATTCGACGTCCATCAGCTTTTCGGCTAGCGCATAAAGATCCCAATAACGGTCCGTGTTGCGGAACACCTGCCCCCATATCTTCACCACGCGGTTGTCGCCGGAATAAGGCTGCGCATAGTCCCGGTTCAGTAAATCATCGGGCACATCGAAACCTTGACGGGACAACATATGCAGCACCTCGTCATACAAGGACGGTTTTGTCAGCGCGGCATTCAGTAAGCTCATGACCTCGGCGTCATGTTCGTGCACTTTCAGGGTCGAGGCATCTTTGTTGCCCAGAATAAATTCGATCTGACGATAGCCGTAGCTTTGGAAGCCCGACGAACTGCCCAATGCCTCGCGGAAGGTCATGTAGTCGGCCGGCGTCATGGTCAACAACGTCTCCCAAGCCGAGATCAGCTGGCGCTGAATCGCCTTGACCCGGTCGAGGTTCTTCATCGCGGGGCCGAATTCATCCTGTTGCAGGAACCGGCGCACCTCGACCAGTTGGTGATGCATCAGTTTCAGCCACAGCTCGCTGACCTGATGGATGACGATGAACAGCATTTCATCCGGCTGCGCAGGGTCCTGAAAGGTCTTTTGCAAGTTCAGCAGGGTTTTGAGCTGCAGAAAATCGCCATAGCTCTTGCGATGGGTTTCCGCGAAATCGGTGACCAGAGTGTCCTCGATTCCACGCTCAAGATACCGATGATCCTTATCGCCCATTTGCTCCTCCAAACGCATGAGTTCGCCCCTGTTTAGGGTCTAAATCAGCGCACTTCCAGAGCGTTAAGTCCAGTCCAGAACCACTTTGCCGGATTGGCCGGATTTCATCGCGGCAAAGCCTTCGGCGAAATCGTCGACTTTCATGTGGTGCGTGATGACCCGGCTGACATCCAGACCGTTCTGCAGCATCGCAATCATTTTGTACCAGGTCTCGAACATTTCGCGCCCATAAACGCCTTTGATGGTAATCGCTTTGAACACGATGCGGGACCAGTCCACCGGAGACTTTCCGGGCGGAATACCCAGCAAAGCGATCTTGCCGCCCATCACCAGAGCCTCGACCATCTGGTCCAGCGCAGCTTGTGAGCCGGACATTTCCAAGCCCACATCGAACCCCTGCTGCATGCCGAGTTCGGCAATGACGTCCTGCAGGTCTTCCTTGCTGACATCCACCGTCCGCAGGGTCGGCACGACATGTTCGGCCAGTCTCAGACGATCCGGGTTGATATCTGTGATCACCACATGCCGCGCCCCGGCATGGCGCGCGACTGCGGCAGCCATAATGCCGATGGGGCCCGCGCCGGTGATCAGAACATCCTCACCCAGCAGATCAAAGCTGAGCGCGGTGTGCACTGCGTTGCCGAGGGGGTCGAGGATGGCTCCGATCTCGTCTGGCACGTCCTCGGGCAAGGGTACCACATTAAAAGCGGGTAGTTTCAGGTATTGGGCAAAGGCACCTTGTTCGTTGACCCCGATCCCACGGGTGCCCGGATCCAGATGAAACTTCCCGGCTCGGCTTTGGCGGCTGTCGTTGGTGATCAGGTGGCCCTCGCCAGAACAACGCTGGCCGATCTCCAGACCGGACACATTGCGGCCGATCTCGACGATCTCACCCGCAAACTCGTGGCCGGTAATCATCGGAATTGGCACTGTGGCCGCGGCCCAGTCATCCCAATTCCAGATGTGGATATCTGTCCCGCAGATGCCGGTTTTGTTGATGCGGATCAGAACCTCGTCCGCATTAATTTCAGGCACAGGGGCCTGCACCATCCAAAGACCTTCTTCAGGTTTGGACTTTTCCAGAGCTTTCATTGTGTTGGGTCGCATCAGATCACTCCCAATTCCTTGCCGACCTTACCAAAGGCTGCCAGCGCACGGTCCAATTCATTCTTTGTTAGAGCCGCATTCAATTGGGTTCTGATCCTTGCTTGCCCACGCGGGACGACGGGAAAAAAGAAGCCCGAGACATAGACGCCTTCGTCAAACAGTCGCGACGCCATTTCTTGCGCCAGCGTTGCTTCTCCCAGCATGACAGGGATGATCGGATGCTCACCGGGCAGCAGATCGAAGCCCAGCTTCTCAAGCCCCGCGCGCCAGTATTTGGCATTGCCGACCAGTTGGGCACGCAGCATGTCGCCCTCTTCAACCAGACGGATTGCCTCAATTCCTGCGGCGACGATGGAAGGTGGCAGCGAATTCGAGAACAGATAGGGCCGCGCCCGCTGCCGTAGCAGATCAATCACTGGCTGCGGCCCGGCGATATAGCCGCCGATTGCTCCCCCAAGTGCCTTGCCCAAGGTTCCCGTCAGAATATCGACGTCGACATCGAAATGATCCGGTGTTCCTGCACCCCTCGGTCCCATGAAGCCGGTGGCGTGACAGTCATCGACCATGACAATGGCGTCATATATATCGGCCAATTCGCGAATTTTCGGCAGGTTGGCCAGATAGCCATCCATCGAGAACACGCCATCGGTCGCGATCATGATATGCCGCGCCCCATCCTCACGCGCCTGCTTTAGCCAGGCCTCCAAATCGTTCATGTCATTGTTCAGGTAGCGGTAGCGCTTGGCTTTACACAGCCGCACACCGTCGATGATCGAGGCGTGATTCAGGCTGTCCGAGATAATGGCGTCTTCAGACCCTAACAAGGGCTCGAACAGCCCGCCATTGGCGTCAAAGCACGCTGCAAACAGGATCGAATCATCCTTGTTCAGAAACTTTGCCAGCTTCTGCTCCAACTCTCGGTGAATGTCCTGCGTGCCGCAGATGAACCGGACCGAGGCCATGCCGAACCCCTTGGGTTCCATCGCACCCTTGGCGGCCTCGATCAACGCGGGGTGATCAGCCAGACCCAGATAGTTGTTGGCGCACAAGTTGATCACCTGCTTACCGCCCACCGTAATCTCACCTCCCTGAGGCGAGGTGATCATTCGTTCGCGTTTGTACAGACCCTCAGATTCGATCTGCGCGAGGGTGTCCGTTATGTGGGACAGGAATGCATCAGCCATGGCGGTCTCCGTTTGTCTGAGTCGCATATCTAACATAGCGGATATAATTCCCAAATAGGGGAATTACAATATACGGGAAAAAAATCCGTGAACGCGGATTTTCGCCGATATCAGGCGTTTTTAACGATCAGGAAGACCCGCGCAGGCCCGTTGGCAACGATCGAATGCGCGACATCCGCTGCATAGCGTGCGGTGTCACCGTGTTGCAGATCACTGAAAGCCGTACCGGAAGTCACACGCACGGCGCCTTCAAGCACAGTCAACTGTTCTCTGGCTCCACGGGCGTGGGGCTGGCTGTTTAGAGCGCCGTCTTTGTCGAACTCAATATCGTAGACCTCGTGACCACCTGCTTCCTCGGGCGGTGAAAGAATGCGAATCCGGCAGTTTTGGCCCATGTTGTCGATGCTGGGCACCTCGGATTTCCTAAGGACTTCGATCTGGTTCGCGCTGTTCGCTTCCTCCAGAAGACCCGCGAAATCCACCTGTAGCGCACGGGTCAGGTTCCACAGGGTCGAGATCGTCGGGCTGCTTTCGCCGCGCTCGATCTGGCTGACCATGGATCGGGAGACGC
Source organism: Ruegeria sp. CDSB086 (assembly GCF_059611065.1). NCBI lineage: Bacteria > Pseudomonadati > Pseudomonadota > Alphaproteobacteria > Rhodobacterales > Roseobacteraceae > Ruegeria > Ruegeria sp. CDSB086. Next base: position 64,190 of record NZ_JBXWOV010000010.1, on the reverse strand, counting down.
CGCTGAGGTTTGCCACGGCTTCAAGCGACAAGCCCTTGGCACGGCGGGCCTCTTTCAGGCGTGCGGGCAGGCGTGTCAGGATATCATCTGGGTTTTCCGTCATGACGGAATCTCATGCGCGTTTGTCCGTCATATGTCAATTCTGCTTGTGACGGTACGTTCCATAGGACAGCCTGATGCCGCAGATGCATAATTCCGTCAAAGTCCGGAGGAGTAGAGACATGAAAGACATCGTGATTCTTGATGGTGCCCGCACGGCGATCGGCACCTTTGGCGGGGCATTGGCCTCAACCGCGCCGATTGATCTTGCGACCGTGGTGACGGAAGCGGCAATGGAACGTTCAGGGGTCGAGCCGACCCAGATCGGCAGCGTTGTTTTTGGTCATGTTATCAACACCGAGCCACGCGACTTGTACCTGTCGCGCGCCGCTGCAAAACAAGCGGGCATTCCGAACGAAACACCTGCGATGAATGTGAACCGCCTGTGCGGGTCGGGAGCGCAGGCGATTGTGTCCGCTGTACAGTCTCTGATGTTGGGTGATGCAGAATTTGCCGTGGCCGGAGGTGCCGAAAGCATGTCGCGCAGCCCCTACATCGTTCCTCAGGCGCGCTGGGGTGCGAAGATGGGGGATGTTAAATCGCTCGATATGATGCTGGGTGCCCTGAATTGTCCCTTTGGCACCGGTCATATGGGTGTGACAGCCGAGAACGTGGCGGATGAACATCAGATCACGCGTGAGCAAATGGACGAATTTGCCCTTGCCAGCCAGGCGCGGGCTGCTGCTGCGATTGGGGCTGGCTATTTTGAAAGCCAGATCGCGCCGGTGCAGGTCAAAGTCAAACGTGACATGGTCGACTTCACGGTTGACGAACACCCCAAGCAGACCTCGGCCGAAGCGCTGGCAGGACTGCGTCCGGCGTTCAAGAAGGACGGCCGGGTGACGGCTGGGAACGCGTCCGGCATCAATGACGGTGCCGCCGCGATGGTTCTGGCTACGGCAGAGGCTGCTGAGAAAGCAGGTCTGAAACCCAAGGCGCGCATTCTGGGATATGGCCACGCCGGTGTTCGCCCCGAGGTCATGGGGATCGGACCGGTTCCGGCTGTACAGAACCTGTTGGCGCGTACGGGCCTGTCGATTGAGGATTTCGATGTGATCGAAAGCAACGAGGCCTTCGCGTCGCAAGCCTTGGCCGTAAACAAAGAACTGGGGCTGGATGCCGCCAAGGTGAATCCGAACGGGGGGGCAATTGCTTTGGGGCACCCGGTGGGCGCTACAGGCGCGATTATCACCCTTAAGGCGTTGTATGAGTTGGAACGCATCGGGGGATCGAAGGGCCTGGTCACGATGTGCATTGGTGGCGGACAGGGTATCGCCATTGCCTTCGAGCGGATCTGATCCGGATCGGGCAGAGGGGGGGCTGTCTGCCCCCCATCGCGCTTGCGCGATTCCCCCCGAGGATGTTTTGGCCAGGTGAAACTGGCGGATTTGCCTTAGGTGAAGGCTGTTAGGAGCAGGACAATTGCGGCGCCAGCAGCGGCGCCGATGGTTGCCGGAAGAATGGCCGCCGATAGGCCTCTGTTTTGAGTGTCGTCCTTATGCGTCTGCGCGATCAGCGCATTTTCCACCAAAGCGGGCAGGCGCGGGCCGAAGCGGGCCAGCACCATGGCAGTTTTGCCAAAATCCCGTAGTGCTGCGCGGGGACCGATGGATTGCTTGATGTAATCTTCGACAACCGGACGGGCGACTTCCCAGATGTTGATGCGCGAGTCCAGCGACCGCGCCACGCCTTCGACGACCACCATTGTCCGTTGCAGCAGGATCAGTTCCGTGCGGGTTTCCATGCCGAACCGTTCTGTCACCTCGAACAGGTAATTCAGTAGGCGTCCCATCGAAATATGAGTGGCATCCATGCCAAAGATAGGCTCTCCGACCGCGCGCAAGGCGCGGGCAAACTCGTCGACGTCCCTGTCGGCAGGAACATAGCCAGCTTCGAAATGCACTTCGGCCACGCGTTTGTAGTCGCGGCGAATAAAGCCAAAGAGGATCTCGGCATAAACCCGGCGGGTATATTCGTCGATATGACCCATGATGCCATAGTCGTAGGCAATGATGTCCCCGTTGGCCGCGACCTTCAGGTTGCCCTGATGCATGTCAGCGTGGAAAAAACCGTCACGCAGTGCGTGCAGCAGGAACAAGCGCAGCACGCGTTCCGCCAGGTCGCCGCGGTCGTGCCCGGCGGCGTCCAGTGCGGCATTGTCGCCCAGCGGAACGCCGTCGGCCCAGCTGAGCGTCATCACGCGGCGGGCGGACAGGGACCAGACGACCGGGGGCAGCCAGAAGCCTGCGTCGTTCTTGGTGTTGGCCGCATATTCTGATGCGGCAGCGCTTTCCAGCCGCAGATCGAGCTCGCCGCGTACGACGCCGTCGAAATGTTCGATAACCTCCATCGGGCGCAGGCGGCGCGCACCGGGGGCGAATAGCTGCACGATGCGTGCGGCGAAATAAAATGCGTCTACATCCTTGCGGAAGGCGCGTTCAATGTTCGGGCGTAGAACTTTGACGGCGACGTCTTCGCCGGTGCTAACCAGCTTGGCCTTGTGGACCTGAGCAATCGAGGCCGCGGCGATGGGTTCACTGAATTCGCTGAACACTTCGGATACCGGCTGGCCCAGTTCCTTTTCAACCTCGGTCATGGCTTCGGCTTTAGAGAACGGGGGAAGCTTGTCCTGCAGCACGCGCAATTGTTCGGCCAACTCATCCCCGACCACATCGGGACGGGTCGATAGTACCTGACCAAACTTGATGTATGCCGGCCCAAGCGCCGTCAGCGCCCTTGTGGCGGGGGGCATGTCAGGATCGCCTTTGTACCCCAGCCATTGGAACGGTTTTCCCAAAGCATGCGCCAGAAACCGCAGTGCGCGCGGAGCCTCGAACGCGTCCAGCACAACGTTCATGGCGCCTGTGCGCTCAAGAGTGGCGCCTGTGCGGATCAGGCGAATGATGTTGTGTGGTCCGCGCATCAGATTTTCCAGCCGGAATGCAGCGCGGCGATGCCCATGCTCAGGTTGCGGTACTTGGCATTTTCAAATCCGGCCGCGCGGACCATGCCCAGAAACGTTTCCTGATCCGGGAAATTGCGGATCGATTCGACCAAGTATTGATAGCTGTCGTAGTCATTGGCGATGAGTTTCCCCATACGCGGGATGACGTTGAAGCTGTAAAGATCGTAGAGCTTTTGCAGCCCGTCATTAGGCAATTGACTGAATTCCAGCACCATCAGTCGGCCGCCGGGTTTCAACACACGGAATGCTTCGTTCAGGGCCTCCTGCGGGCGGGTCACGTTCCGGATGCCAAACGAGATGGTGTAGACGTCGAATGTGTTGTCGTCGAAGGGCAGAGCCATCGCGTCGCCGACCACCCAGTTCAGGCTGTCGGCCATCTGGTCGGCCTCGGCGCGCTGTCGGCCTTCGACCAGCATCGGTTCGGTCAGGTCCAGCACGGTAGCATGGCCATAGCCCGCGCGTTTCAAAAAGCGGAACGAGATATCTCCGGTGCCACCTGCGACATCCAGCAGGCGCTGGCCTGGGCGCGGCGCAAGCCAGTCCATCATCGCGTCTTTCCAGACCCGGTGAATGCCCATCGACATGACATCGTTCATCACGTCATATTTCGAGGCGACCGAGTTAAACACGCCCTGTACACGCCCGGCCTTTTCAGCCTCACGTACGGTTTCGAACCCAAAATGAGTGGTCTTGTCGCTGTTGTCGGACATTAGCCTTGCCGTTTTTCGAATTTCGCCTCTGTTATAGGGCTCTGGAACCGGGGCACAATGCGGCCCTTTGGAATAGGAGCCGTGTAATGCCGGAATTGCCCGAGGTCGAGACAGTAAGACGCGGCCTGAGCCCAGCGATGGAAGGCGTGGTGATCGACCGGGCAGATGTGAATCGCCCCGATCTGCGCTGGCCTTTCCCTGAACGGATGGCCGAGCGGTTGACCGGGCAGACGGTTCAAAAATTGCGTCGTCGGTCAAAATACATTCTTGCCGATCTCAGCAGTGGTGAAACCTTGTTGATCCATTTGGGCATGTCAGGCCGGATGACCGTATCCGGCGATCCGCTTGGGCAATTCGTGCATGAACATCCGATAACCCAAAAACATGACCATGTGGTCTTTCACATGGCGAATGGCGCACGTGTCACGTTCAACGATCCGCGCCGGTTTGGTGCGATGGACCTATTGCAGACAGCAACTGCGGACGATCACAAGCTGCTGTCTGTCCTCGGGCCTGAACCTTTGGGTAATGATTTTCACGAACAACATCTGATCGATGCGTTTCGGGGAAAGAACACTCCGATCAAATCGGCGCTGCTGGATCAGGGAATCGTTGCCGGCCTGGGCAATATCTACGTGTGCGAGGCGCTATTTCGAGCCGGAGTGTCGCCACGTCGCAAAGCCGGCCAAATTTCTGCGACCCGAGTCGCAGCACTTGTTCCGATCATCAGGAAGGTATTGCAGGACGCCATCGAAGCAGGTGGATCTTCCCTACGCGATTTCCGCCAAGCCGATGGAGAACTTGGATATTTTCAGCACAGCTTTGACGTCTATGGCCGTGAGGGAGAACCCTGCAGGACTGACGGTTGTGGGGCTCCAATCAAAAGAATCACCCAGTCCGGTCGCTCATCCTTCTACTGTGCGCAATGCCAAAGATAGCTTGATCCAGCGAATGCGCGTGGTAAGGAATCGTACCTGAACGGAACAACCGGAAGCTTTCACCTCATGGCTTTTGAGACGATCATCGTCGAAATCGAAGACCACGTCGCCCTTATCAAGCTCGACAGGCCCGATGCGCTGAACGCGCTGAACTCACAACTGGCGCAGGAATTGTGCTCGGCATTGGAAGATGCGGATAGCAACGACAAAGTGCGCTGCATCGTCATCACCGGGTCGGACAAGGCGTTCGCTGCGGGCGCGGACATCAAGGAAATGTCCGAGATGAGCTTTGTGGACGTTTACAGCTCGAACCTGTTTGGTGCTCTGAACGACCGCGTGTGCGCGATCCGCAAGCCCATCATCGCTGCCGTAGCCGGATATGCGTTGGGCGGCGGGTGCGAACTTGCGATGTTGTGCGATTTCATCATCGCAGCGGACACTGCCAAATTTGGCCAACCTGAGATCAATCTTGGCGTCATTGCCGGGCTTGGGGGCAGCCAGCGTCTGACGCGGTTTGTCGGCAAGTCCAAATCCATGGACATGAACCTGACCGGCCGTTTCATGGACGCAGAAGAAGCTGAACGCGCTGGCCTTGTCAGCCGCGTCGTTCCCGCCAAGAAGCTGATGGATGAGGCGATGGGCGCAGCCCAGAAGATTGCCGAAAAATCCCAACTGTCCGCTATGGCAGCCAAGGAGTCGGTAAACCGCAGCTATGAGCTGCCGCTGAGCGAAGGCATGCTGTTCGAACGCCGCGTGTTCCATTCAATGTTCGCGACCGAGGATCAAAAAGAAGGTATGGCCGCGTTCCTGGAAAAACGCGCCGCGCAATTCCGCGACAAATAAGCGGTTCCCTGATCAAATCGAAACCGGCGGGCCTTTGCCCGCCTTTTTCATACCAGCTATGCGCATCAAAGGAATCGCCTTGGCAAACCCGGCCAACTTGGGTAATAACCGCCACCATACATGCGCGTGCGGCCCGCTTGGCCCGACTCACACTCGTGATTTCTGATCTGGTGCGGATATTCCGTGGCGCGCAACCCTAGACAACGTACCGAACCAAAGGTCAGAGACACACATGGCTAATTCGCCCCAAGCAAAAAAACGCGCTCGTCAGAACGAGAGCCGTTTCGCAATCAACAAAGCACGTCGTTCGCGCATCCGTACCTACCTGCGTAAGGTAGAAGAAGCGATCGCATCCGGCGACAAGGACGCTGCAACCGCAGCACTGCGCGCAGCTCAGCCTGAACTGATGCGCGGCGTCACAAAAGGCGTTTTCCACAAGAACACAGCGTCGCGTAAAATGTCGCGCCTGTCGGCTCGTGTAAAAGCGCTGGGCTAAGGCCCGGGTTGACCTTGGGTCAACCAAGCAAGGTGAAATGATAGAAAATGCGCCGCGCCCAGCGGCGCTTTTTTTTTGCTGTTGCCGGAAAGCCGCGCCTTCACAAAACCGAGAGATTCTTTCGGCGAAAGATACGAGTCAATATCAGAGTTTCGTTGCCGGATGCCTTGGCCTCTTGCTACCACTGTTACAGCGATTCACTCGCTTGGGGGGACAGGCTGTTCCAACGACTAAACTGACGGGCATCAGGACGGTCAGGAACGAATGTTGGCAACTGGTTTGCTAATCTGCTGCGGTCCTTGGGTCACCAGGGAACCAAGCCCTGTCGAATTTGAGATTGCGTTGCGCAACCCTGTTTTCAGGGCGTTCCGGGTATGGAGCGCCGGCAAGTAGGGATGTGCGGACTTTCTAAAACACACCCGCCAAACTTCTGCGGTTTGGCGTCGTGTATCCCTTTGCGTGTGAAAGCATAATCCGGGCAACCGGAAAATAGCAATAAGGCCGACAGGCCAATAAAGAATGGGATGCGTGAGGCGCTTAATGACACAAGAGAAATGGGGACTACTACGTAACAAGTTGCTCAAGGCTATCGGAAAAAACAACTACACGACCTGGATTGAACCTCTTGAATTCCAAGAGTTGCAGGACGGCGTAGCGGTGTTTTCCGTGCCGACTAATTTCATGGGCAACTATGTCAGTCAGAACTTTGCGGATCTCATACTGTATGAGATGAACACCGCAGGGGAAACGGTTCAACGACTGGCCTTTCGCGTCGCTGCTAACTCACCGGCGCGCCCTAAAGTAGACACCGAATCCGAGCCGACTGTTGTGCGGGATGCACCTGTTGCGCCGCAGATGGAAGCCGCGAATGGCGCGTTTGAATCCTTGCAGGCCGCGCCATTGGATTCCCGCTTTACCTTCGACAGTTTTGTTGTTGGTAAACCCAACGAATTGGCCCATGCCGCGGCGCGCCGTGTGTCTGAAGGTGGTCCTGTGACCTTCAACCCGCTGGTTCTTTACGGTGGCGTTGGTCTGGGTAAGACGCACCTGATGCATGCCATCGCATGGGAGCTGAAAACAAAACACCCCGAGTTGAACGTGCTATATTTGTCGGCGGAACAGTTCATGTACCGTTTCGTGCAGGCCCTTCGCGAGCGCCGGATGATGGACTTCAAACATTTGTTCCGGTCGGTTGACGTGTTGATGGTGGACGATGTGCAGTTCATCGCGGGCAAAGATTCGACGCAGGAAGAGTTCTTCCACACATTCAATGCACTGGTGGACCAGAACAAGCAGATCATCATCTCGGCCGACCGCGCCCCGGGTGAGATCAAGGACCTAGAGGATCGGGTGAAATCGCGTCTGCAATGTGGTCTGGTGGTCGATTTGCACCCAACCGACTATGAACTGCGCCTGGGCATCCTGCAAAACAAGGTGCAGCAGTACAGCAGCACATATCCCGACCTGACAATTGCCGATGGTGTCCTGGAATTCCTGGCGCACCGGATCTCGACCAATGTTCGCGTGCTGGAAGGTGCTCTGACCCGTCTGTTCGCTTTTGCCTCGTTGGTGGGGCGCGAGATCGACATGGAGCTGACGCAGGACTGTCTGGCCGATGTGCTGCGCGCATCCGAGCGCAAGATCACTGTCGAAGAGATTCAGCGCAAGGTTTCGGACTATTACAACATCCGCCTGTCCGACATCATTGGACCTAAACGCCTGCGGTCTTATGCCCGCCCGCGTCAGGTTGCGATGTATCTGTGCAAGCGACTAACCAGCCGGTCCCTGCCGGAAATCGGGCGCCGGTTCGGAGGACGTGACCACACGACTGTCATGCACGGCGTAAAACGCATCGAAGAGCTGAAAACCACGGACGGCCAGATTGCCGAAGATGTGGAAATGCTGCGGCGCGCGCTGGAAGCCTGAGCTCCTACTCATATCACTTGAGAAACGCCCCGGACCCTCACGCCCGGGGCGTTTTCTTGTGCGTTATTTTCCACGGTTGGAAATGAACTGTGCTTGCAGGGCCACGCGGCCCTTGACGCTTTGGGCAATCCGACCGAGAAATCCATAAAAAATCCTTGTGCCTCAGGGCGGAACCGCTAACGTGCCAGTCCCGCCCATTTCGGCACGCAAGTCAGAGGAATTAAGGGTATGAAGATCAGCATCGAACGCGGCACCCTTCTCAAGGCCGTTTCCCAGGCCCAATCTGTTGTCGAACGTCGCAACACCATTCCCATACTTGCCAACGTTTTGATCGAAGCCGATGGCGATCAGGCCATGTTCCGGGCGACCGACTTGGATATCGAAGTTGTCGACAAAGCGCCCGCACAGGTCGAAAAGGCCGGGGCCACAACGGTGGCCGCAACGACGTTGCATGAGATCGTGCGCAAACTGCCCGATGGAGCGTTGGTGACACTGACCGCCGACAGCGCCGCAGGGCGTCTGACGGTTGAAGCAGGCCGGTCGAATTTCTCATTGGCGACGCTGCCAAAGGAAGACTTCCCTGTGATGGCGTCTTCGGAATACCAATCGAACTTTACCGCCTCGGCAGCCTTGCTGCGCCGGTTGTTCGATAAGTCGAAATTCGCCATCTCGACCGAAGAGACCCGGTACTATCTGAACGGCGTCTATATGCATGTGGCCGACGGGTCCGAAGGCGGCAAGGTGCTGCGCTGTGTGGCCACCGATGGCCACCGCCTGGCACGCATCGACGCGGATCTGCCGGATGGCGCTGCAGACATGCCCGGCGTGATCGTACCGCGCAAAACCGTAGGCGAACTGCGCAAGCTGCTGGACGACGATGAGATGGATATCGCAGTGTCGGTCAGTGAAACGAAAGTGCGCTTTGCAACCCCGGACATCACGCTGACCTCAAAAGTGATCGACGGGACCTTCCCGGATTACACACGTGTGATTCCTCAGGGCAATACGCGCCAGCTGGAAGTCGATGCGGCCGAATTCGCAAAGGCGGTAGATCGGGTTGCAACAGTGTCCTCTGAGCGGTCTCGAGCGGTAAAGCTGCAGCTGGATACAGATAAACTGGTGCTTTCCGTCAACGCCCCGGATAGCGGCGCGGCCGAGGAAGAACTGGCCGTGGCCTATGGCGACGAGCGGCTGGAGATCGGATTCAACGCCAAGTACCTGCTGGAAATCGCCTCTCAGGTGGATCGTGAGAACGCTGTGTTCCTGTTCAATTCAGCGGCTGATCCGACCCTGATGCGCGAAGGCAATGATCTGAGCGCGGTATACGTCGTCATGCCGATGCGCGTCTGATCGCACGGACGTGCGATGCCTCCGGCAGGAGTATTTTTGAAAAGATGAAGGGAGGGGTCATGGGTTTGGCCCTGACCGAGCTTACCGTCTCGCATTTTCGGTCCCACAAGCTGGCGCGACTGTCTTTGGATGGTCGGCCTGTTGCGATTCACGGGCCGAACGGGGCGGGCAAGACCAACATCCTGGAAGCGGTGTCCCTGTTTTCTCCCGGTCGCGGAATGCGGCGGGCCAGCGCGGCCGAGATGACCCGACGCCCCGAGGCGCTAGGTTGGAAACTGTCCGGGGTGCTGCAGGCGCAGGGGCGACAATACGAGATAGAAACCTGGTCCGAGGGCGGTGTCGCGCGGCAGATTCGCATTGATGGCAAGGCGTCCAGCCAGATTGATCTGGGCAAGCTGGCGCGAATTGTCTGGTTGATCCCGTCGATGGACCGGATTTGGATCGAGGGGGCCGAAGGGCGCCGGCGTTTTCTGGACCGGATCGCGCTGAGTTTCGATCCGGCCCATGCTGAAGCATCTTTGACCTATGAAAAATCCATGCGCGAACGGAACCGTCTGCTGAAAGAGCAGGTACGCGATGCGCATTGGTATGCAGCACTTGAAGCGCAGATGGCGGAGACGGGGTATCGTATTCACGCGGCGCGGCTTTCGGCGCTGGATCATCTGCGCGCGGCGCAGGATCAGGCGGAAACTGCGTTTCCATCTGCGGAATTGGAGCTGGTACAGACCGAAGGTGCGATGCCGGAAACAGAAGCGGATCTGCGCGAAGCACTAAGTGAAAGCCGGTTCCGGGATTTGGCGGCTGGGCGTACGCTGGTGGGGCCGCATCGGTCGGACGTGTACGGGGTGTTCGCTGCCAAGGGCGTTCCGGCCAAGGATTGTTCGACCGGTGAGCAGAAGGCTTTGTTGGTCTCATTGATCCTGTCGAACGCACGAGCCTTGGCGAGTATGATCGGCGCGCCCCCGATCGTGTTGTTGGACGAGGTGGCGGCGCATCTGGACGCGGATCGGCGCGCGGCGCTGTATGATGAGATTTCTGCGCTGGGTGCTCAGGCCTGGATGACGGGCACCGGGCCTGAGCTGTTTGCGGAACTGGGCGACCGGGCCCAATCCTTGATCGTGAGTGATGGCTCGGAGGGCTCGGTCGTGTCCGCTTAGGCCGACTCGCCGACCTTTCGTTCCCACAGGAAGCCGCGCATGACTTCGTCGACCGGGGTTTTTGCCATGTGGTTCACGTAGTTCGACATGGTTTTTTGCGCGAGGCCCAGCACCACATCCAACACAGCGCGGTGCGAGTAGCCCGCATTAAAGAATGCCTGCAGCTGTGCTTCGGTCGGGTTGCCGCGGGTTTCCATCATTTGCAGGGTGAAGGTGCGCAGTGCTTCAAGCTTGGCCGAAGGTAGCGGGGTTTCATTGCGCAGGGCTTCGGTGATTTCGTCCGAAACCTTCATCATCTTGGCGATGCCGGTATGAGCGGGCACGCAATAGTGGCATTCGTTTTCCACATTGATGGTCTGCCAGACGACGGTTTTCTCATCATTGTCGAAATCGGTCTGCATGAACAGGCCATGCAGCACCTGATAGCCTTCCAGATGCTGGGGGCTTTCGGCCATGACCTTGTGCAGGCCGGGCAGGCGGCCAAAAGCGGCTTGCGATTTTTCCAGTAGCGGTTTGGACCCTTCGGGGGCGGATTCGAGATCATGTGACGGGAAATTGGCCATGTTGGAACTCCTTTTCTGGTGGGGTAAGGCAGAAATAGTCTTTCTTGAGTGATCACTCAAGTATATATTTGAGCAACCGTTCAAGAATTGGTGAAGGTTATGCCACGCAAACCCGAATATGACCGAGATGACCTGATTGCCCGGGCCAGGGATATCTTCTGGCGTCAGGGTTGGGCTGGCACATCCCTGAAAGACCTTGAGCGCGAGTTGAAGTTGAAACCCGGCAGTTTCTATGCGGCATTTGGGTCCAAGGATGCGCTTTACGGGCTGGCGTTGGACCGCTACGCGCAAGAGGGTGTCGCGCGGCTGAGGGCATTGGCTGACCGGGTAGGTCCGCTCGGGGCTTTAAAGGCGCAGCCGCGTTTGGTTATTGAGGCAAGCGGAGCGCCCGCGAAGGCTTGTATGTTGGCCAAGACCTACGCTGAATTGCAGGCCAAGGATCACGAGCTCGCTGGTCGGGCGGGTGTTCTCATGTCCGAGATGAAGGCCTGCTTTGCAGAGCTGTTCCGTCAGGCGCAAGAGGCCGGTGATATTGCCCCAAGCCACGATCCGAACCGGCTGGCGACGCGTTATCAATCCGACCTTTTGGGGCTGCGGTTGTCGGCCGAGCGCAGTGATGTCGACGCCCATGAAATCGCAGCGGATATAGCGGCCGATATCGACCGTTTATAGGGATTCGGCAGTCAGCTGCCGAAAGAAACTAAATCACGCAAGACCGACACAAAATGTTGGGGTAGCGCGTGACAATCCCCCCCAGAAAACGTATAAGTTACCAAAATAATATAGGTACTGACGGCATGTCCGAAGACGCACAGGCACCCCAGGAATACGGTGCAGATTCCATTAAAGTTCTCAAAGGGTTAGAGGCAGTTCGAAAGCGCCCTGGTATGTATATCGGGGATACGGACGATGGCTCGGGTCTGCACCATATGGTGTATGAGGTCGTTGACAATGGGATTGACGAAGCGCTGGCCGGTCACGCGGACCATGTAACCGTCAAAATCCACGCGGATTCCAGCGTTTCTGTCAGCGACAATGGCCGCGGAATTCCCGTCGATATTCACCCCGAAGAAGGTGTGTCCGCAGCAGAAGTGATCATGACCCAGCTGCATGCTGGCGGCAAGTTCGACAGCAATTCCTACAAGGTGTCCGGCGGTCTGCACGGCGTGGGCGTTTCGGTGGTGAATGCACTGTCCAATTGGCTGGAATTGCGTGTCTGGCGCAACGGTAAGGAACACGTTGCACGGTTCGAAGGTGGTGAGACGGTCGAGCATCTGAAAGTTGTCGCTGAATGCGGTGACCGGACCGGAACCGAGGTGCGGTTTCTGGCGTCGTTGGATACGTTCTCAAACCTGGAATATTCATTCGAGACGCTGGAAAAGCGTCTGCGCGAACTGGCCTTCCTGAACTCGGGCGTGCGGATCATTCTGATTGATGAACGCCCGGCAGAGCGGTTGGAGACCGAGCTGTTTTACGAAGGCGGCGTCAAGGAATTCGTCAAATACCTGGACCGCTCCAAAACGTCCGCGATGCCCGAACCGATCTATATCAAGGGTGAGCGCGACGATATCGGTGTCGAAATCGCCATGTGGTGGAATGACAGCTATCACGAGACAGTCCTGCCCTTCACCAACAACATCCCACAGCGCGATGGTGGAACCCATATTGCCGGTTTCCGCGGTGCGTTGACCCGGACGATCAACAATTACGCCCAGACCAGCGGGATCGCGAAAAAGGAAAAGGTCAGCTTTACCGGCGACGATGCGCGCGAGGGTCTGACCTGTGTGCTGTCGGTCAAAGTCCCAGACCCTAAATTCTCGTCCCAGACCAAGGACAAGCTGGTGTCATCCGAGGTACGCCCTGCAGTCGAAGGTCTGATGAACGAAAAGCTGGCTGAATGGTTCGAAGAAAATCCGAACGTGGCCAAGATTATCGTTGGCAAAATTATCGAGGCTGCTCTGGCCCGTGAAGCCGCTCGCAAGGCGCGCGAGCTGACCCGCCGCAAAACGGCGATGGATGTGAATTTTCTGGCTGGCAAGCTCAAGGATTGTTCGGAAAAGGACCCGACCAAAACCGAAGTCTTCCTGGTTGAGGGTGATTCCGCGGGCGGCTCAGCGCAAACGGGCCGCGATCGGCAAACTCAGGCAATTTTGCCTCTCAAGGGTAAAATCCTGAACGTTGAACGTGCACGGTTTGACCGGATGTTGTCATCTCAGGAAATCGGCAACCTCGTCATGGCGCTGGGCACTGGGATCGGGCGAGACGAGTTCAATATCGAAAAACTGCGCTATCATAAAATCGTCATCATGACCGATGCGGACGTCGACGGTGCGCATATCCGGACATTGCTGTTGACGTTTTTCTACCGGCAGATGCCCGAGCTGATTGAGGGCGGTTATCTCTACATCGCCCAACCGCCGCTTTACAAAGTGGCGCGCGGAAAATCCGAAGTGTACCTGAAAGATCAGGCCGCGATGGATGAATACCTGGTCAACCAAGGTGTCGAAGGGGCAGTTCTGAAGCTCGGTTCTGGCGAAGAGATCCTGGGTCAGGATCTGACGCGCATTGTCGACGAAGCGCGTCAGTTGAAGCGCGTCTTGGACGCCTTCCCAACCCATTATCCACGCCACATCCTGGAACAGGCCGCCGTTGCAGGTGCCTTTGTGCCGGGCGCGGTTGATGCGGATTTGCAAGGCGTTGCAGACAAAGTCGCCGCGCGTCTCGACCTGATTGCGCTGGAATACGAACGCGGTTGGCAGGGCCGGATCACACAGGATCACGGAATTCGTCTTGCCCGTATTTTGCGCGGCGTGGAAGAGGTGCGTACCTTGGACGGTCCGATGCTGCGCTCGGGCGAGGCGCGCAAGACCGGCAGCTTTACCCAAAGCCTGCAAGAGATCTACAACACTCCGGCAACGCTGGTCCGTCGCGACCGGTCGCAGGCAATTCACGGCCCGCTGGATCTGTTGCGCGCCATTCTGGAAGAAGGTGAAAAGGGCCTGTCGCTGCAGCGCTACAAAGGTCTGGGTGAGATGAACCCGGATCAGCTCTGGGAAACAACGCTGGACCCGGACGCACGTACGCTTTTGCAGGTGCGGGTGGACGACATGGTTGAAGCGGATGACCTATTCACCAAACTGATGGGCGACGTGGTGGAGCCTCGCCGCGAGTTTATCCAACAAAATGCTCTGAGCGTGGAGAACCTGGATTTCTAGGATTTTGTAGGTTTGCGCAAAACACTTCGCGCACCCCATAAGTTTGCGTAGTTTGCCCATAGTTTTGCGCAGCGCGATTGTCTGCCTTAGCGATGAATTCAATCAGTTCTTAGCGTAGTCGTCGCGGTTATGGCCCTTGGCGTTGCTCAATCTCGCAAAGGGTCTCCCAAAGAAACCTTGGGATCTATGCAGCCTATTTGGTTGGATTCTCGCGAAGGTCTGTGATGCGCAGAAAGCAGACTTTGCAAAGTCGGAAGGACGGCCCAAACCGGCCGTTCAACTTCGGTGGATCGAATGACCGCTGTCAATTTTCAACAGTGTTCCGGCTCAGCCTTTATCTTGAAGTCCGAACTTCTTGGCCAACTGACGCGATACGTGGTTGCAACTTGTACACTTTTGAAGTGTGTTTGCCATAATTCGCCATTCATTGGGGCCGCAGACTAAGTGTTTGATCAATCGTTTTCACCTAAGAACCTAAGTAGAATTACAGAAATCGAAAACCGGCGAGGTTCGAACAAGAGTCTCGAATTCTTTCCTTCTGTTCTGGTTGCCACCGAAGAGCTAAAAGATTGCATAAGGGCGACCAAACACTTCCGAGCCACTCACAAGCACAAGTATTCGGCAGCCGACCAAGCGATTTTTGACGCACTCAAGGAAGATCGTGAAAATGCTAGGAAAGCAAGGGATCAAGAGTTGCTTTCCTGTTTGGCGAACATCTCGGATGAAATATCAAAGAAGAGCTTTCGGATAAGCATACGCAGGGTGGGAGGCCCCAATGGAAAGCCTGTCTATGTTGTTCCTGAAACACCCGTGGACTCCTATGCGCAGAGCTACTACGCGATCAAACAAATCGCCAATAACATCTCCAGAATCTACAAAGTAAGGCAAGCAAATAGAAATCAAATTGTAACGCAACTGAGCGACTGCCTGAGTGACGGATTTCCGTATCACGTGGTCAAATTGGATGTGCAAGAGTTCTACGAGTCGGTCGACCACTCTATTTTGCTTTCCAAGCTGAGATCTGATCAACTCTTAAGCGCGACGACAATGCGTCTGATCGAACGCCTTCTATGGGACTATGCTGCGGCTGCAGGAACCGCAGCACGGGGTTTGCCGCGCGGCGTAGGTCTTAGTGCAATCTTGTCAGAGCTGTACATGCGAGATTTCGATGATCGGATATCGTCGCTTGAGGACGTCGCTTTTTTTGCTCGTTACGTTGATGACATCATCGTGCTTTTTGCCCCTACGAAAGGTTCCACTACCGACGACTACCGAAAGAAAGTTGTCGAAGAACTTAGGCGCAAGAGGCTCCTCGTTAATGCGAGCAAGTCTACAGAAGCTCCTCCGGCTACTGAGCTGACGTACCTAGGCTACAAGTTCCGTTGCGTGCGGAGTACTTCGTGTACGGTTCTGATGAGCGACGCAAAGTTTCAGAAATACAAGAAAAGGCTCGACGCGTGTTTCACGAGATACAATCGACAACGGGCGAAGAAGTCTAAGAAAGCATACAGGTTGCTCGTCAAACGTGTGCAGTACCTCACTGGAAACACGCAGCTAACGCACAGCAAGCAAAACGCGTTTGTGGGTATCTACTTCAGCAATCCACACCTGACCGATTTGTCTCAGCTTCAAAGACTAGACGATGCACTGGCTACGCACATTGGCAAGCTAGCACACAGCGCAAGTCTAAGGACCAAGCTTCAGGCGTACTCATTTCAAACTGGATATTCTGAAAGAACATTCCGTCGGTTCCACCGGTTGCGTGAATTTGAAGAGATAACAAAGGCTTGGAAGTATGGTCAGTAAACGCTCGATCCCGGCAAACTTTAGCTACCACAGACCGATACTCTCTGACGTTCATCCCTTCGAAGTCCCGCCGACGTTCAGCAACGGAGGTTTCTTTGACTTTGTTACCAAGCACGATGTGAGACTCGAGCAAAGAGGTCGAGATACCTATGTTGTTTGGGAGTGTCCGGATGCTGGATTGGATGAGGTCATTCAATTATTGTTCGGAACCTGCCGAAAGCACCCGCTGACTTCACCACCACCGAAAAAAGACCGAAAAACTATTGAGAACCCTACGCAAAGCAATCTTCTCCGAGACGGCAAAACGATATCCAAAAGAGAATGGAAGCTTTCGGAGTATGCTATGCGAACAAAACCCTATGGTTTTGATATTGCACACAAAGAGCGCGAGTTCCGCAGGCTGTCTGTAATTCACCCGAGAAATCAACTGGCTGTCGCTCATTTCTATAATCGGAACAGTGCCAACATAGTCTACCATGCTGGCCTAAGTGAGTTTTCGATTAGGCATCCAGCGTCGGTGGCAAAGACAGTGAAGTTTTCTGATCGTTTGTTTTATGAGCGTCGATCAAGAATCGCCGACTCAGTTGAACAAAATTCAAAAGAATACGAAAATCTTGGCTCGTTCTTCTCCTACAGAAGCTACAGCAACATTTTTAAGTTCTTCGAGCACTATAAGTATCATAACGCGGAAAAGAAGTTCGACCTCCTGCTTCGGCTAGACGTCTCAAAATGCTTCGATAGCATCTACACACATTCATTACCTTGGAGCACTTTGGGAACCGCAGCGGCTAAAGACTTTCTGGATAAATCGAGAAACACCTTTGGCGGTAGATTTGATCGACTTATGCTGGAAATGAACCAAGGCGAGACCAACGGTATAGTTATTGGCCCTGAGTTCTCCAGAATATTTGCTGAGATTATTTTGCAGTACGCTGACAGGAACTTTCAGCGGTCAATGTTCGAAGTGCATGGTTACCGTCATCGAGACCATTATCAAGCTTTCAGGTATGTGGACGACTACTTCATTTTCTGCACATCTCAAGTGGACTTGAGTCACGTCGAAAGGCAGCTCGGGATCGCACTGAAAGAGTTGAAGCTTGGCGTCAACGCGTCGAAATCTACGGTCATACAAAAACCGATTATCACGAAGCTCACGATTGCAAAGAACCGTGTTCGTTCAGTGCTTGGAGAGTGTATCGAAATCTATGAAAAGGAGGTAGATGACCCAAGCGGGTCTGGAGCGAAGGTGAAGAAATTCACCCCAAGAGTTCGTTCCAATAACCTGATCGTTGGCTTCAAGAGTATCCTTCAGGAGACCGGCGTCGAGTACAAGGATATCCTAAACTACTCCTTTGCAGCACTTGAGAGAAACACTTCAAAAATCTTCCTTAGAAACGAACACACACAGAAACCTATGAGGGACGAGCGAAAACTGACTCAAGCCCTCATTGGAATATTGGAGTTTTCGTTCTTTGTTTACGCTGCCGATCCAAGAGCAAACATTTCGATCCGCCTCGCTCGATTGATCTCCATAGTGGTCGATCAAATGCACGAAGCTGGTATTGGACGAGATAGTAAACACCAGGTGTTCAAGTACATCTTTGACAATGTTGCGCGGCAGCTACGGCGAACTTCAACGACAGGGCAGCCCAACATAGAGGTGATGTACTTAATTTTAGCTTTGAGAAAACTCGGGAGGGAGTATCTCGTGTCTGAAGAAGCGCTGGCTGAATACTTTGGAATGGACGACAGCGGTCAAGGCAAAAGTTACAAGGCGAGTTCTGAGATTGACTACTTCGCGGTGACTGTTGGTTTGAGCTACGCGACCGGAAAACGGAGGTATTCGAGATTTCGTCAAGCCTTAGAAGAGGCGCTTGTAGCCAGAGTCAAGAGCCGGGCGGCCTATGTTCACAACGAGGCGGAACCCTTGATGGCGTATCTTGATATTGCGTGCTGTCCATTCGTTTCGGCTCGAACCAAATATCGACTTGCACGGGTTTATGGGCATTCAGTCACGGACTTCCGCGCCATCAAATCAGCTTCGCCATTTTGGTTCACGGACTGGAAGGGTTTTGACTTGTCCATCGCGCTGGACAAGAAACGCACACGAGAAGTATACTGATGGCAGAGCTTCGCCTAAACTAAATTGCCCGCCTTTCAGGCTATGCGGCACACACACAAGCTCCAAGATCAGGCAGCCTATAAACGGCAACTGATCACGCTGGCGGGGGGGGCGGACCGCCGGCTTATCCTCTTTAAGTTTATCCTGCAGCGAAAGTCCGGTTCCCGCCTGACCTGCGGATCGGCAATGACCGCTTCGGGCTGCTACTCGACAAACGAATAAACCGCAGAGGATGCATCGAGCGATCAGCGTCGGCGTTGTTTCTGCGTGCCGGTTTGTAGGTCTCGGACCAAAAATCGCTGGACAGAGTCCTAGCTGCTGGTGACTGTAGAAGCCACTGTCAGCGGTGGAGTTTTTTTGTGGAACATATTGCACAAATGAACATGGGGTACTTGCTGCACCCGCTAGGAGATCCCCGTATTGCGGGGTTCGAGGACAACTCGGATCGTCTAAACTCTGTCGCAGATCGATCCAAAGGTTTTATCTGGCGCCTTCAAGGAGAGGGCTACGATCTACCGGAGAACGACACCGGTGCATTGTTTGGTCGGCCTCAGGTCGCACTGGCGACACTATCGACTTGGCAGAGCTTTGCAGATTTGGAGCATTTTGTTCACAGGACTATCCATGGTCAGTTTCTAGATCGCCGGACGGAGTGGTTTGAGCACGTCGGTGAGAGGCAGTTTTGTTCAAAGAGCTTACGCTTAATCGAACAACTGACAAGACGGCGCTGAAGAAGCTCATTCGTCTCATTTGTGAAGGTTCTATCGCTGCTGAATTGGAAGATCAGGATGTCCTACTCGGTGATTTCAGGTTCCAGAAATCGGACGTCGAAAAGGTTCTGCGATCTGAGCGGCACTCGTTGGACTGGACAGCAAATGATGTCGCGAAGTTAACGGGTTGGAAGGCTCAGGCGGTGACACATTGGTGCAAGCTGGGCCTGCTCGGATCTCGCAAAGTTCCGCACGGCCCAAGCGAGTCTTTCTTGGTCAGACCACAGCAGCTTGCGATCTTTCAAAGCGAGTACATGCCCGTCGCGACACTGGCGAGGTCAAGAGGTACAACATCCCGAAAGCTACTGTCCGATTTTGAGAGCAAAGGGATTGAGACACATGGCGCGCAGATTGAAGGTAAGACGACGCGAGGGCACCTAGTAAAACTAAGTGACCTGGCTTCGCTGCTGTCTGAGGCCGCCTAGTGCTCGCCTGCACCATCCGAAAAGAACACCACTGAAATGCGCTGTCCAATTGCAGGTTCATGGTCGCGTGAAACCTGTTCAGCTTCCTCGATGACCCGGACCATCTTCTCATGGATCTCTGCGGACGCCTGATGATCGCTTTCGAGCTTTTCCAGGATAACTTGAAGCGCGATGTACCCCTTGGGAAGATCCTCATAGGCGAAGCTGTCACGCACTTCGTGTTTTGCTTGTTCCCAGAAGGGATCAAGCTCACGGCTCCACGCCTCGCACACCATTTCCACGGCCGGTAGTGACAGATGGCCAAACCATTCTTGATCACTGAGTTCGATACCACCTTTACGTCCCATGAACTCGGCGCAAGCTTTCATGAGGCTCTCAACGCGCGCCGGGCGCAAGTCCCACTCAGTCAGCTTGCCGATCTGCTCTGAAATCGTCTCTAGCGCTTCAGAGAAATCTTCCAGTGACATGTGGGCGTGCTCCATGCCAAGGCTTCTGGTCCGTTCGTATGCAGTCTCCAGCGATTGGACGCCGGCTAGCTGGTCGCGTTCCAATATAAGGCCTGGCGCAGTATCCTTAAGAAGCAGCAGGCGAGGCGGAAAGAAGCTATTGCTCTTGCTAAGTCCTTTGAGATGTAGCGCCGTGAATTTCTCACGGGCCGATAGGAGCGCCAACTCTGCACCCCAGGTGCCCTGGATTTTGGCCTTGTCGATGAGTTTGTAGCGGTCTTCGGGGATTGTTTGCTTGGTGCGTTCCAGCACGTCGTGAAAGTTATTGTCGCGAAGCCGCCGTGGGGATCGCAGATATTCAACAACACTATCGAGGATCAGTTCTGCGTCTTCGGTGCTTTCTTCTAAGACGGCGTCGATTAGCGCCTCCCCAGCCAAAGTTTTATAGTTCTCTATGCGCTGGGCGATTTTTTCGTCAGATGCAAACTGACCTACTGTCACATCAACCAGGTGGTAATTGACGACCCCGAACTCACTATCGATCCTGTCGATCCTACCCAGACCTTGGATGAGCTCTTTCAGGTTCGAGGTCAGGCCAAGCAATACCAGCGTGTCTGACGACTGAAGGTTGATACCTTCAGCCATCTTGTAAGTCAGAAAAACCGATGCAGATCCTTTTGGTTCGTTCTTTCCTCCAGGCCGGAAGTAAGACTCCACGGACTTGCCCTGTTTGATACGCTTGAAGCTGTCGGGGCCATCTCCAAAGATTGCCTTCACGGCTCGATCTTCACCCTTGGTTTGGTTTCCCACGACATAGTTGGTGTGGTGGCCTCTGCGCGACAGTGCTTCTGCAAAAATCTCGAGTGTGTCCGTCCGTTCTGCGAGAAAGACGACCCTGTCTTTTTCATTTTGTATTCTCAGGCACGCCTCATACCGCTTCTCATCAAGCTCCTTGAGAACACTGAGACCCAGTTTTTGGTTTAGAGCGTCGCATTTCTTTGTGGGTTCAGGCGCTTCTATTCCCAATGCTGCGAACATGTCGGACTGGTCGCGGTGGGATACCTTTTTCTTCGATTTCCCACCACGCTCGAAGTCGCGAAGCGATTTGCCAATAGCTCCATGAGACATCTCCCAATGGGCCTGGGCGGCGCTCACGCGCAGAATGTTCAAAAGGTTACGGATGTAGAGTTGGTCCTGCGTGCTTTGTTGCGTGCTGACGTGCCCGAACCGGCTTTTCTCGACAGCGGTCACCCTACCGCCAGGCGCAAGTTCTTTACAGAGCGCCACAATCTCATCCAGGCGCGTTTGCTGAGGCTTTGTCACCTTAAGTTTCTTCGGGCGCCCGTGGTTTTTAAGTCTCGGGTAACTGTGTTTCTTGTGGTCTTCGTCCTCGCCAATGCATCGCCTTTGTCTGCGTGTCAAAAACGGCGAAACAAGTTGAGCGAGTTCGGTGCGAGCCTCTCGCGTGAGGGTCGTGTCAGGCTCTGACAGAACAGCCAGTTGCGCATCTTGATTGAAGATATCCTTGGGCACGTGGGTTTCGCGCTCGAACAACTCGCCCATGGCCTGAATGAAGGTCGGCGTCATGAAAATGGACGCCCGTTTCTCCTGCATATGGGTCAACCAGTCGACATCCCGGTTTCCGAGCAGCGTCGCCGACAGACAGACATTCCAGCTTGGGGGGGCAAGCTCGATGGCTGAGGCCATTTGAGATGCTTGTTCAAAGCCCGGTGTAACAGTGTGGCTTTCATCAATGATCAGAATGCCAAACTGATCGAGCCTGAGCCCAGATTTTTCTCCATCGCCGGCTCCGCGGAGGTGTTGTTTGGCAAGTTTGCTGTTTGCGACAGGTTGGAGCGAGTTTGTCGAATACTTGCGCCAACTGGGAATGACTTTGGGCGGGGCAATTACAGCTGCATTTTTTCGCGCTACGCCATGGACCGGGGAGCGGGGCACAACTTCCGAGAATGTTTCTGACAATGCTTCGGCCAGATGACAGCCGATTTCGGTCTTTCCCGAACCGGTTGGGGCTTCTACGAAGGCGATCCCATGGTCATAGACGATGGAGCATGCCTCGTAGGTCAGCTCCTGTTGATACCCAAACAGCGTATGGCTCGTGATCTCTTTTCGGGCACCGGTGAGCCAGGGTTCGAACCCCTTTTGCTCCGAGATAGTTCGCGCCATCGCGTCTTCAGCGGTCACCGGTTTGATAAGCTTTTCGAGAATCTCCAGCGCTTCGGTATTCCAATCGACAGATACATCCCAAGCCTGCTCAGCGGCTTCTGTGCGTTCGACCTGAAGATCATGAGTGCCCGCATCCAGGTCATCGGCATACTCGATGTTTCTGTAGAGCCCTGAGTAGGAAAAGTTTGCGGACCCGGCGACGGCACCTTTTGGTGAGCTGACGATTTTTGAGTGTAGCCGCCGATCCCCAGATATCCCCAACTTGCGTTTGGCGAGCTCCGGATCGAAGACACGCAGATCTATTTTCCCGGTTTTGATGGCGTGTTTTGCCAGCACCGCGATAAGATCGTGATCCTCTTCCACTTGAAGCCCGGAGCGCTCCAGCCAGTAGAGTTTCATTTCTTCGGTGACTGGTTTGGGGTTGCTCAGCCTTTTGGTATTCGCTGTGTCGATCCCGAACGATATCCGGATCCGGATATCGCTGTCGTTTTCCAGATCCTTCAGCTCTGGCAATTCCTTCATCAAAATCGAAAGGGAAGACAGGAAGTCCTGATACCCGGTGACAATCAGGCAATCCCCAGAGGTGATATGGGGTCGATAGAGATTGATGACCGGCCGGTCGATATTGGTGCCGACCTTCGCAACCGGTTCGGCACCAAGCTCGTCTTCTGGCTTTTGATTTGCTTCGGTGAGCTGCTTTGGCTTGGAACGCAGCCACTCAGGGAGTGAAAACAATGAACAAGACTTGGTTTTAGGACGCTTAGTCTAATAGTGATACTGCGCGCATCGTCCTTCAAGACATCACAGGAAGAAACATTCGTTTTCCTGAAACTGTCGGAAATTCGCACCGGTTTTGTGACTGGATGCCGGGAGTTCGAGATTTAACATAAGTCGCGATTATGCAGCGTTTTCGCTCTCGTCAGCCAACCACCTGCTGCACCCGAACAACGGTCAGTCGTGAAATCTAGATCAGTTGTAGCGTTGAGCCGAGAACACAAAGTGCTTGTCCGTGCCGTAAGGTCAGCGATGCGCAGGAATCCGGACTTTGCAAAATTCAGCGGACGGCCCAATTCGGACGTGGCCCGATGGGCGTCGTTGCTGCGGTGCGGCCCGCCAAGCCAGTCATTCGCCGCGAGCGCAACGCTAGAAACTAATTCGACGCGAGCACATGACCTTGCCGAAACCACCTGCCAAGAGGCCAGAGATTGTTCCATTGTCGATTTCCAGATCGACTTTTATCAGGCTCGGACTCGCCGGGTTCATAAACACCCCTTGTTCGATTTGAAATGATCGTTGAGATGATACGACAAAGTCGTGCAATACACATGCTAAGGGCCCCGCAGCCATCCCCGTCGCGGCTTCTTCCTCAATCGCGTATCGGGGCGCAAACATGCGGGTTGTAGCGTCTCGGTCGGTCGCCGATGGGTCTCTTGTGAAGACGTAGTAGCCGATCAAATCCAGTCGTTCGCTGATTTGCGTGATTTTGGCAAAATCTGGTTTCACATTGGCAAGACCATCGGCATCAGCGAGGCCGATGACAATGAAACTGTTACCGGTATTGACTAAAACCGGTGGTATTTCCTGATCAAGATGATGTCTGTTGATCCCAAGGGAGTTCAGTACATCGTCGATGCTTACACCTTTTTCCACCCAGTCCTCTGGTATCGCGTATTTTGGGGCCAGCTGTTCCATATAGGCGGCACCCTCTTTCATTAGTATGCGCCTTGGCCCATCAACTGTCTCCTTCGAGGTGTTGGGATTGGGAATCCGGCCCAGCGCGTCAAGGTGAGAGAAGGCGGCAATTGTTGCATGACCGCAATGAGCGATGCGCCTGTTCGGTGTGAAGAAATCCAGTTTGAAGCCCTCTGTCTTGGACTGCGACACAAAGGCCGTTTCGGACAATCCAACCCTTGCCGCGACGGTTTGCATATCCTGTTCGCCCAATTCATCAGCATCCAGGACGACGCCTGCGGGATTTCCACCGGCGCCACCGTCGACAAAGCCGTGTACGATTTCAACCGTTACCTGTCTGACAGTATTTGCTTGCGTATTCATTGGTTTTCTCCATGCGTCGGCCGCACCTTTGAGCATGGTGCGGCCAGTTTTACGTCAGTTGCTGGCGGCGGTGATGCGGTTCAGAAAGGCGGTCATTTGCGCCGCAATCTCGGGCCCATATTCTTCCAGCGCGAAGTGACCCGTATCGAGCAGATGAAACTCGAGATCATTCAGATCGCGTTCATAGGGATAGGCGCCTTCGACCGGAAAGATGTGATCATTCTTACCCCACATCAGTAGCGCCGGGGGTTGATGCTTCCGAAACAGCGCTTGCCATTTTGGGTACTCGGCAACATTGGTGCCGTAGTCTAGGAAGAGTTCAAGTTGCACCTCTTGATTACCTTCGCGGTCGAGCAGGTATTGGACATGCCAATAATTGTCGGGACTGATCAGTTCCGGTTTTTTAACGCCGTGGGTGAACTGCCATTTGGTTGCATCCAGAGTGAGGAATCCACGAAGCTGGTCGCCGTTCTCTTGCGATGGCTCGGCCCAATAGGCTTTGATTGGATCCCAGAACTCGCGCAGCCCTTCCTCGTAAGCATTCCCGTTTTGAATGATGAAGCCGGTTACCCGCTCGGGCTGTTCCGCAAACATTCGGAAACCAACCGGGGCACCATAGTCCATCAAATAGACCGAGTACTGTTCGACTCCCTTCCGGTCGAGCAGCGATGTCATCATTTCGGAGATATTCGCGAAGGAATACTCGAAGCCTTCGGCCTTTGGCATCTCCGACGCTCCAAATCCGGGAAAATCGGGTGCGATCACGTGGTAGTGCTTGGCCAGTTCAGGGATAAGGTTGCGGAACATATGTGATGAGGTCGGAAAGCCGTGAAGCAGCAGGACAGTAGGTCTGTTTGGATCTCCTGCTTCACGATAGGCGATAGCGATGTCGCCGATTTCTTCCGTGCGGAAGCTGACAGCCTGCGTAGCTTCAATTCCAGTCTCTGCGGCGATTGCTGGCGCCGGTGTAAATGGCGCAGCAATGGAAAGTGCGAGAATGCTGGCGCTCAGGACGGATTTCAGATTGCGCGACATGGATGTTTCCTTTCTTCAGGTTACGGCGTGCGTGCTTGAACGCGCGGGGCTTGATATCGGTCAGTTTTGCTGACCCAGTGCCTCTTCGAGCCTTGCGTTTCGAGCTTTCAGTGCTTCCAGCTCAGTGCGAAGCGGGACGAGGTAATCTTCAAATTCTTCAAGGGTCAGGCGTTGGGGGATGTGCTGCGGGCAGTTCCAGTCCATCGCCTCAAGCTTGATCACAATCGCCCGCTCAGGATGAGCGCGATAGCCCGGCTCACTCAGGCGTTGCATCAGCGCCGGATCGGCATTGGCATCAATGAGTATCGCCCGACCCCAGATCTTGAGGCGTCGCTGATTGGGATAATCCATCAGGATCAGCGAGATTCGGTCATTGCCCAGCAGATTCCCAGTGCTGAGATATTGCCGGTTGCCGAGGAAATCGGCGTAGGCAAGTGTCCGTTCATCCAACACTTTCAGAAAACCCGCTGGTCCACCGCGAAATTGTACATAGGGCCAGCCGGTTTCCGAGACTGTTGCCTGATAGAAGCCGTCTCTTTGCCCGATGAACCTGGCCTCGACCGGGCTGATTGAGTCCTCCTGACGCGTGCCGTCCAGAAACTTCGCGTAGCCGTTAGCTGAACCGTTTTTGGCCTGCGTTTCGCGAACGGAGGGCGTGAAGCTGATCTCTGCAAAGGGTCGTGCCATTGAATTCTCCATCTCGGCCTGGGCGATGCCCTGGGACTGAGGTGAAGTTAATTGGAGCTTTCAAGTTGCGGAATTTGGATACTTGGCAATATATTATTCAAAAATATGGAATAATATCTTGGACAGATTTCACGCGTTAAAAGTCTTTGTGAAGGTCGCCGAACTAAAAGGTTTCGCTGCTGCGGCCCGCGACCTCAACATGTCACCACCGACAGTGACCCGAATGGTTTCTATGCTTGAGGACAGCCTCGGGCTACGTCTTTTTGTACGCACAACGCGCTCAGTGATGCTGACTGATAGCGGGCAAAGGTTTTTTGAGGATGCCAGACGTATTCTGGCTGACCTTGAAGAGGCCGAGCGCGCCGCTGTCGGTTCCTATGCCGAACCGACCGGGGAAATTAGTGTTACTGCATCAGTCCTGTTTGGCCGTATGTTCGTCACTCCAATTTTGGGCGAATTTCTGGATCTGTATCCAAAGCTCTCAGCGCGCACGCTCTATGTGGACCGAGTGGTCAATCTGATTGATGAGGGTCTCGACGTCGGGATCAGAATTGGCAACCTCGCTGATTCCAGTTTGATGGCTGTCAGGTGTGGTACGGTGAGGCAGGTCGCGTTTGCTTCCCGTAAATATCTTGACCAATATGGCGAACCAGATACGCCCGATGATTTATCCTGCCATGCAATCATTAATTCAACTGCCTTGAATGCATCGGCCCAATGGCATTTTCAACGGGGCAGAAAGACTGTCACCAAACGCATGAGCCCACGCATCAGCATGAACACAAATGACGCTGTGATCGAGTTGGCCTTGCAAGGTCATGGTGTCGGGCGGCTTCTGTCCTATCAAGTCGCACCCTACATTGCAGATGGGCGGCTCAAGACTGTTCTAAAGTCGTATGAACCACCCGAAGTCCCCATCCATCTTGTGCATCAAGAGGGACGAACCGTGTCTGCGAAGGTGCGCACCTTTGTTGACTTTGCTGTCGGACGTCTAAAATCAGATCCCCTTCTTGTCGGGAATCAAACACAGGTCCAAAAGCAAGATTAACAAATGGGCGGGCGTCGCGCTATTCAGCCACTGCCGCGACCGAGGCGATCCATGCATTTGGCACAAAGGCATCATCCAACGCGGTTTCCGCCACATGGTTCGTATAGTTCGACAGGGTTTTCAACGCTGTGCCGAGGATGACTTCCAGCATAGATCGGCGTGTGTAACCAGCCGTCAGAAACGCTTCGACCTGTGCGTCGCTGGGCCAGCCTCGGCTTTCGTTGATCACGATGGCGAATTTGCGCAGTGCTTCCAATTTGGGGTCGGCGATAGGGCTGCCATCGCGTAACGCTGCGATCACGTCTTCGGGGACACCGGCCATCTGTGAAAGAGTGGTATGGGCGGCCATGCAGTACTTGCACCCGTTCAACCGGTTGTTAGTCATAAGGATGATCTGGCGCTCAGTCTCTGACAGGCTGGTCTTTCCAAAGATGCTGGAAAGTGTCGTATAGCCTTCCAAAATTGCGGGCGCTTCGGCCATGGCCGCATAAAGGTTGGGTACAAAACCATATCCTTTCAGCGATGCTTCCAGAATTGGTTTCGCGGCATCAGGGGCTGAGGCGATTGTATATGTCTCAAAATCAGTCATGTCTGGTTTCCTTTGGGAAGAGTTTTCGACACACGCGAATTGTCATTGCGGACAGGGTGTCTTGGAGAAATGCCGGCCTTTTGGGGAGGGGAGAGGCAGTGGTGGCTCCGACCGGCAAAAGCCACCAAATTCCTCGATCAAAGGCTGCCGACAGGCGTGTGGTGGATGTCTGCCCACTTGGCATGGGCGCCTTGGATCACGGTCTCTTTGTCCTCAAGGTACTTCTTGAAGATTTCTTCATTCACAAAGAGATAGAGCTTGTCGTCCACGATATCGGCATACCGAACATCGCCATCAAGCTTCTTGCCTACATAGACGCCAAAGGCGCAGAACCCGCCGAATTGAGGCAGATGTGCCGTCGGATCCGCCTCGAATGTGGCTTTCGCTGCCTGCGACGCAAAATAGTAGTCCACTCCATCATGGGCCGATGTAAAAGTGGCGTTGCCCATTTCGGGTATTTCGGCTTCAAACATCGATACAGGATCGACGCCATGCATGCCGAGGGGCTGCCCAGTCAAGGTAAGACTGTTCGAAACGTTGTATTCATCGTCAGCCAATGCCGCCGCCGCCAGGGCGAGAGTCAACGCTGTTGTAAGCGTGGGAAATGTAAAGATGCGTGTCATGATATGTCCTTTCAGGATGCTAGGATCAAATTTGAAGATCGATTTGGGTCAGGCCGATTGGCCAATGCGCTCAACCGCGTCGTCGGTCCACCAGACGCCGTTGGCGACCATGCGGAAGTTGATGATGGCGGCGAGATACCCGTCACCTTCAGGCACCTTGGCCCCGGCTGTGGCATCGCGAACGACAGCGACTTCGTAGCCCAGCTCCAGCAGCTCGTAGAGATGCGCCTGCGTACACAGGTTCGCCGACATCCCCGCGAGGATCACCTTGTCGATCTTGCGTTTACGCAATTGCAGGTTCAGGTCATTCTGAGCAGGGCTGTAAACCTTGTGTGGCGAGCAAATGATGGTTTCGCCATCCTCGATGTACTTCTTGTATTGCGGCATCCAGTCGGCACCTGAGCCCTCGAAGTTGTCCAAATTGAGCGGTCCCAGGCGGTCAAACATGCCGATGCTGTGCATCGTCGCTTCCAGAGTGCCCTCGAACTCCCATTTGTGGTCATGTGGGTAGTAATAGTGGGGCGAGATGAAGACCGGCATCCCCGCAGCCTTGGCGGCAATGAAAAGCCGTTCGATATTGTCGACCGTGCCCTGTTCGGTCACGCTTTCGCCAACGACGCCCCACGTCACACCGTCCTCTGACAAAAAATCAATCTGGGGGTCGGTCACCACAAGCGCAGTACGCCCCGGCTCGATGGTCATGTCGATTTGGGGAAGGCCTGGATTTTCCGGGTCAGCATAGTAGGCGCGTGCTTCGTCGGTCGCGGCAAGGGCCTGCCCGCCAGCCACTATTGTTGTACCTGCCGCGGCCGCACCGGCGGCTTGTTGCAAGAGTCGCCGGCGCGCCATATCAACGCGTTCGGGCGTGACGTCGCAAGCGCAGCTTGCTCCATGTTTGTGGTCATGATTGCTCATTGCAAATTTCCTTTGTCTGAGAGGGGCAAATGGGTTTGCTTTACTCGGCAGCGCCCCAGGTGGATCTGACAAAGAAGAAGTTATGCACCACATCGATTGAGGTATCGGCCCGCCCTGCCAAGGTTTTGGCCGAACCTGCCATGTGGTATTGAGGTGTGTGCCTAGTCGGAGGTCGCCTGCTGCCTGAATCGTGCCGGAGCCTGGCCAACCCAGCGCTTGAAGGCGCGGCTGAACGTGCTCTGTTCCGAAAACCCGGTCATAAAGGCGATCTCGGCTATGGAAGCCTTACCGTCACGGAGCAGGTCACGAGCAAGTGCAACTTGTGCCTGACCAAGAACGTCGCGATAGGTCAGCCCTTCCTCGGCCAACCTGCGGTAAAGCGTGCGCTCGCTCATTCCCATCTCTTGTGCGACATGCGCTGCTTGCGGCGCGCCGTTACTCAGGGCCGGTGTAAGCCGGTGGACAATTGCTTGGCTCAGTGAGGTGTCGTCATCGCGAGAGTTGAACTCCTCATCCAGGTGCTTCGTCATGAAATCTGACAAGCCCGGATCGCCAAGACGATTTTCGCTTTCCAGCATAGCAGGGCGCATAGCAATGGCGTTGTGGGCGCTCCCAAATCGAACCGGGCACCCGAAATATTCGGCGTAACGCTCTGGTTCTTGTCTGCATGGATGCTGAAACGTGACATATGCGAGCGACAACCCATCACCCACAAACCGATGCATGTTCCTCGCAAAGGCCGCAAGCGCGCATTCGTTGCGCAGCTCCAAGGCAGCGCGATGTGATGTTTGTCCCTCAAAAATCCAAAGGACCGGATCGCCGGTTTCATCAAGTCTGTAAACTGCGGTGTCCGTTACGAGACGAAAATAACGCTCGATCCGTTGCAAAGATTGCCGCAAGGTCGGAGCTGTCTTTACGGCTAGGCCAAGGACGCCGAGATCATCGGTCGCAATCGCGTTCGCATAGGCCTCAACCAACGCGGCCTCGTCCGCTTGTTGCGTACGAATCCAATCGATCAGATCGAAATACGCATCATCCGCCAATTGGCCGTCTTGAGCTTCTGGTAGACGCAGCACGACAGCGCCATTCGAAATCAGGGCGCCATCGTCGTTTAGCGTCATCCCGGCGGCGTTGGCCATCGCGCGGGCGAATGCGTAAGTTACACTTGCCATACAGTGAGATTAGCACTGGAAAGCTCTTTCACGCCAGATCGTCCAACCCTGTGATAGGTATAATAAATAGAGACAGCCTCGATCTTCGGGCGCTTGAGGATAAATGCGCCAAACTGATAACACTCGTCATCAGGTTTTCTGAACGGTATCGTCCGAAAGCGTGCGGAAGCATGCAGCCATAGAGGTCATGGTAGATGGGCGAAATTTTCATATCTGTGCTGCTGCCGCTCGCAGTTGTTGTCATCATGTTCTGCCTTGGCCTCGGACTCACAGCGGCTGACTTTCAACGCATCGGACGACGTCCACGGGCCTTTTGCGTCGGCGCTCTCAACCAGATCATTTTGCTGCCTTGCATCGCTTTGATGGTGACTTTTATCTTTGGGATTTCCGCTGAGGCAGCCGTTGGCATCATGATTTTAGCGGCCTGTCCGGGCGGGGTGATCAGTAACATCGTGACCAAGCTTTCGAATTGGGATGTCGCTTTGTCCGTTACTCTTACAGCAGTCTTCAGTCTGACTTGTGTCGTTACGGTACCGCTCATCCTGGGGTTTTCGATGCAGATGTTCATGGGGGCAACTGCGCCCGCTATCGACATTTCTTCGACGGCTTTAGCAATGTTTTTTTTAACAGCTTCACCGATCCTAGCCGGGGTGATCGCGCGATCCTTGGCGCCGCGAATTGTAGCTGCGGTCGAACCAATCTTTAGCAAGGTCTCTATGCTACTTTTTGCGATGGTCATCGGAGGCGCTATCATTTCAAACTGGGTGGTGGTCGCGGATAACTACCTTAGGCTTGGACCCGCACTTTTTGTTGTAGGTGCGTCACTCACGTTTATTGGCATCATGAGTTCAGGGATGCTCGGATGCACAGACATCGAGGCGAAGACGATTTCAATTGAGACCGGCGTTCAAAACGGAGCTTTGGGAATCGCAATTGCTACTTTGCTGTTGCCTAACACCAATGGGTTAAGCGAATATGCCATACCATCCGCAATTTATAGCGTGGTCTGGATCGTAACAATGTTGCCTGTCTTCGCCCTCCTTGCGCGAAGAAGCCCAATTTCATGATCCTGACGCCTATTCGCTAGCTTTGGTTATGCGCTGAGCCAAGCCCCTTTGTTTCCATGCCAGAGCGCCGTCTGGTCAAAGAGCGACCAAGGAGCTCCAAAGCCCGTTGTGGAACGGCCGCTTTGGCGATTTTCCCTGTTGAAGGGAAGAGCTGTTGTTGCCAGTGCGGTGGATCCTGCGTCAGCGAAGGTGTAGACGCCAAGGTCAGTTTTGTCCGCAAGTCGGAATTGCAAAGTCTTGGATTAAGTGTCCGGATTGGGCTGGACCTGCCAAACATGCAAGCCGCGGATAATGGCCGCATCGAGCCCACTTTGTAGTCCAGATCTCGCATGATCTTCTTCACTCGCTCTGGATCGACTTCGCGATCTTTTCCAGCAGTGTGGACGATGTGTCTGACGTAGATCGTCAAAGCGACAATGATCACGGCGGATAAGATCAAGCTGAAATGCTCGGCCCCCATCACCAAGTCTTCTTCCTTGGGTCTTCGATCCCGAGGTCGTCGAACACGTTGCCGCTACCATCAGTGATCTCGACATCATGGTCTTCAGTCACTAGATCCCAGGTGTTCTCTTTGACCCATTCATCCCGCCATTTGGGCGCATCGGCCGGACGCTGTGCAAAATCGGCGATTTGCTCGAGAATCATTTTGCGCAATGCAAGCCAGACCTCCGGACCCTCTCTGCGACGAGCTTGCAACTCTGCGATCAAGGCATCCAGAGGAACATCCTGTAACGGGCGCCCGAAGATCTCTTCTTCTGAAAAATCATCTGTCATCACTCAACATCCTCGACACTGATCGTCAAGACTAAGATCTTGTTTGGTTTTACAGTGACTTCTTTTCCTTCAATCGCTCGAAGTTGGCCGTTCACCAAAGTCTGGTAGATTACGAAAATTGGGATTTCCTCTTTTGAAGTCTCGTCACTCATCTGGCTTACCCTTCGGATCAGGCACCTTTCGCGACCGGATCTCATCCGAGGTAATCGGCTTGGTAAGTTTTGCTCGACCGGCCGCAATTTCAGCCTCCCGAAGCCTAAGCAAACGCAAGGTTTGTTCATCCAGCTCAACGTCGTCGTCATCACCCATCAGACTTCTCCCGAGTACAGTAACAGTGAGAACAGAGCACTTGAGACCCGTCGGCTGTCCGAACGATGTCACCAACGTGGCCACACTCTTCACACGTCACACCGCATCGAAATTCCATCCAGTCAGCGTACTCCTGAATGAGATCGTGGTATCGACTGAAACCGATGGAAATCTTGCCATCCCGGCCTTTCCTAATTTCCGAGATCTGAATAGTTCCAAGGTCCAGTGCCCTGAAATCCTGACTGAAGGAAAGCTTGTGGAGTGCTTGCGAAATCATGACGAGCCAGCCCTTTCCGACAGCAGGAACAAGAGATGCGCAATTCGGAGAAACGAGGTCTGGATAGTTTTCCACAATGTCCAGCCTCAGGCTGTCGGGCCAGGATTCTTCAGCGCCCTCAAATCGCCGCCGCAGAGCATCATTGTAGCACCAGCTGCAAAGCGTCGTCACAAACCCAAGGAAGTTCTGGCGTTGGGCAGAATTAGAACAACCTTCACAGGTTTGCTCAATCTGATCGACACGCCATTGAATCTCTTCACTCGCAGCCTGGTTGCAGTCCGGGCCCTCATAGACGCGCAAGCCTCCCCATTTCTGTTTGATCTGAACGATGGACGGGTGTTCATCACCAAACAGGTCGGGCTGCTCGTCGATCAACCTCTTCACTTTCTCAAGTGCAAGCGTAAGCTGCTCCGCCCACCCGGCACGATACTCACCAAGCTGCTTGAAGACGCTTCCATGAATATCGTTCCAGTCGACAACACTGCTCATCACTGACCTCCCGGCCCGCGCCTCTTTGAGATCATGTGAAACCTCCGCCATAGCAGTCATCATACGGTCGACCACTTCGCGGTCATCACACTCGGCATGCAGAACCTCGGTCGACCATGTGACGTCAGAGACGTGCGGAGCTGGGTAGTTGTGCGCCATCACCAAACGCATCTCTTCGGCGTACCAGGCGTCAAATGAGCGGAGATCATCTGGCGCTCCATGGTTCTCGATCACACCTCGGACCTTTTCCCGAAATTCCTTCCAGCTCTTTTCGACATCATCCATCATTCACATTCTCCAGAACTTGGTCTTGTTGAGATGGAAGACCCCTCTCGAGATCTGGCAAGCCGGACCAGCCTTCGGGTGTGCGTCCGAGGCACTCCTCGACCGATTGCTTGATATCGTTGAAGTCAATTGTGTTCTTCACGTCGTCCGCCATGTCGGATTCCTCCTGAGAATGGTAGGAGGCGTCGGAATCGAACCGACTCGTGCACTCTAATCTGGAGCAATTACAAGGATATAAGCCTCGCCCGCATACCAATGCTGCCTCCCACGGATTTTGCGTGGGTTATCGACCTCAGGCCGATATTCGATGGCAGTGGATGCGTGTGAACGTCATGTCCGCAAGCTGAACCAGTTCGCATAACCATGTCAAGACAGAGCGTGCTGCACCTAGAAATTCACCGCGTAGTTCTGGGAACCTTCTAGCTTAGCGTGTGCCAAAAAGAATGAAGCATCCTATTTTACGGTTCAGTACAGCGTCGAGTAGCTCTCAGACAGCGAAGCGATTCGATGCCCTGTCATCCGGATTCGAACTCAGAAGTTCCGTCGATAACTCGCTCTGAACCGCCGCGCGTCTTTTGATCTGCGTTTGGTGCGCTCTGTTCTGGAGAAATACAAAAGTCTTGATCTGACCAAACCTCAGCGGCAGCATTGATCTGCATCTTTCGAAAAATGGAGATACCGGTTGCAAGGCCTTGTAAATCTCGTTCCATTTAGCGTCTCGAGACATTTGTGATGATACGTTCCTCACCTGAATTGCTGGCAGTTTCAAGGCGTTGGTATGAAATACTCAGAACCAAGAAGAATACTGACGAATTACGGAACTATCTCTCGAAATCAGATGAACTAAGGTTCGTTGGGACAGGCGAAGGTGAGTTTTGGAGCGGGCAAGCAGTTCGCGATGGGGTTAGCGGCTTTTTTGCGGAGATCCCGGCTCCCGTCGTTTTCGAAGAAGTTGAAGCTGAGGCCTTTGAAAACGCAGAAACCGGATGGTCATCCTTTGTCCATAAGATTCAGTTTGTCGGCTTTGATGAGCCCGTCTTCTACCGCACCGTTCTGATTTTTGTCTTGGAGGGTGCGGCCTGGAAGATCATCAATCGCCACGCTTCAGTGCCCACTCCAAATATTGAACTCGTGGGTAAAGAACAGCTGGCCATCCAAAAACTGGTTGATGCTGCGCGCGAAGATGGACCCGAACTGATCCAAACTGAAGGTTTGGCTTCGGTACTTTTCACTGATGTGGAGGGCAGCACAACGTTGGCGGAGGCGTTGGGCGATCAGCGTTGGTCGGTGCTGATCGAAAACCACTTCCAAGTCTTGGCGGCGATCATTGAAAAGTATCATGGCCAGTTCGTGAAATCCCTTGGAGACGGAACGTTGTCCGTCTTTCCGTCCGCGAAAGAAGCACTAACGGCCGCTATCAAGATTCAGGGGGCCATTGCATCGGCTTCCGAGGAGCCATCTTTCGGTGTCCGGATTGGGATTCATACTGGTGATGTCGTGCAATCTCGTGGAGATTTTTTCGGTACGGTGGTCAACAAAGCGTCACGGATAACGACCATTGGTGCGGCAGGCGAGATACTCGTGTCAGATGCGACTCGCGCCATGGTCGGAGGACGAACCGATTTCTCATTTTCTGAAATAGAGCCGAGACTCCTGAAAGGTCTACGCGGTCACCACGTCTTATATCGGCTGGAGTGGCAAGATTGAGTATTGCGGCTGCTCTAACGCCGACAAACCACACAGATACCCAGCAGAGCAAAGTCGCAAAACGTCTTTTGCTACGCAGCACGCCTCACATCGCCAGCAATTCCAGATGAATTGCGACCATCGCCCAGGTGTCGCGCGTGCAATACGCCACAAGATCAGCATATACCTTCTCGCGCGCTGGATCATCCGGTTCCGTCAGTGTTACGTCCTTCCAAAGGCGAGACGCGCTCGCCCCCTCTTTGATGTCCAGATCATCGTATGAAAGTTCTGGCAAAAACGCTGGAAGAACGGCCTTGATAGAGGCGCTTCCCTTGAACGCGGGATCGTTGATCACTTCATCCGCAAACGGCTTCATAAGATCTACAACGCGGGCGTTTAGGCCTTTCAGGAACTCTGCATGCTCTGGATAAGTTTCCGCCATTTCCGTATTGCGCGATTTCTCGAACGGAGCATACCAAACCACTACAGAGCCAACGTTTCCTATGTCCTCACGAAGCCTTTTCAGCAAGGCTGGCATTGGGTTACTGGCGTCTCGGTGGAGATACTCCCTGTGCTCAATTTCTCCGCCAGGCTCATGCTGGATATGCAAGGAATACTGGAAAGCCACTTGCTGATAGGGACGCGTTCCGTCCCAGGGTGGCAGCAAACTCTGAGATGTCTCGTAGTCAAAATAGTGAACCGGATAGACAATCTCGCTCAGAAACCTGCTTAACTCCTGATGATCGATTGTGCGTTCACCGTTCGCCACTGTTCTCAAGTAGCGCTGTGTCGACTTGCCCAACACAGATGGATCACTGATCTCGTCAATCTTTGTGATCCCATTTGCGATGAGTTCCGAGGCTTTTTCCGCATTCATGAACGGAAGGCGGTGGATACTGTCATGCGCGAGAGGTGGGTCGAATTTTTCGCGGATCTCCAGCCATTCACCATAGGATTTAAGGCGCGCACGTTCGGGGGACGGATCAGGCATCGTACCGCTGGCAACGACGCTCAATGCCTGATCGATAAGCGTGCGTGTTTTTTCGAGCTGCTCAGTCACCGCATCCGTGATGTCAGTGATGCCGACAAGCTCTTGCGGATTGATTTCGCCGTTTCTGACGTAATCACGGTTCACATGTGCAACTTCGCAGCGCGTAATGGGGAACCCGGCCGCCTCAAGCACGACACGCTGGAATGCGAGATCAAAAGTGTGCTCGGGTTTTGCAGAAGTCCCGCTCTTGATCTCTGTCAGAACGTACCCATCATCACTGCGGCTCACGATGTCGGAGATGCAAGTTATGGTTCCATCTTCATAGCGTCCCTGCGCCACTGCGTTTGCACCGTTTCTCCAAGCCTCCAAAGTACGCGCGGGCAGAGCCTGGTATTCTGAAAAATCTGAAAAACCGAGGCGAACGAGATCACCAAAAAGCTCCTCTGCATATGGTTCAAAGGCGTGCCCCTCGTCAAAGCGTGCTTGCAACGAAGGGTCAATTGGCGGCAACAGATGCCTGGCATGCTTTTTGATCCAGAGCCAGGCAGGGTGCCTGAGAAACAACATGTAGTCTGATTTGGATAGCATCGTGTAATTTGCATTCCAGAATTGGTGAAACCAGTGGAAGACCATCATGGTCAGCTATTGAGAGTAACTTTTCTTTGGTGCAGTCGGCGTTACCACTCTACCAAAGCCTCATGTAAATCGTACCGATAGCTCGGCGTCCATCACGCCACCAAAACCAGCTGACCATTCTTCACCTGGAGACACTGGCCATGCGTCTGTCAATGTGCCAGTTGTGACTAGCTCGCCTCCCTGAAGCTGGTCGTCTTTGAAAAGCAGAGACACAAGATGAGCCAGGACTTTAATTGGGCCGCCGAGCGCGTTTTCACCCTTGCCGGCCTCGATAGCCTCGGTGCCCTTGAACAACGCTAGTGGCACTTCGGCCAAGCCGGTCAAGATATCATGCGTCGCCTCGATTTTGTCGCCAAGAACAAGGCAGCCGTGCAATCCTTGTGCTGCGATTGAGTCTTCGACCGAGAATTTCCAGTTGGGATAAATCGATTGGACGATTTCAAATCCTGGAGCGACCCACTCCACGCAACCTGCCAACTGCTCATCGTTCATTTCAGCCGTCGGTGTATGTCTAAGGCCGAGTACGATTTCTGGTTCAATCCTCGGTTCTGAATACCTTGCCAAGTTTACCGGCTGATCAGTCGAAAACAGCCCATCTGCGTGGACCTCTCCCCAAATGGGTTGATCCACACCGTAAACAGGCCAAATCGTGCGGTTCGTGAAGCCGACTTTTCTGCCAACTCTTTCTTTGTCCAGAATCTCGCGGACACGACTAGCAATCGAATAAGCGTCATCCAGCGATAGCTGTCCTGCCTCTGAAGACAGTTTAGGTATCTGCTGGGCAGAGGTCAGGGCATCAGCAATTGTCTGAGCGTTAGATTCAATATCTCTTGTCATATTCGCATTATACGCTCCGACGGCTGGATTGCGATGCAAGCGAGGTTTTGAAGGGCCATCGTCGGAAACTCAAAGGCTTGCAATGAAAGTGTGGATATGCCTCATTAACCTTCTGAGAGATGACAACCTTCGGTTGATGTCTATTCTTCAACTTAACCTTGGTTGGAAACCAGCTTCCCACTCGGAAGAATTCCTCTAAGGCTTCAAGATGCGCCTGGCGCTACTGCCGCTTTCGTTTGACCGAGATAATGCATCCGGAATGCTTCGGGTGCCGTGCTGGTACATCACGAGCCATCGCATCCACATTTCCAAGGTGTCGTAGTGCCCCGCTGTTCAGCAACACGCCGCGCCCGGCATCATACCGACGTTGCCCAAATCCGCTGGCAACGCATTCCCAGTCTTCCTTGGCCGCCGCGTTGCGGAATCTCGGTAGGTCGTGCGGATCATGCCGCCCAGGTGTTGCTGCGACGTGATCGTGTTTCTTCGCATTGCTTTGGTGGGTTATATGGTGGGTCACTTGAGTTGTTCCAGGTCGCTGGACAGTACCGGTCGTCGGCCTCGGCTTAGGGCGCATGATTGTCACGACGCCTTGTGGTTTCGGATGTCCTGGGACTGCCACGTGAGTTGCCGTCGGTTTTGGTGTCAACTGTGGAACCTGGCCAGGAACCGCCGTGGGAACCTGATTGGGGGTTGCGGTTGGTACAAGCGGTGGCGTCGCCGTAGTACCGCTGGGTTGCGGAACACGGCCGGGCACTGCAACCGGAATCTGGTTTGGTGTTGCAGTCGGGACGAGCGGTGGCACAGCAGTTTGACCGGTGGGCTGAGGTGGGACCTGACCAGGAACTGCGACTGGTATTTGGTTTGGTGTTGCGGTGGGCACAAGTGGCGGCACCGCTGTTGGGCCGGTGGGTTGAGGCGGAACCTGGCCAGGGGTAGCGACCGGAACTTGATTGGGAGTTGCAGTCGGAACTTGCGGCGGCACCGCGGTAGGACCGGTAGCCAATGGTGGAACCTGATTGGGAACGGCTGTCGGAACCCGGTTTGGTGTCGCGTTTGGTGCCAAAGGCGGAGCTAGAGTTGGCGCTACTACCGGCGTGGGAACCTGACCAGGAACCGCTATTGGTGTCGCAATAGGAACCTGACCGGGAATTGCGTTCGGGACCGCGCCCGGCGTAAGGACTGGAACAGTAACGGACGTGGGCGTTTGCTGCGTTCCCTTAGGCGGTAACTGATTTGCCACCGGCTGAGTTGGGCCAGTAACTTGATTACCTGCCCCTTGCCCACCAGCCTGCCCGCACCCTTGGCTCGACTGGTGTGGGTTCCCTACGCCTCGGCACCACCCGTAGTGATTTCCGCGGGCAAAGACCTGAGTAGCGGCCAGTTCTGCAATTAGACAAGTTGCGGTAAGTACAGCAATTCGGTTCAGTTTCATAACATCCTCACCAACTTGTTGTCAGAGCAAGATACGCGCCAGGATCGCCTGAGTCGGTCAACGGACCGTTTCTCAAAGGGACACCGACATATCCGGACAGGAATAGATTTTGCTTAAACTCAATGTCCAACCCAAGACCTGTCGATGCCAGTGTAGCATTGTCAACTTCAAAACTCGCAGGGTCATTGTTCGAGATGTAACCCACGTCGAAAAAGGCAAAGGGCGTTAAGCGATGTATGCTCTGGGAACTGGGGAAGTAGGAATGAGACACTTCGAAAATCGCGGAAATCCCGGAATCACCATCCACTTCGTCAAAACGATATCCGCGCAAAGCATAGCGATCACCAAGGAAGTACTCTTCGACAGAGGGCAGCCGGTCTGTTGTGTACTGCCCCCAAATCTCGGTGCGCCAAGCTGTGTTGGGCGACAAGCCCGTTAGTGGGCTTTCGTATCCGATGCCGCCTCGTAGATGCCAGAACGAAGAGTCCCCGTCGTCAAAATTCGCGTCTGTCGTGTCGTTGTCATTGTCACCAAAAGATAAGGTTAGCCCCGCTTCCAGAGCTTGTCCCTTTGGATAGTTTTGCCCGTAAAGATATGTAAGGCCAACGACACTCGCGTCACTGGATAGTGGAACGCCACCACTGACTGAATCCGCTTTTGAAAGGCGATAGTCCAGCAGAAGATATCCATAACGGGCCACATCGCGGATCACGGGGTAACCCATCGCGACTGTGAAGTTCTCGCCGTCAATATCTGTTCTCGCAAAGTCCCCTGAGAGGTCACGTTTTGCGTTTATGTTCCCGTAGAAGATCTCACCGTACAGACCATTGCTGTTCAGCGGCGTGCGATAGGTAAGAGCGCCCCATAAAGAGTGCTCATCGTCTTTGTCCCAATTGTAATTGCCTGATCCCTCAAATCGCAGCAAATCCCCGACGGTCAGCGTTGAATAAAACTCTTGCACGACATAGAAGCTGAGCGCTTCTCCAAGCTCACGCGGAGGGTTGTCGAGTGTCGCACTACCGG
The DNA here is from genome assembly GCF_059611065.1 of Ruegeria sp. CDSB086. Lineage (NCBI taxonomy): Bacteria > Pseudomonadati > Pseudomonadota > Alphaproteobacteria > Rhodobacterales > Roseobacteraceae > Ruegeria > Ruegeria sp. CDSB086. The sequence goes on along the minus strand of NZ_JBXWOV010000010.1, from coordinate 24,245 downwards.
CTTGTTTTCGCAGTGGCTCTCCCAATACTCTCAGCCGAGCACCAGCCTGATCCGGGTAATCAAGTTCGGTCGACAACTCCAAGTCAGGTATGTCCTCGGCTAGCATAACCGCCCGCTCAAATCGTTTCAGCGTTATGGGATAGGAGGTGGTGAGGGGCTGAAAAATCTTCTCTAGGGTTTGGAACGTGCGCGTATCTACACCTTCAATTTCGATGGTTTGAATGCGCCCTTCATCAACAATTATGCTCTGCCCATCGGGGCCGGGCCAGGCCTCAGCCAAGAAGTAACCGTCTTCTCGGTAGATCTGCGTGATCGTTGATGCGACATCCACTGCTGTGATGCGCCCTGACCGATCAAAAGCCAACTGACCGGCAAACGTTAACAGCTCATCCGTATCATATACCGTTACGCCGCTGACAGAGTGCTGTGATGCGATGTCCCAGGTTTGGGCAATGCTGTATTTTGGAACTGCAACAAAGGCCACTAATGTGCAAATGATCGCAATTACAACCGAATTGGATACGGGCATTATCGATAACCTTAAGGTGACTGAGCATGTTGAAGCCCAACGTTATTACATGGTTCGCATGTGTGAACCTGACGCTATTCGAATATATTGATGGGTGATGTTTTTTAGAAACATATCGAACAGAGCGCAGATTTACTTAATATACTGCACATAAGACGGCACTCATTTACACAACCCCGCTTTTCAACCACGCAGAGTAGAGAACTAGTAGGACAGTCCTCACAACTCCGGTTGCTCAAAAACATAAAGCCGCGATTTCTTGGCATCATCTGTCAGGATATAGAGAAGCCCTCTGATCTCATCGAGAGCGATCCCTTCGGGATGTTTAACTTCTTTTTGTTTTCCATCTTCTGTGAACGTCAAACTGATAGACTTTACGGACTTGGATTCTGGATTGTAGATGAAGATCTGACGGCCTTTGTCACTCACAATCCAAAGAGAACGCGAGGACCGGGACCATGCCAGGCCGCTCAAATCCAGTTCATCATCATCTACACGCTCGGAGATAAAACCTGCATCGCGGGCTAAAGGAATGATCTCAATAATTTCGTCTAGCTCTGGCGATAACACCATTAACAACCTTGGTTGTCCCTCAATGCCAACGAAGACCCGCCCGGATTCCGGGTCAACGGCGATACCTTCGGGTCCCTTATTCAAAGGGTTGCCGACGAGTAATTCAGCGGCGGTCGGGTAACCTTTAAGAGATGCGAGAGGTATTGTCGTCAGTTGAATGGGGTCAGTTGGGTGAACGACTAGGATTGATCGGTCAGTTTCTTGAAGCACCAAAACAGACCCATCTTTTCGAGGTGCAACACCCTCCAAATCTGATCCTGCCAATGCTGGCAACTTGAAAGAGTTTCCTAATACCCCGTCGACTCCGAGTAGGTGCAGTTTAGGTTCGGCATCACTTACAGACCACAAGAAGCCTTCAGTGTTAGACATTGCCAAACCGGAAGGCTCTGAAAATCCCTCTGATTTGTCTGCCACCTTGAATTTATCGACCAGAACCAAACCAGCACTTTCGGCGTAGGCAAAATCGGTCCAAGGCAAGAAGGCTGCCGCAACCAAGCTGGCCGTAAAAGCGAGTCGTCTAAGTTTGCAGAAACACCGTGAAATTGTAGGTTTTGACGGAAACACTTTGTTTTCTGCCATTCAATTTTCTCGCGCTTGGACCATATCCTTGTATCAGCGTTCGTATCACAGTCCGGACGCAATGTCCGAAGAATGCACGGTAATCTCTTTACCTGATCCCGCCTGTTGCGATTGAATTGAATAGGGCACGATGTGCCTTTGGTGAAGCGTAAGCCTTTGGCGTGAGCAGGAAGGAAGACAAGTTGAATACGACCCTCACATTTGTGACCGTGTTGTTGATGCTGCTGTTGCCAGGTGCTGCGGTGTCACAAGTCGACCCTGCGACGATGCTGGCCGGGGCTTCGGAATCGGGAATTCTCATCGAACGCCGGTGGACGCAGTTTCGTGGCAAACAGGAACTGTATTTCTTTACTCTCGATGTGATCGTCACGATCTTTCTGGCTGGCTTGATCGTCTATCATCCGGTGAGACGTAAAGCCCGTAGAAGTGTCAGCGATATCGTCATGCCGCGACTGTTCTTCCTTTATGCGCTTGTCGGCATGGCGGTTGGGTTTCTGGTCGTACAGCACGGATCGATGATCGGGTTCGTGATTTTTGGAATAGGAGCTCTGTTAAGGTTCCGATCAAATATGGATGACCCGGTCGACACGGTGGAAATGATTATAGTCACCGTGCTTGGGCTGGCGGTAGGGCTGGGCTTACCCTTGATGGCCACACTGGTGGCGGTTGTATGTTGGTGTTTCATTTGGCTCGGTGGGCGAAACAAGGGCGTGGAAATTTCGCTCAAGGCTTCAAACGAAGAGCACTCATTGAAAGTCAGCGGGGACATTGAAGCCATGGCCGCAGACGCTGGCTGGAAGCTGGTCAGAAAACACCACGTCCCCGGAAAGTCTCGCGTCTCATTGCTTTTCATCACCTCGGGAGGGCTTTCAGAAGCCCGGATAGAAGAGATGATAAACGATCTGGTCCCTGATAAAGTTGAGCTGAAACTCAACCTCTAGTCATTTCACAAGGTCTAAGCGTTTCAACACCGCATTCGGGGATCTGATCTCTTTCGGGAGCGACTTGAAGTTTACTGACCTTTCGAAATCAGGCCCTCGATATACTGCTATCCCAAATTCTCCGTTTGGCTGGAACGTAACATGAGTGAAGCTGTGAGGCGATCTGGCGTTATCGCCAATTAGCCGTCGCGGGCCACCTCCCAAACAAGCTTGAGAGACGTAAGCTACACCGTCTTTCCAACCGGGATAGAAGGCATGATGGTGGCCTGACAGATGCAGAACGACACCGCTTTCCAAATAGATTTTTTCAAGTGTTGGGTCACCGATGATTTCGCGTTCGCGCTGGATCGCGAAGGGCCAAAGTGGGAGGTGACTGAAAGTGACAACCGGATTTCCATTTGCACCCAGTTCCACAAGTCGGTCCTGTTGATCACCGGATAGCGGCCCTAAGGTCGTAGCATCCAAAGATGCAAACGTTACGCCCTGCATCTCAAACGCGTAGAAGAACGGGTAGTCATCCGAAACCAGGAAGTCGACGTCTGGTTTTCTTGGTGCCCATTCCTCTGCGTATATTTTTCTTTCACGCTCGAACCCACGGTAGGCGGAGGCATCATGGTTCCCAGGCGTGACCGCAAATGGAATGCCGGCAGCCTCTAAAGGATCTGATACGGCCTCGTGAAACGCCTTCCACATCTCCCTGACCTGTTTGTCGGATAAGTTGGGGATGCGCTGTCCCGCAACCATATCTCCGGTCGAAATCACCAAATCGGGATCAATCTCGATTATGCGCTCAATCGCTTTGTCGACGCGGGCATCGTATCTTGCCGAACCATAGCTTCCGTTCAGATCCGATATGACGATTACATCCAATGCCGCCGCTTTGCAGGTGAGCAGAGCGGTCCAAATGAACGCCGCAAAAAGCATAGAAAGCTTACGGGTCACTACAGTTCACGGCCTCCACTACGGTGTCGTTTCTCACAAAGAAAGCGACAGGATCCAAGTCGAACATCAAATCACCATTAGAACAATTGTCCTGGAGGATGGATGTTGCAAGCGCGGTGTTAATTATAACTTGTGAAATTTGCTTATCTGACAATCCAAGGCTCTGCGACAACCAGCCGTAGGCGGGACCTTGAGATTGAAGATCATTATTCAAAGCAACCAAGCGTCGGTATGTGCTTGGAGAGAAATGCCGCATTTTCTCTAGCATTTGAGTAGATTTTGCGAAGTTGGCATACTCGATACGCCCACCAGCATCGTTGTCGTTTAGATTGCTGCGACGGATCAATAATGCGTCGGCGGGAACGTCTCCATCGTTTGGCTGATGGTGCTTGGCCTTCCTATGCTTCAGGTCTCCGTCTTCGACCCAATACCAATAGGGTGTGAAGTCTATGTTTCCTACGCGGTCCTGCTGGCTAAAGATGAAATCTAGGAGAACAATCTCGGTAAGTTCTTGCATCCAAAATGCCATCTGTTGGTCGCTGACATCGGGGCCGAGATCCTTGTTGATCATCCGGTCTCTTCGACCTTCTCTGACGCCCTCTGCGATTGCCTCTGACAATGGTTTTGAAGACCGCAAAGCTAAGAAAGCGGGCGTTTCCTGAAAATCGCGGTTCTGACCTTTCCCCCAACCAGATTTACGGGTGCCGTTGATTTCCGAGCCGTATCGATGCCCAGGGCTATCAAGCAGCACACCGTATATTTGCGTTCGATCCGATGTGAACAGATCATCTGTCGGTTGGTATGAGTTCGGGTCGGCATCCGCAGCTGCGAAGACCCGCCAGCCTTCATGGTTCATGCGCCCGCCATGAGAGCCGCCAGAAATCGCAAGGCCAGGCTCTGCGACCTCGGAAAAATGCGCCTGGGCGTCCATGCTACGCCAAACGGCGACTGGAACTTTGACAGTCGTGTCGAAATATCTGGAGAAATGATAGTAAAGCAGCGACGAGGTTGAAAACGTTCCACTGGTGCCCTTTTGGTTCATGGTGGACTTGAACTTAGCCACCCTGTCCTTGGCCAGATCTTTTGCTGCCTTCCCCTCTTTGCAAGCGTTTCTCTCGAATTCGGAACGGTTCCCCGTGTAGGGTCCTTCCGAAATATCGTAGACGGCCATTCCTGGGCTGGTGCTCCAAGTTTTTGGGCAAATCGCAATTTCGGAGGCATAAAAATCGATCTCGCAATAGGCAGTTTCTTCTTCAAGATCGCTGTTCTTGTACTCGCCCGTTGGAACTTTTTCGATCCGAATGCAGCGTTCAGTAATGCCGTTGGGACTATCAAATGTCGTGGCTTCACCTAGAACATCGTCGCTCGCCCACAAGGCAGTGGGTGCAATGAGAGCAAGTGACCCCAGAAGATTGAACTTCATTTGGATAGTCCTCCCGGTATCATTTAGGGCAAATCGCTGCCTGTTGTTCGGTGGAGATTTTCAACTTGGGGTCAACGCTGAAGTTGGAGAATTTTGAGTCAATCCACTGGTCGCACCCGCCTGAACAAGGGGCCCCGTTTCGGGCATCATTCCAATATTCCTTGGCCCTTTCTTCCGTCCAACCGCAAAACTGAACGAGCGCCATTGCCGACAATGCCCCCGAGGAATGAACACCCCACATGCAGTGCACCAGGACAGGGCCTTTTCCAGGGTTTTGAATCACCTCGTGTATGGAAGCCATGACAGCACTGGGTCGGGAGGATCTGGCACTTTGATAGTCAAAGGATCCGTTTCCACAACTGGTGCGACCGTATTCAGTGTTTTTGCCAAAGTCGGCATAAAACCCGGTTGAAAACCCTTCACCGCACAGAGTTTCGCGTTGACCCTCACTTAGGCCAGTTCGATCCTTGTCGCCACCCTTGAAACCGGATCGATACAACACTCCGCTTAAGACTGGGCGAAAGAAAGCGACACCATCAACGCCTCCGTCACCACCCTTTGACAGCATTTGACTGTTGCTTGGACCGCCATTTCGACTGGTCACGTCAGAATTCGCAGTGGTTGCGAGAACACCAATGAATATGAGGGACGCCAAAAACCGCATGCCATCTCCTTTCTATACTTGAACCTTTGATGCTCAAACTCTTGCGACCTGATAGTTTCTCGGAAAGGCTAGTTCACGACAACCATATCAAGTGGGCAGTTAGCTTTCCGCTGTGAAACATTAAATGGGCCACACCAGATTGATGATAACGACGACTACGAAGTAAGCTAGAACAACTTTCCAGTTCCATTGGTGCTTGTTTTCTTCATTGATCACGCCAGCGGATTTCAATGCCAGGTTAGTGATGATTAAGGCGACAACGATGACCGCCGCGTGTGCCAGGTCGAATTGCAAGTTTGAACACCTTCTTTCAGATTTGGGATTGATGGAAGTCTGTCAGCAGTCACCTGATGGCAGCATAGCTACATCTGAGTACCTTCCCTCGGAGGTCGTGATCCGAGCGCATGCACCGGTATCCTTGTTAAACCAGTACGAGGTTAGCCCCTCGCTTCGGATGAGTTCAAACCCGAGACTTTGAATACCCATTTCAGCTTGGCCCGCTCTTGCCCCTTCAAATGACGAAAGATCGCTAGAGCTGCCCACAGTTGGTGCACTTGCATCCACTGATCCGCCACTGTCGTCGCATGCTGCAAGCGCAGTAGTACACGCCGTGCCGATCACCAATAGGACCTTGGGTTTCATCTGTTTTTCCCTCTCTTTTTATACTTGCGTTCCAGGGTTTCTGATTGATCACCTATTCAATTCCGAAAATGACGTTGTAGTCGACGGAAGAGTTGCTGCGATTGATAACCTCCACAACATGATCACCAGATTGCCAAAGCTGTCCTCGATACTCCTTGTCCGCCGACATCAATCCCAACAGTTCAGAACCATCGGGGTTGCGAATAACGTAGTCCAAGGAGCCATTTCGCGGAGCAACGCGAACGTAAAGGAACTGTTCGCTTTTGGCACCGAGAACATATTGCTGTGACGCTCCGGGCGCGAGTTCACCAACGAGTTCGGCGCCGGTGGAACCACCATCGAATTTGACACGTTGGCTACCGGTAGAACCGGCCGCGCCTGCCACTGCTCCACCGCCATCATCCATCGCCTCGACAACCGCCATCTCGCCGATGTTTCCATCCTTGTACGCGATGCAGCGCCAAAGTGTTCCACCTGCGTCTCGCAGCATGACGAGCGTACCCGCCTCTGAGAACTCTGAGCTTTCAATCGTTCCGGATTGACCGTCTGGTCCACCAACCTGCCGCAAGTGGTCGATACACGCGTCGTCTGCTTCAGACATTGCAAACGAAGCCGTGCCTGCGATTGCGAACATCGGTGCGAGGAATTTAAGTACAGCGAATTTCATCAGATGGTCCCTTGCTGGCTAATCCTTAGAGTTTTGTTCCCTACAAAGCGGAACCTCACTTAGTTACTCGTAACTTTGACAGAAACTCGTCGCATGCCTGTGCGCTGCCGACGATCTCGCCTGTCGTTTCAATTCCTTGCAGTGACGCCATCTCGGAATTAACGCGATTGAGGATCTGATCCGCTTGCTCGGCGGTGATCAGGTTCTCGGCTTGTGCTCCTTTCAATGTGGTGCAGACACCGGCGGACAAGCCAGTCGCAACGCCGACACCTATCGCGGCACCGCCACCCATGGTCATCGCCCCAACCACGCCGAGGGCGAGCCCGATCACGATACCCAAGATCACTTTTCCCATGTTTTCCTCCCTTTTGGTGAGAAAGAGTTCAGCCACCACTACAGGCGCAATCTGCGTGCCCATCTGCAAATCAAGACCAGCGCTAACAGGTTGAGCACCGGAGCAATCGCCGCGAACCATGGTTTGGCCGACTCAAAAACCAAGTCCGCTACAAGTATCCAAGGTAGTCCCAACGGCAAAAGGAACACCCCGGACAAAGGGTCTCTTTCTTGCCCCAGCCAACCAAATGTACCCGTTAAGAACGCAACCAACGCTAACAGGTAAAGGATCGCGAATAAAATAGTGGTTATTCTACAAGCCAAGTCGAGCTTTCCAAAGGGTGAGCCAGTGCTGCGCAGCCGTATTCAGCTACGCACCAAACAGGTCACAATGCGCCTTCGTCTCCCAGGAACTCGATGCCAGCTGTCGCGCCATCACTGTAAGCAATACAATTCCAAGGAGCACGATCTTCGCCAACGCCTACAGTGACCTGTGTTCCCGCCTCGCTAAACGCGGATGAGAGCACCACGACTTGCGAATTGTTCGTCGTGTTGGCTACATCTCGCAAACATGCTTGCTGAGCCGGTGTGAGCTCGGCGGACGCGCTTGATGTACTCGTGTCGTCGCAGGCCGCAAGCAGTGCGAAACATATCGCGCCTGCAATCATCACCATCTTGTTAGACATTTTCTTCTCCCTTTGGTTCCCTTGAAATTAGTAAAATTGGATGCGCTTGTTTGAAGCTCTCGCGTCTGTGCAGCCAATAGAACATACCTCGTTCCTGTGACTGTCTTACCCAAAACTTGCCGCGGAGGGCTTGGTCGGCGGAACGATTTTTCGTTGACTACCGAGACCGCCAACAACGCGTGATGGCAGAATGGCGTCACTGCAAAAAGCTAGAGCGAACTCTGGAGGGAGGGCTAGTTCGTTGAGTCTAAGCATCGCGTCCTCCCAAGGCTCAATCATTGTAAAGTGCCTTCCGACCGCCAGCACTCACTCTAGCAGTCGGAAGGGCCCGACACATCGGGCGACAGCGACAACAACGGAGGTAAAATATAGCTGTGTCGAATTCGCATGTTTGAATCTAATTTTTAAAAAATCAACATTTTTTCCGCGCGTAAACTTCTTTACGCTCTCGTACGACTGGCTTCTGCTTTCAAACAAAAAAGTAAGTGGGAGCTGCGAGTGTGTTCCCCTGAGCGGCGAAGCGATTTGAGGCCGCACAGAAACAATGAAGGGATTGAAAGATGGGATTTGGTGAAGCCGTTAAGACGTGTTTCTCGAAATACTTCCAGTTCTCCGGTCGGGCGATACGCTCAGAATACTGGTGGTTCTTCTTGTTTGTGGTTCTCGTGAGTGCTGCTTTGGCTGTGTTGGATACAATCATATTCGGGACCAACCCAGAAACTGGGCAAGGATCTCGCGTCATGTCCTCTGTTTTTCAACTGGCCGTTCTCATACCTATGCTCGCAGCAGGTTGGCGGAGGTTGCATGATACAGGGCGACCTGGCTGGTATTTGCTGCTGCCGATGGCGCTCAGCATTACAACGCTTTTTGTTATGCTGGGTGGGGTGGCGTTCTTTTCGGTATTGGAGCAAGGGACCGAAAACCCCGATGCGTTGCGAGGACCTGCGGCAGTCTTGGGCGTGACCGGTATTGTTGTTGTCTCAATTCTTCAATTGGTTCTGTCCATCCTGATGATCTGGTGGCTAACACGACCTTCCCAAGAAGGCGCGAACGAATACGGCGCACCTATTTCTTGACCTAGGCGCCAGGACAACGGGCCGGAATCTCTGGCTGAATGACAGTGCGAACTGCAACACCATGGAGATAGAAAATGAGTTTCAAAACGATTTCCATTGGAATGCTATTGATGGCTATGGCGACCACAGCATCAGCGGAGTGGTCGTTCAACTCCGGGCCTAATCCCAATGCATTTAATCAAACCGGAAACATGACGCTGGAGCTTCAGTGTAACCGTATCCGCTTTGCTCCGGCTGGATACGAGGACAGCCAGGACATTGTGGAGAAGCAGGGGCTTTCAATTCGTTTTTTGAAAAACGGCAACACCGAGGTTGGCGCATTTCAGGTTCGCGCTGAAAACGCTGCTTTGCAGATCGTTGACAATTATCCCGTCGAGATCAGTTTCAATAGCCAGCAGGACTATGGTTTTGTACTAGACCAGCTTGCGGCCAATGCATCGGTAAACCTGTCGATGGTTGATCAAGATATCAGCTATGGAATCTTTGACTTGAAGGGTTCCGGCGCGGCAATTCGGTCCCTTCGTTCCGCCTGCGATTCAGATACTAGCCAGGGGGCCTCCTACGAAGCACCCGAAGGCATCATCTATTGTGGTGGCGGGGCGATAAAGCGCGTGATCGAACCTGTAATTTTGGACAACCCGGAGGGAGAGTGGGACGCGCGAGTAACGGTTAACGGCGAGTCGATCAGAGCCATGACGGCCTACAGCTACTTCGGAAACTCTGAGCCGCCGACCGGATTTGTCGTTGCCCTGCTTGGGGAAGACAGGTCCGAATTTCTGATTTTTAGCGAAGGCTCGGCAAACTGGCTGGAATACGGGGACTATAGGTATGATCAATGCAATTGATGCCCCCCTCCAACCGATTTCCCAATTGGTAAGCCAGTTTAAATGTTTGGTTTCCTCGATTGTGCTGGGTTCGGGTCTAGTTTGGACCTCACCAGCTTTCGCGGCTGACGGTTCGCAACTTCCAACCGGTTTGCGGGCGAAGGTTGATCTGGCGGCACAGGCCTGCGCAGAGTTCAACAACGGTCAGTTTGACTTAGATTGGGGCGCGGTTGAAAGGGTGGATCTTGACGGAGATCTACAACGCGACTGGGTTCTGAATGAGTCTGGTTTTGCGTGTTCAAGCGCCGCTTCTCTTTACTGCGGCACTGGCGGATGCATGTCGCACTTCTTGATTGAAGAGGAGGTTCACTCCTTGCTCAACCAGGGCTGGACGGTCGTTGACTTCGGGCGTCAACGCATTGTCCTTGCTGACGTCCACGGAACCAATTGTGACGGAATAAACCCGACGCCTTGCACAACAGCCAGTGTTTGGGATGCGGAAGCTAAGACGTGGCGCTCGTCTGCTGGCGATTGGGAGTAAACTGCAATTGGGCACCGCAGATAGCCAAACTACGATCACGTTGGGGTGTTGTTAGGCAAACTTACCTTCGGATGTATTCCAACAGAAGCTCTGTGCGGATCCTAGAATTGCTTTAAGGTTGCGTATGCAACGTTAGGTTCCTCACTTTGAGACAAAGCTATCCAAAGCAAGACTGAAAGAGAATTGAATGAAACGCCTGTTTCCATCTCTGCCTGAGAACGCGACGCTTGGAAGTGTCTATCAAGCCTTTCCAGACAAACTTTCGCCGCTTTGCGCGTACGAAAGCCTGGTTATGAGGGGCGAGAGCGACCTCTCGGTTGCTGAGCGTGAACTAATCGCAGCTTATGTCTCTGGCTTGAATGCTTGTGCGTATTGCCATGGGGCGCACATCGTTTTCGCCAAAGCCTACGGCATTGAGGTCGAGACAATCGAGGCACTGATGGAAGACCGCGATACAGCACCCGTCGAAGACCAACTTAAACCGTTACTGGCATACATTGAAAAGCTCACCGTCTCACCATCCCGAATGACGGAAGCCGACGCAAAAGCAGTCTACGCGGCAGGCTGGTCGGAGAGTGCGCTGTTCGATGCTATCCAAGTTTGCGGTGTCTTTAATCTCGTGAATCGCTTCATAGAAGGAACAGGTGTCCAAAGCCCTGGCACCGACCCAAGAGAAGCGGACGAAGCCACTTTAAACCGATGCCGCAGTGACAGCTTCTATACCGATTTCGGACGAGAGAACGGCCTCGACATCCCTTGAATTGATGTTGTTCTAACGTTTCCAATCGGAAATGGTTTTGGCTGCGTCGCAAAACTCTTGCGTCAGATCAATGCCTCTAACCTTAGCGCTTGCTTCTTCTGCAATTGTTTTGGTGACCCCACCCAAGCCACTACCAATATCAAGTACATTCGCGCCTGTCGTTAACTTCAGTTTCTCCAATAACTGTAAAGTCGTCTGTCTGCCTCGGAAATGGTACTCATTGATTGGTTAGAAATCCGCGGCGCGTAGTTTCTTCGGGTCAATGCTCGCGGCCTTCAGGCTATCAGCTATCTGGTCGATCAGCCTGCGGCTGGGACCATAGTAGTCGGAAACTTGCTCTCTCATTCTCAACCCCTTTTACCAATCATGTTGAATGCTACTGAATGCCCATCAGATCAAAACTCGCGGAGGGTCGGCAGGCACTCGAGTGCTCAAGGTAGAGCTTCGAACCAGTCTAGCACCGCGTCCCGCCAGCCCTCCGGAACGCCGTGTCCGCCTTTGGTGACCTTCAACCGAATCGAGCCGGCCTCACAGTCCATCCAATCCTTCTGCATCGAACCATCGTCGCCAAAGCTGTTTTCCGCGCTACCTAAGCAGGCGTTTTCTCGGCGCCAGACGTCCAAGCCCTTCATGACATTACCCTGGTGAAAATCGACACCCTCCCATGTCAGCTCTCGGCCTTCGAACGGCACCATTCTGTCTTTGAAGCCGTGTACGTGAAACAGGTGAACTGGCGCATCGCACTCAGTGGTCATAGGCTCCCAGAACGCCCCAGCCGCAGCGGCAAAACCTCTTGCCATCTCTGGCGCTTGGCACGCAATGTCCCAGACCATCGAGCCGCCGCGGGAGAAGCCTGCGATCAGTATTCGCGACGGGTCAATTCCGAAGCGCTCCACCGCGTCGGCGCGTACGGCGTCGATAAAGGCTACATCATCGCGCGCCAGGTCATATCCGTCAGCCACACCCCAATCGAGGTCTTTGTCATTAATACTGGGCTGCCCGCTCGGCATAATCACCGCGTAGCCACGCCGGATGAAAGGGTCAACATAGGCGGAATTCTGGATCATCGCCTTTCCAGACCGTCCATAACCGTGCAACCAAATGACGGTAGGTCGTTCATCCGGAGCCTCTGGCAGGGCCACGTAGTATTCACCGCCTTCCAGTGTGCACGGTGCATCTGGCGCACCACACTCTCCATCAGAAGCGAGGGCAGCGTTCGGCTTCGCAGCAATAACAGCAATGGCAATACCGAGCGTCAAAATGCGATTGCGCGTTTCGGGTCGCATCAAAAGTGTACCTCTGTGGTTAGGTCACAGAAGATCATAGCACAGCGTTGCGCATCTCCGAAGGCAGCGGCCAAGCGTTTGTGAACCATCTGAAGTCTAGGCAAAGTTGGCCGATCTATCTCTATCCAAATGAGTAGTTATGAGCTTGGGAAAGAACTTAGATTTTGTTCGAGAACCCAGGTAACTTTCATTAAAGTGGTACGGGGGGACTTATGGAACGCCGTCTAACTGCCATTATGGCTGCGGATTTTGTGGGATTCTCACGCCTGATCGGGCGTGATGAAGAGGGCACCATTACAGCGCTAAAGGGCTACCGAATACTCATTGATGGCCTCATCTCAAACTCTGGTGGTCGCGTGTTCGGCAGCGCGGGTGACAGCGTCATCGCTGAATTCACAAGTGCAACGGACGCGTCCCGCTGTGCATTGGAAATTCAAAGAGAGCTGAAAGTCCGGAACCTCGATCTGCCGGAAAAAGGGCGCATGAACCTTCGTATCGGAATACATCTCGGTGATGTCGTGGCAGATGGCGATAACCTGCTGGGAGACGGCGTCAACATTGCGGCTCGGTTGGAAGCAATCGCACCGCCCGGAGGCCTTTGTGTTTCCAAAGCAGTTGCCGATCAACTTTCGGGAAAGGTGGACGCGGAATTTGCGCATGCTGGCGCCCATGAATTGAAGAATATCGCCAATAAGGTCGAGGTTTGGACCTGGCCTCCGGAACTTGCGGTCAAACCCAAGCGCAGCGCAACGATCCGATGGACTGCCGCGACGGCTGTTGTCGCCACAGCTACCGCGATTTCAGCTTTTTTTGTATTTGGAAGAGATGATCCGCGCGACCTTCCGTCAGGTGCGCGGATTGTCATTACACCTTTTGAAACAATCGGGGAAAACAAGGAAGACGAGTATTTTGCTGAAGGTTTGACGCGTGATCTTAACGCTTTGTTGGCGAAGTTCTCTAACCTGTTTGTTATAGCTCCCGAAGCTGGAGCCGACTTCAGCAGTAACAAAGATTGCGAAGCGATCAGGGATGCGCTAGCGGCCGATTACATACTTGGCGGCACGGCCCAACGGTCTGACTCGAAATTGCGGGTGACAACTACATTCATCAATGCAAGGACTTGCCGTCTACTCACACCGCCGGGCCCCTTTGATATGGACCTCAGCATCGCAAATGTCATGAATATCCAGGTTGAGATTGCAAGAAAGATCGCCTCGCAAATCGGTTCAAGCGATGCCCCGTTGTTCAACACTTCTGTACAGCAGGCTATCCGCGACAAGGCACCGGAAAACCTGAAAGCCTATGAATGTTATCTGTTGGGATTCTGGTTTTATCAAAGTTTCAGCATTGAAGCGCATCGCAAGGCTCGGGACTGTCTATTGCGAACCGTGAAGGAAGAACCTGGTTACTCTCTTGCTTGGTCGCGATTGGCCTTTAACTATCTCGAGTCTAAGAAACGATCATTCGACACCGATCCGGATTGGGCAAATAAGGCCCGAGACGCCGCCACACGTGCACTTGAGGAAGACCCGGACAATGCGGATGCGCACTACGCCCTGGCAATCCTCAGCAGAATGACGGGAGAAGACAAGGCGGTCTTCTTTGAACACGCAAAGAACGCCACGGAGCTTAGTCCCAATGATTCCTGGATCCTCGCGGATCTGGGTATCTTTCTTGCTTACTCCGGCGAGTTTGAAAAAGGTAAAGAGTGGATTTCCCGCGCAAAAGACCTCAACCCCAAACTTCATCCTGGCTACAATAACGCTTGGGTGCTGCACGCGATCTTGCAAGGCAATTATAATGAGGCACAAAAAGTCATCTTGAGCTGGGGTACGCCGAAATCCACCATGTCGATGGCAAGCCTGACTGCAAGCTATGCTTTGGACGGCGAGCAACAAAAGGCGCAAGAGATGGCGCAACGCTTGCAAAACGAACACCCGGAGTTTCTTGACGATCCACGCTCACCGTATCGAGCACGTGGAATGCCAACGGAGCTGATCGAAAAGATAATGGATGGGCTTCGCATTGCCGGTATTGAAGTTTCAGAGAACTAACGCCGCGATTGCTTGCAAACATCGCTTTCAGAATGGCGGGCGTAGAATGTTTGTAGCGGCTCTGGAACCAAGTTGCGTTTGCTACCTAACGCTGTTGCCGACACCGAATGAGGAGATTCGTAATTTCTAAGGACAGTTTTGCGGACGCAGAAATTGGAAGACACCTAGCGGACGCTGCACGTCGTTGCCGCATGGTTTTCTTCACTGGATTGCCGGCATCTGGAAAGTCATTCCTATTGCGCCAGCAAATATCCATTGCGATCTCCTTGGGACGTCGCGTGCATATCATGCGTTGGGATAAGGGGCTCGCGGCGTTTCAGACCGAAGACATACTAACAAAGTATCCAGATGTTTCGGATGGAACTCATCCGTTGATCCGAAGGGCCGCCGGATTGTGGGGCCGGAGAACCTTAGCGCGATGGCAGGCGGAGAATTCCGATCCCACAGACATGATTGTGGGCGAAGTCCCTATCATCGGAAACAGGTTTTCAGAGTTCATCCAGACGCAGCCGGATCAGATTGAGCCTGCCTTAGCTTCCGAGGAAACCAAATTCATCTATCCGGTTCCCACAAAGGGCTTACGTGCCAATCTCGAAGCTATTCGAAGATCTACGTTTGCGAACCCCGGACATCCTGAAGAGGCCAGGGACGCGCCACCATCCACAATGGAACTGGCTTGGCGTTTGACGTGTGCCAAGGCCGCAGAATTGGGCTTGATCTCTGAAGCGGATATTCATTCTCCGTACGAGGAGATGATTTATGTGCGGTTTTTTGAGCACCTGCTGCAACTCCGACACGCCATCAGAATTGGGGTCGATACGATCTATTCAAATGCAGGGTCAGCCCATGATCTGGATGCGGACGCCTTAGAACTCAGTGCTAGCTCAGACGAAGTAAAGTACGCAATCGCAGAGGTAGAGACTACTTTTACAGCCGAAGAAGCCGCCCGAGAAGTTGAAAACTGGTATCGGGTGTAGTCTCGGACAAAGGTCTGTTCGGTTAGCATTTCGGAAATTGCAAAGCTTGGTTGCGAAGGTTCGGTTTAGGTGGCGGTCTCAATTGATCGACGCAACATTTCACTTTGAGAGCAAAGATGGAGTGTTTGGATGCTGCGTGCTGCTCGAATGAAAGTGAGGCGCAGAAAGCGGCCTTTGCAAATTTACGAGAACGGATCAAAGGAAATTGCCTTTCACCAAACGACGAACATGCGGAGGTGAGGTGAGTGACCTTTGCCAGCAGGTGGCTCACTTCAATATCGTCAAACAAGGCGCCAGGTTGCACGAGAAGGTCTCGTGTTGGTACTTACTCAATGGCTGCAACACAGGTGCGTTGCTGTCACTTCCAGCTTGCAGCTGTATTTGGCGTGATCTAATCGCCTTACTCGGCCGATTGTCAACAAGTGTCGTCAGAACCTTCCGGGATACAGACTCATCATGTTCTGCACGTCCAGTTCACTCGAAAACGCATCGGGATTACTCCAGATCACGTCATTAATATAGCCGCGTTCCGCGTGAAGATCGTTGGCTGTAGGCCGCGGCTTCCGGGTTTCGGGAAAGGCTCTTTTGTCCCAACCGAACAGTCCATCAAATACGGTCCAGATGCTAGGTGACATTGTATGGGAAGCCATCTCATGGTCCTTTCCGAGTTACGTGCGCTGTCGCAACAAGAGTAACTGTTCACCCGTTTTTCTGGTATCCGGCACAAAATTGTGCTGTTCTACAAAAATGATGAACGGGTTCCGAAATTGGTCGGATATTCGTGTGTTCCTCTCTGTCTTCAGAGAAGGGTCGACGCTTGCGGCCTCCAGAAAGCTAAAGGTCTCCCAACCAACGGTTGCCCGGCGCATTGATGTTCTCGAAAGAGAAACAGGCTTGACGCTTTTTGAGCGCGGTACGCATGGGTTCAAACCGACCCCAGAAGCCCTCCGCCTCGTTCCCCTCGCCGAAGCAATCGAGAATTCAGTCCTTGAATTTGCCGATTGCGCGAAAGAATTGACGTCGACACAACCCATCCGTATCACCGCTTACTCAGCAAACTTCTCCGCACGCATGATTGAAATCGTAAACGAGTTTTCCGCCGACAATCAGGATGTCGCATTCGAGTTTTTGTCCAGCGTTCGGGCGCTGGACCTGATGGCAGGCGAGGCCGACATTGCGTTGCGCCTTGCGAGAACCGATCCTGATCCTGACCTGATCTGCCGGAAGATTAGCACGGCACGCTGGTCTTTGTTCGGCAGCAAAAACTACGCGGACAAATTTGGCCTGCCGGGGTCAACAAATGATCTGGCCGGGCATCAGTTTGTTACCTTTCAGCGGGACGATGTTCCGAATGTTTTCCACGAATGGTTGACCAATCACGTGGCACCAGAACAGATCGTCATGTCTTTCACTGAACTGGAGCTAATGCATGCGGCGATCAGGTCAGGGCAAGGCCTTGGGATCAGCAATGTCAAGCTGGTTGAAACAGACATGTCCTTTATCCGATGTTTCGACGAAATCCCCGAACTTGCGGTGCCGCACCTAATGCTCATTTCGCCGGAAGCCTATCGTCGGCCAGAGGTTAAAGCCTTCGTCAAGTTCTTCGCACCTCGCTATGCGGCAATCTATAAGTAGTTATTTAGGCAAAAAAGGATTGAGAACACGCGAACAAACTTGTTTGCATGTACGCCACGACCGCAATTGCGAATAGAAGCCTTATGTGGCGAGCCCAAGGATACTCTTGAAGATGACAAAGTGAGGTCGAATTGATCGCCGCGCCCAAGTCGCTGCAAACCGCCTTAACTCCGATATGCCATCACGTGGTGCATGACCAGGTTAAGAACTTCAACATCGTTCTGGTTAAATGTCTGGTATCGGAATTTGACCGTTCCCCGGTCTGGCTTCGAACGTGATGGTGTAATTGCCTCAACCGTGACTCGCACGCTGATCGTGTCACCGGAATACACCGGAGCCAGCCACCGCACCTCGTCCATACCATGTCCACCCAGATTGGTGCCGGTAAGTACACCAGTGTCGCGGAACAACCTGAAAGTAAGCGCAATTGTCTGAAATCCACTGGCGATGAGACCGCCGAAAATCGACTCTGCGGCAGCCACTTTGTTAACGTGGAAGGGCTGCGGGTCATGAACCAGTGCGAAGTCAACAATCGCTCCCTCGGTCAGCGTAACGCCACCGGTTTCGAAAGTTTCGCCAACCGACAAATCGTCGATGTATTTTCCGCTGGCCATGGCAAAAGTATAGTTTGATGCACACTCAACCGTCAACGCGGAGCCACGCTCGGCAGCCACTAATGCCGCATTGTCTTTCGACCATGGCAAAGATCGTAATTGAGAACTGAGCCAGTGGTCGTTGACCTATGCCGCGGCGACAAAAAGGTGCGCTTCTTGCGGTACGTGCAATACGCCTTCATTGTCATATCTAGACAAAGCGTCTGCAACCTCTTCCACGACCTTGTTGGTGACGTCATCACCTGCATCCCTAAGATCAGTTTCGATTGGCAGCGCCATGATTTGCGCACGAAGGTCAATAAATCTTCGCTCTAGTACCAATGGCTCGTGACGAGCTATCTTGAAGCCTGCATCGACCAACAAGTTCGAAATGAGGTCCCCATCTCGAAACGAAAAAGGCGCTCTGGCCTTGACTGCGGCATCTGTTCCAACATGCTGTTCGAGAGCTTTTGCAAGTGCTCCATTGAAGGGCGACACAGCGCGCCAACATGTCAAAAACAGCTGACCGTCATTGCGCAAGATCCTATGAACTTCTTTCAACGCGGCGGATTTGTCGGGGAAGAACTGAAGCCCCTGTTGTATGAAGGCATAGTCAAACGTAGCATCTCCGAAAGGTAACTCGGTTACATCTGCTGCATACCACTCGAGCACATGACGACAATCCAGCTGATTGGACTGCGCGACCTCAATCATGGTTTCGTTCAGATCTACGCCAACAACCCGGCCTTCGCCCGTCAGTTTCCTTGCAATCTCTCGCGTCAAAGCCCCGGTGCCGCATGCAATGTCGATAACACAAGTGCCGCTTCGAAGCTGAACCTTCTGCATTGTTGCTTCAGCCAATGGGCCGAACATCGCAGGCACACTATGGTTGTTGTACTTCTGCGCAGCTTCTTTGGTCAGCCGGAAATTGTCCGTCATCAAAAATATCCTCCTAGCAACGCGTCAATAATTGGATCACCCAAAGTGACCCAAAATCGTAGTCTCACGAGGTTTCAACCGGAAGGTTCTCATCGGCGCTCCACTCAGCCCAGGAACCATCATAGAGGCGCGACTTGTCGAACCCCATGTGGCGAAGCGCAAGGAGACCGCAAGAGGCGGCAATACCGCGACCGCAATACGCGATAACCTCGTCGTCGGTTTGAATTCCCTTGTCCTGATAGTGCTGAAGGAGGCGGAGGCGATCCGCCAACCTGAATGAGCCTCGTTCCTTTAGTTTCGCTGCCCGCTCAGCAATGGGTGTGTGTGCCAAATCCGGATCGATGTTCGATATCGCCGGTATGTTAACTGCACCGGGGATATGTCCCGAGCGACCTCCCCATGTGTGAACACCGTCGCCTCGGAAGAGGTCGTTTGGCAGAAAGTCCACAACTCTGACCTCAAGCATACCTATCGCGTCCAGAACGTCAGTTTTGCTGGCAATCCAATTGCTCTGCACCTTGGGAGCGAAGTCGCCAGGCTCAACGGATGGATCGCCAGTTTCAGTGGGTCGACCTTCGAGTTTCCATTGCTGCAAGCCGCCGTCCAAGACCTGCACGTTTTTATGGCCATAGTGCGAAAGTGCCCACCAAAGACGCGCTGAAGCCAACGGAAGCCCGGAATCATCGTAGACCAAGACATGACTGTCTTTGGAAACACCCAACTCGCGCATCTTTTTCCCAAAATCCTCTGGCCCGAGCATCATATCGGGAACGTTCTGATTGCTGTCTGCAAGCTCTGTCGACATGCCAACATACACGGCGCCGGGAATGTGCTCGGCTTGGAACTCGCTCCTATCGTCATAGGCCAAGCCCTTGCCGTTTTCCTCCCTAAACTTCCAGCGAACATCAATGATGCGTAGTTTCGGGTCAGTCAGGTTATCTGCCAACCAAGCCGTATCAATAAGCGGGCGAGTTTGGGTTGTCATACCTACGTTCTCCTCTAACCGGACGCGGGTCGGGCCGTATGGAATAATCCCCAAAATTGCTTTCGGAGTCCAATTTTAGGAAATCGGGATTTGATGAAGCAACTATGGTTTGAACCGCATTTCGCTGATTTCATGAGACTTCTGAAAGAAACGGATGCTGAAATCATGGTGCCTCGTATCGTCGATTTCCTTTGACTCGTTTATGGCTAGGCATGCTCATATAGCTCGCTGACGGACAGGTTTGGTACAGATAGTGGAAGGTTTGGATGCTCGAAGATCGGTACGGAAGCCCGCTAACGACAACATCACAAACTGCACGTGACGCCTATGTTGAAGGCATCGACCGTTTTCTGGGTGCTTTTGATGATGTCGAAGAAGCTTACCGTTCTGCAATGCAGGCAGATGATAGTTTTGCCATGCCCCATGTTGGCCTTGCGCGCTATCTTGTTACCGTCGGCCGCGGACAAGATGCAGAGCGAGAATTAGCCGCCGCAAAGGAACTGTCGCAAGGCGTCAGCCCGCGCGAAGCCGCCCAGATCGAACTTATCAACGATCTCATTGAGGGGCGTGCACCGCAGGCCTACAGGCGCATTCGAGATCACGTCGCAGACCATCCGCGAGATATTTTGCTGGCTCAGACATGTACCAGCGTATTTGGTCTGATTGGGTTTTCAGGTCAGGCTGGACGCGAGGCGGAGCAGCTTGCGTACACAACCATGTTAAAGCCACACTATGGCGACGACTGGTGGTTTCTCTGCCAGCATGCATTTGCCCAGATGGAGGCCGGACAGATCGGCCCCGCCGCGGAAAACATCGAGCGCGCGCTTGAGTTGAGGCCAGACAGCGCACACAGTGCACATGTCAGGGCCCATCTCTACTATGAGAACGGGGAGACGGACGCTGGCTACGCTTATCTGCGCGAGTTCTGGCAAGACTATCCCTTCACGGCGTATCTGCACTGCCATCTCAGTTGGCACGTTGCTCTGTGGGCGCTTGAGAGCGGCGATGTGGCGGGTATGTGGAAGCTGTTCGATGATTATGTTTCCCCCGACCGACCTCCTGCGCCACCACTGAACGTTCTGACTGATAGTGTGGCAATTGTTCACCGCGCCTTTTTGGCTGGTGAGCAAATTCCTCAGGAGCGTTGGCAACAACTCAGCGACTATGCTGTTCAGTTCTTTCCTTCACCTGGCTTGGCTTTTGCGGATGTTCACGCTGCTCTTGCGCATGCGATGGCTGGAAACAGAGAGCGTCTGGAAACAACCATTGACGGCGCAAAGGGCCCCGCAGGCCCCACCGTTGCTTCGGTCGCAGGCGCATTCCGTGCGTTGGCGGATGGAAATGCGGATGAAGCGATTGAGAAATTTGTAGGTGTCATGTCTGAGCACGAACGCCTAGGCGGCAGCCGGGCGCAACGCGACTTAATTGAGTTTTCATTGGCGCATGCGCTGGCAATTTCGGGACAATCGAATGAAGCTCGACGCATTCTCAACATGCATCGAACGCATACCTCTCATGACCATGCAGTTGCCACGCTAGAAGGATAGGGTGCCTGAATTTTTGACGCCCGCAATGAGCCCAAATTACACGTTTTCAACACCACTTAGAACGGAAGCTGTCGCACGACGCTACCAAGCCCCAAAAGTGTTAGATGGCGGAAAAGACCAATCTGACTGCTGACATCAGCTTTCTCAAAAGCCCGTCTTAGGTGTGTGCGAGCGGTGTTTGTGGTCTTGTCGGTGGGCTACAGTGGAGGGATTGGACGGCGCGTCACTCACGCGGCCGACAAGTTGATCAGTCGCCAAGAAGAGTGCTTCGATCAATGGAGTTCATATAAGACGGGTCTATGCCTTGGGTCGGCTTTGATGTCGCCAGTATCGAGAAACAGCCCATTGTGGTAACCTCCTACCTCTAATTAGGGGGTTATTGTGATGGAATACTATGATCTCGGTAGCTACAGCCGAAAGATCACAACCTCGTCGGACGAAGCCCAGCTTTGGTTTGATCGTGGTTTGGCTTGGACTTACGCCTACAACCACGAAGAAGCGATTGTATGCTTTCAGAATGCTGTAGCTGCGGATCCAAATTGCGCAATGGCGCACTGGGGCATCGCGTATTGTATTGGGCCGAACTACAACAAGCCCTGGGAAACATTCGAAGAAGACGAAAAGCCTGACTGTATCGCCTTGGCGAAAGCGTCAATCGAGGCTGCTGCGTCGTTAAAGGAGCGGCTGACGCATGTTGAACGCGCTCTAATCGATGCCATTCCAGCGCGTTATCCATCTTCATCGGATATTGAGGATTTCAGCCCGTGGAATGATGCCTTCGCTGATGCGATGCGAAAGGTTCACACCGAATTCGATCAGGACCTGGACGTGTCTGCGATTCTGGCCGAGTCGCTCATGAACCGGACACCTTGGCAGCTTTGGGATTTGCCGACCGGAAAGCCCGCCGAAGGGGCCGATACGCTCGAGGCAATATCCGTGCTCGAAAATGCGTTCGATACACTTTCCGGAGCATGGGAGCACGCAGGACTATTGCACATGTACATTCACCTGATGGAAATGTCGCCCCACCCCGAACGGGCACTGCGTCACGGCGATGTGCTCAGCACGCTGGTGCCCGAGGCCGGGCATTTGTTGCACATGCCGACCCATATCGACGTGTTGTGCGGAGACTACATGAACGTGGTACTGCGCAATCACAAAGCCATATTGGCAGATCGCAAGTTTCTGAAGCGCGAAGGCCCTGACAATTTCTATTCCGTCTATCGGTGCCACAACTATCACTTTAAAATATACGGTGCGATGTTCTTGGGGCAACCATCGGCAGCAATCGAAGCCGCCGATGAGCTGATCGACACCTTGCCGTCAGACACTCTTCGGCCTATGGCGGACTGGTTTGAAGGCTTCATTCCAATGAAGCAACATGTGCTGATCAGGTTTGGTCTCTGGCAGGATATTCTCGATCAGGATCTGCCAGAGGATGAAGAGCTTTACAGCGTGACCATTGCCATGATGCGGTATGCAAGGACGGTTGCCTTGGCCAACCTACACAGGGTCGCCGAAGCCGAGAGTGAAAAAGCTAAGTTCTATGATGCTCTGGCCAGAGTTCCTGAGACCCGAATGCTGTTCAACAACACATGCCGGGACATTCTGAAGGTCGCTGAGCAAATGATGCTGGGTGAGTTGGCCTATCACGCAGGAGAGCACGAAACGGCCTTTGACCACCTGCGAAAGTCAGTCGAGATCGACGACAACTTGCCATACGACGAGCCCTGGGGCTGGATGCAACCCACCCGTCATGCGCTGGGTGCTCTTCTTCTTGAGCAGGGCCAGATGGAGGAAGCCGAAGCTGTTTACCGTGCAGACCTTGGCCTGGATGCAACGCTTAGCCGGGCCTGTCAGCATCCGGGCAACGTCTGGAGCCTGCATGGCTTGCACGAATGTCTCACCCAGCGCGGTAAAACGGTCGAAGCCGCCCACATTAAGCCACAACTGGACAAGGCCACTGCTCGCGCCGAGGTGCCGATCAAGGCATCGTGTTATTGCAGACAGAAGGCTTTGGCCGCCCAGTAATCACTGATCAACAGCAATGGCCGGGGTATTTGCGAGGCCCGCTTCTGCCGTTGACCGGGACTTATTTAACTTCGTTGATGGCAACAGTCTGGACGACGACAAGACTGCCAAGCATCGCTTCGGTGCCGATTTGCGGTAAATCAGCCGCATGGTAGCATAGCGCAGGATTTGCAGTCGGGGGGCAATATGGTCTTAACATTCGCACAAATGGAAGCTCAGGAAATATTCAAAGCAAATCCGATTTCAGCAACTGACGCGCTGGCAGTACTGATCGAAGACCCCAACGCACTTGTAGTGGACGTGAGGGATAGCGCTGAAATGGCGGCTACAGGTATCAGCCCTAGAGCAATTCCGGCTCCTGGTCGCGCCGTCGCTTGGATGGCAGACCTTGAAAGTGAATATAGATCTCAAGAGTTACAGGATCGTGGAAGGCGAATTTTCACCACTTGTGGCGGAGCTCCGAGCTACCGAGGCGCGGCAGCGGCAGCGGCAAATGTATTGACAGCGATGGGTTTTCAAAACGTGCAGTTCATCGATGGAGGGATGGCGGCTCTGATCGCAGCTGGCTCCTCCACAAAGCAGCCTTAAAAAACGGCGAAACCAACGGTCTCGAGCAAACAGAGCAGGGGAGTAAATAGATACTTCTCAACTTCCAGAGTTGTGTCTCGATACGACTTGTGATTGTGCTTTATGGCCCTTTGCATTGCTCAATCCCGCAAAGGGCCTCCCTAAGGAACCTGGGATTCTCGCGAAGGTCTGCGATGCGCAGAAAGCGGACTTTGCAAAGTCGAGAATAAAGGTCCGTTATGGACGTTCCATCGCTGTCCTGGGATTTCCTGGTATCGGTCGGGTGGCCGTTGTTACAGTATGTTTAGAAGCTTTGAATACCCAGCGTTCAAAACAAGAGCCGCAAGTGTCCCTGTTATCGTCGCCGGTATACTCTGCTTCCAAGTATCGAACACTAGATGGCAGAATATCGCTCCGACAGATGTGCAGAGCAACGCAAGTGCTCCTAGCG
>NZ_JBXWOV010000009.1:0-198788 GCF_059611065.1 Ruegeria sp. CDSB086 | reverse complement strand
TCGACAACGCATATGGCGACAGAAACCTAATCTGCACATGCCCCCCAATGGACGCTTACGAAGAAGCCGCTGAGTAAAATCAAAGCCCCCGTTGAAAAGCGGGGGTTTTTCTTAGGGTGCGAAGTCAACGGGTACGCCAAAGGGTGGCGTGTCCACGCTGGCCCCGGTCAGGGCGTGCAGAAACGAGACAAGGCTGCTGATTTCCGTTTGTGATAGTTTCACCGGAGCGATGTCGATCTTACTGCGCACACGCTGCATCTCAAACTGGTCCTGCCAAACAACAAAATCTGCCTTTTGCAGCCATGGTACACTGGGTAATTGCGCCATTTCGGGTGCCCAGTTTGCGAAACTGGCCAAAGGGTCCAGATGATGGCGGATCATGCTTTCAAGGTCAGGAAAGGCGCCGTTGTGGCCGTAAGGTGCGGTCAAGGCCACGTTGCGCAGCATCGGAGTACGGAAGCGATAGGCATCCTCAAGCCGGTCACTTTCGCCCATCCGGCCCACGTCGCGAACATAGGGGTCCCACTGCCGGGTACGACCGGGACCAAAGGGTGGCAGGGCCAGAGCGTGGAATTTCTGATCGGACATCAGCGGGCCGGAATGGCAGTCAGAGCATTGCGCCTTTCCGTAGAAAAGGTTCATTCCGTTCTGTTGGGCCGGCGACAGGGCATTTGTGTCCCCGGCCAGATACCGATCAAACGGGCTGTCGGTGCTGCGCCATTCGGTGGCCATGAACGCCGCCAGCGCGTTGGCGATTTGTGTGATCGAGATGTCTTCGGTCGTCTCGACCTCGTCAAACGCGGCGACCATTGCCGGGCCATAACGCGGATCGGTGCGGACGCGTTTTGCCAAAATCGGCCAACCCTTGTCGATGCGATCATGGACCGCGCCCGTGACCTGGTTTTCGGCGACATTCCCGGCCATTTCGAATTGCGAGGTCAGTGGGAACAGCGATTGCGCGGCCAGCAGCGAATTCAGCCCGTAAGGCAACCATTCCTGCGCAGGTGAATTGAAGCCGTTGCCATACACGTCTGAAATACTCAGGCGGCCATCATGGAATACCGTATGAATGTCTTTTGCCCCAAGGTTCCATAAACCCGGCGAATTGCGCGGAATACGTTTGCGGATTTTTTCCGCTCTGGTACCAGGGGTTCGGTCTGGGCCGAGCCCCTGACCACCCTCGCCAATACCCAGCGATAACCCGTCGGACGTGCCGAAATCCGGGTGATGGCAATGGGCGCAGGTGATGTTCTGATTGCCGGACAGGATCGGATCGTAAAACAGTTGATGACCGATGGCGGCCTGTTCCATATCAAAGGCGATGAAGTCATTATCCGTCAGCGGGCGCGGTAAATCCTGCGCTGCCGCCGCACCGACGAAAAGGAAAACAGCTCCATGCGCCAGTTTGTATTTGCCCTTTGCTGTGTTGCGACCCCGGCGCTGGCCGAACTGGAGCAGGCCCGTGACATGATGGAGGCCGGCGCGTTCGAGGCCGCGCGCGAGGAACTGATGCCCGCTGCCCGATCGGGCAATGCCGAGGCAGAGGAACTGATTGGCGTGATGTACGGCCTTGGGCTGGGCGTCGAGCAAGACTATGAAAGGGCGTTTGAATGGTATTTGCGCGCCTCGATGAAAGGGCATCCGGGGGCGCAGTCCGGCGTTGGCTGGTACTATGAGTTGGGCCTTGGCATGCCCGCGCCTGATTTTGTGCGGGCTTACATGTGGTACACGCTCAGCGCCATTGGCGGCGATCCCGATGCGGCAATCAGCCTTGAGGAAGTGGTCAAGAAAATGTCGCCGGAGCAGATCGAAAAAGCGCATGTTCTGGTCAACGACTACAAAGGGTGGATGTACCCGTTTCGGTAAAAGGCCGGGCCATAAGGCCCGACCCAGTTTTACTTAGTTCAGGTCTGCATCACGCGACGCATTGATCTCGCCTTCGGCGATGGACACGGCCTCGGTCAGCGCGGCAAAGATCTCATCCCCACGGGCCACGTTGGACTGGAACCACTCGTAAACCGGTGTTGCTGCGTCTTTGAACGCGGCTTTCTGTTCGGGAGTTGGAACGTACAGATCACCACCACCTGCGACGAAATCTTCATAGGCCTGGATCGACTTGCGCTTGGGCGATGCAAAGGTCGCTTGCTGCAGGGCATAGAACCCATCCACCACAACACGGCGCAGTTCTTCGGGCATCTCCTGGAACTTGGCATTATTCATCCACCACAGTGCACCCATGTAGGCGTGGCCGTCCAGCGTGACGTATTGCAGGCCCGCATCCGGGAACTTCATGCCCATGATGTCGGTGATGCCGTTCTTGGATCCCTCAACAACGCCAGTCTGGAAACTGGTGAACAGTTCCGGCCACGGGATCGGGGTGGGCGACGCGCCCAGAGCCTTGACCAGTTCCTGAGGCAGGTCGGCGACCACGGTGCGGATTTTCAGGCCTTCCATGTCGGCAGGTTCTGCGATCCGGCGTTGCGTGTTCGCGAAGTTCCGCCAGCCACCGGTATTGCCGATGGTCATCAGGCGGATCGCACCGCCGGAATCCTCCAGCGCCATCTCGCGCATTGTGCGGGTGAAATCACCAGATAGTACACGCTCGGCCACGCGGTCATCCGCCATCAGGTAGGGCAGGTCGAGAACCTGCACATATGGGAAGATGCCCGACGCGCCACCAGAGGTGGAGATGTAGATGTCGATTGTGCCATCAGCCACGCCCTGCAGGCATTCGGCGCCATTCGAACAGAGTTGCGTACCGATGAACAGCTCCACCTCAATCGCGCCGTTTGAGGCCGCTTCGACATAGTTCTTGAAGACGATCAGGCCGTCATAATCCTCGTCGTTTTCGTTTGAGTTTGCGGTCGCGCGCAGCGTGTAGTCAGCCGCAGTGGCCGCAATGGCGGTTGCGGCAACCAGCGACGTCGCTAAGGCTGCTGTTTTGATAAATCTTCCGAGCATGCGTTTCCTCCCTGTGATACTCAGTCAGTTTGCAAATCCCGTTATTCTCGGGATCGTCATGGATAGTGCGGGGATATAAGTGATCAGGAAGATCACTATGATTTCGACGGCCAGAAACGGCAGGATCGCCTTGGCGATCGTCTCGACCTTTTCGCGCGACACGGCGGCGGCCACGAACAGGACCAAACCCATGGGCGGCGTGGCCAAACCAACGGTCAGGTTGACGCTCATGATGATGGCAAAGTGGATCGGATCGACGCCCAGGCTGGTGAAGATCGGCGCAAGGATCGGGCCAAGGATGATGATCGCCGGTCCTGCG
Source organism: Ruegeria sp. CDSB086 (assembly GCF_059611065.1). NCBI lineage: Bacteria > Pseudomonadati > Pseudomonadota > Alphaproteobacteria > Rhodobacterales > Roseobacteraceae > Ruegeria > Ruegeria sp. CDSB086. The sequence goes on along the minus strand of NZ_JBXWOV010000009.1, from coordinate 195,508 downwards.
TCCAGGAACATGCCGACGACAAACAGCAGCAGGTTGATCAGGAACAGCAGGATCAGCGGATTTTCTGACAGGCTGAGGATCAACTCGGCCAGTTGTTCGGGCGCATGGCTGAGACTGACCACGGTTTTGAAGGCCATCGCCGCGCCGACCAGCAACAAAACGACGGCCGAGGTCAGACCCGCATTGCTGAGAATTTCAGGTACCTCTTTCAGCGTCAGCGTGCGCAGGACAAAAAAGCCGATGAGGAACGCATAGCCGACAGCGACCGCCGCGGCCTCGGTTGGGGTGAAGATACCACCCAGAATACCGCCCAGAATGATGACAGGTGTCAGCAGGGGGAAGAACGCTTTGAGGCTGGCCTGACGGCGCTCGCCCCAGGTGTATTTTCGGCTGGCGACGGGGAAGTCGTATTTGTCGGCCATCACCTTGATCATCAGCATCAAGCCGACGCCGACCATCACGCCGGGTACGATGCCGGCAAGAAAAAGAGCGGCCACGCTTTCGCCCATGACATAGGCGTAGATGATCATGATGCCTGATGGTGGAATGATCGGTCCGATCACGGAACTGGCCGCCGTGATCGCGGCGGCGAACTTGCGGGTATAGCCCTGTTTTTCCATCGCTGGGATCAGCATTGAACCCAGCGCCGACGTATCGGCCACGGCTGAGCCTGACAGCCCGGCAAACAGGATCGAACTCAGCACATTTACATGCGCCAGACCGCCCCGAAAATGGCCCATCAGGGCTTGGCTGAACTCAACCAGACGGATTGTGATGCCGCCGCGGTTCATCAACTCTCCGGCCAGCATGAAGAAGGGGATGGCCATCAGCGGAAAGCTGTCCATGCCGTTATAGACATTGCGATACAGCAGCGTGATGTCGGCCGTCTGACCGTTCAACCACAGAAGAATGCCTGGTGCAGCCAGCAATGCAAAAAAGACCGGCAGGCCGATCAGCAGAAACACCAGAAATGTGGGCAGGAACCATATCAGCATCTATTCGGCCCCCACAGGTGCATCGGCAATGTCCGGCAGCAGATGACCGCCGCCCAACAGGGTCACGACGGCGCGCAAGATCAGCTCGATATTGACTGAAATCAGCAGGATGACCCCAACCAACAGTGAGGCCATCATCCAGCTGCGCGGAATGCGGTACCACTCGTCAAACCCAAAGGACGTTGGCAGATACAGCGCAGCGGTGGCGAACTTGCCGCCAAACCCGGTGACCTCGGACCAGCCGATTTTGACGGCCACCAGCAAAACGGCCAGCGAAACCAGCAGCAGCAGGATGTTCAGGGTTTGCCCAACCCCTCGCGGCAGCATCAGGGGCACCATGTCGATAGCGACAAACCCGCCGCGCCGAAATGCCGTGGGGGCCATCAGGCCGGTCATCCATAGCATGCAGAACCGAGCGGCCTCATCCGGCCAAGGCAGCGCGTTGCCCAGAACGTATCTGAAAAACACCTGAATCAGGATCGCGATTACCATAAGCGCAATCGCAACGACACCAACCGCGCGGCCCAATCGCAGCACGGTTTCATTAACAAACGCGATCGGTGCAAGCACCGACGTCAATCCGCCCATGCGGATCCTCCCTTTTCAGCCGCGGGTTTCCACCGCGACAGTTATTCCGCGCTTACTGGTGCGCGAATTGGCCGAGCTTTCCGGCGTAGAAGGTCAATGCGTCTCCGTCCGCCATACTGGCACGCAGGACCTTTCCAATAACGATAACGTGGTCGCCAGCGTCGTGATAAGCGTGTTGCTCACATTCGAAACGGGCCAGACAATCGGGCAGCAGCGGGGTTCCATTTTCACAGCGCTCGTGGTCGATATCCTGAAGCGCAAACGCGTCTTTCGAGCATCCAAAGCAAAGCTCGGCCTGTTCCGCTGAAAGGACGTGAACACTGAAATGCCGTGCTTCTTGGAAATAACGGAACCGGCGCGAGTTGCGATCGCCCGCCCACATGACAAGTGGTGGGTCCAGCGAAAGGGACGAGAAACTGTTTGCGGTGATGCAAACCGGCCCGTCCGTGCTGTCACAGGTGACAACGGTGACACCGGTGGCAAAACGACCAAAAGCGTCGCGCAAGGTTCGGGTATCGTCCCTGTGGGGAACGAATGTGCGGGTCATGTCCTTTGAGATTGCATTCATCATGGTACCTCATGCCCCAGTGCCGCCTCATACAGGCGGTACCAGCTTTCGCGATCCAAATTGACTTTCAGCGCGTCAGAGATGCGCTTGATCCGGTCCAGATTGTTGGTGCCCAAGACTGGAAGAATGCCTGCAGGGTGGGCCAGAAGAAACGCCACCGCCACGGCGGCGCGATCCACGCCGAATTCCTCAGCGATTTCGTCCGCTACAACCCCGACCGGAGGGTTTCCAGCTATCAGCAACCCGCCACCCAAGGGTGACCACGCCATCACCGGCTGGCCATGCTGCTGATGAAACGCCAGATCACCGTTGGTGAAGGGGCCGATTTCGCCCAGAGAAATCTCGATCTGGTTGGTCACCAATTGGGTTTTCATCGCCGATTGCAGCAGGCTCCAGTCCCATGGGCGGAAATTCGACACGCCAACCGCGCCGACCTTGCCGCTGGCGACAACTTCGTCCAGCGCGGCACCTGTTTCGTGATGATCCATGAATGGATCGGGGCGGTGAATCAGCAGCAAGTCGATATGATCGATGGCCATTTCGGACAGCGATGTCTCAACCGATTTCAGGATATGCGCGCGCGAGGTGTCATAGTATTTGCACTTGGCGTCCGCATACCGACCCATCGGCGCGACGATGTCACATTTGGTGACGATTTCCATCTGCTGACGCAGGCTTGGATTTGCGCGCAAGGCATTGCCCAGAACGGCCTCTGCTGCGTATCCGCCATAGATATCGGCCTGATCGAAGGTGGTGATGCCCTGATCCAGACAGGCCTGAATCTTGGCCTCGACATGGTCTGCCGATGTATCCGTATCATCGCCCAGCCGCCACATGCCATAGACAAGGCGGCTCATGTCCAGCGAGTCAGATAGTTTTACACGTTGCATCAGCGGCGAACTCCATTGCCCAGCGGGGTGGCCGGGGTATTTGCGGGAACCCTTCCGTAAGCTTCGGGAAGGGAACAGGTTTTCAGGTTAGGCATAACACGGCTGCCAAAATGGCGGGCCTCGTCCATGTGAGGATAGCCCGAGAAGATGAAGGCGCGGATGCCCATCTTCTGATACTCTTCGATCTTGGACATGACCTGATCGGTCGATCCGACCAGTGCTGCGCCGCACCCCGACCGTGCGCGGCCAACGCCGGTCCAAAGGCCGGGTTCGACATAGCCATATTCATCCGCCAGATCGCGGTTTTTGGCCTGATGAGCGACGCCCAGTGATGTCGAATCCAAAGCACGCTCACGGATGGCGCGACCGTATTCGTCATCCAGTTTTGAGACGATGTAGTCGGCGTATTCCTGCGCTTCGGCCTCGGTATCGCGGACAATCATGTGCACGCGCAGGCCGTAATCCAGTGTGCGGTTGTAGTTCTCGGCAACCGCGTGGACGGCTTTCATCCGTTCGGCCAGTTGATCTTTGGTTTCGGGCCACATCAGGTAGACGTCGCAATGTTCACCGCACAGTTCCAGAGCGGATGGGGAGTAGCCTCCGAAATACAGTAGCGGCCCGCCGGTTTGATATGGCTTCGCCGGGTCGGTCGTCAGGCCCGAGAAGCTATAGACCTCGCCCGCATGATTGATCTCATCCTGCGTCCACGCCTGTTTCAGGATTTCCACGACTTCGCGTGAACGCTGATAGCGATAGGCGCTGTCGGCTTTCTCGCCGGGGAAATCAGACGAGATGATATTGACCGTTAGCCGTCCCTGCAGCATGTGATCCAGTGTCGCGATGGTGCGGGCCAGCATGATGGGCTGCATCTCGCCGCAGCGCACCGCGGCCAGCATGTTGATTTTGTCGGTGATCGGTGCGCAGCCTGCCACAAAGCTAAGCGTGTCTTGCCCCACCTGATAGGACGACGGGCAGAGGATGTTTCTAAACCCTTGCGCCTCGGCCTCTTTTACGATGCCTGAACAGTGATCCCAGCTGGATCGCAGGTCGCCATCAGGCATTCCAAGAAACTGGTAATCGTCGGAACACAACGCCGCAAACCACGAAACCTCGGCCGCATTCAGATCGGGTGAGGTGATGGGGACGATGGTCATCTGATTCGTTCTCCGCGTGGCTGTGACTTTCCTCTTGCGTAGCAATCACATTGATGTAGATCAATGGTGTATCAATTTTTCCTGCGACTGAGTGAAGCGCCCAAAGATGTCTTCTGCCAACCGAAACCCGAACGCCCTGCCGGTTTATGTTCAGATTGCCGAGCTTTTGATCCGCGACATCGCCGCCGGTCGCCTGATTGATGGTGAGCGTTTGCCGCCCGAACGGGACCTTGCCGCGGAACTGAAGGTATCGGTAGGGACCCTGCGAAAATCGCTGGCTGAGCTAGAGAAAAAAGGGATGCTGGAGCGTATTCAGGGATCAGGCAATTATGTACGTGAGACCGGAACGCAGAACAGCGTCTATGCGATGTTCCGTCTTGAACTGCCCGAGGGGGGTGGGTTGCCGCGGGCAGATATCCTCTCGGTCGACCACCTGAAAAAGCCTGTGGACCTGCCGCGCTTTGGTTCATCGGACATGGGATCGCGGGTGCGTCGAATGCGCTACCTGAATGATACAATTATCGCGGTTGAAGAAATCTGGCTGGATGAGTCCGCTGGTTTGATTGATCGACAGCTGCTGTCCGACTCGCTTTATCGGTACTACCAGCACCAGTTGGGGTTCTGGATCACGCGTGCGGAAGACAGGGTTTCCCTCGGGATGTTGCCGGATTGGACGCCCCCTGATTTCACCAGGCCAGCCGGAGAAACGGTTGGCTACATCGAACGGTTCAGCTGGTCGGAAAAACCAAAACCGGTTGAGTTTTCAAAAACATGGTTCGACCCGGATCGAGCCACCTATGTCCAACGACTGAAGTAAAAGGAACTGCGCATGACCCGGACCATTCACTACGGGCTGATCGGATGCGGTATGATGGGGCAGGAACACCTGCACAATATTGCCCTGCTGGACGACACGCGCGTTTCAGCGATTTTTGAGCCTGACGCCGAGATGGCGAAGGCAGCGCAGGCGATTGCGCCTGACGCGGTGATGGTGTCTTCGGTCGAAGAATTGCTTGCGGTCGACGATCTGGACTGCGTCGTCATCGTTAGCCCCAACCACCTGCATGTGGATCAAATCGAAGAGATTGCCCGGACGCGCCCGTTGCCGTTGTTGGTAGAGAAACCACTTTTCACAGATTCGGTGGATGCGGCGCGGCTTGAGGCGCTGCAGCGTGATTATCCGCACCCGATCTGGGTTGCGATGGAATACCGCTATATGCCGCCCATTGCTGCGCTGATTGCAGAGGCTGAGGCCACGGGCGGCGTTAAGATGCTGTCGATCCGCGAGCATCGGTTTCCGTTTCTGGAAAAAGTCGGGAACTGGAACCGGTTCAACCGGAATACCGGCGGAACATTTGTCGAGAAGTGCTGCCATTTCTTCGACCTGATGCGTTTGATCCTGCAATCCGATCCGGTTCGCGTTACAGCCAGCGGCGGGCAGGCGGTTAACCATCTGGATGAGGACTATGAGGGCGAAACGCCCGATATCCTTGACCATGGCTATGTCATCGTGGACTTCGCCTCGGGCGCGCGCGCGATGCTGGAACTTTGCATGTTTGCCGAAGGATCACGGTATCAAGAGGAAATCTCAGCCGTTGGGCAAGACGCCAAGATCGAAGCGTTGGTGCCAGGGCCGGGGCGGTTCTGGCCAGAACATCTGGGCGCGCCGCCGGTCCCGCAGATCATTGTCAGCCCACGTGCCCCAAAAGGTCCGGTCACCAAAGAAATACCCGTCGATCCGCGCCTGTTGGCCGCCGGGGACCACAATGGTTCAACTTTCTACCAACATCAGGGGTTCTTAGCTGTTCTACGAGGCGAAAAGGCACAACCTGACGTCACCCTGAACGATGGCCTTTGGGCCGTGCGCATCGGTTTGGCGGCGCAACAGGCATTGGAAACCGGAGAGACTGTGCGCCTCTCGTCTTGATGCCGATAGGAAACCTGCGTTCCAGATACGCACATAATCGGGTGTCGTTTTTGGCACCCGATACGTCTTTTCCGCTTGCTGGGCGTTGTTCGAGGCAATAGCTCTGTCTGTGGGACACCCCTCCCCAACGAGGGGCGTGTATCTGTAAGGGTAATACACATGAGCATTGAACAACCGGCGACGCGGCCGGCAAATCCGCGTTTCTCCTCAGGCCCCTGCGCCAAACCCCCCACATTTGATCTGACCAAACTGGCCGATGCCGCGCTGGGCCGGTCGCACCGTGCAGCTGTCGGCAAGGACAAGCTGAAGGCCGCGATCGAAGGCACGCGCGAAGTGCTGGGCATCCCTGCGGATTACAAGATCGGGATCGTTCCCGCCTCGGACACTGGCGCGGTTGAGATGGCCCTGTGGTCGCTGTTGGGCGAACGCAAGGCCGAGATGTTGGCCTGGGAAAGCTTTGGCTCTGGCTGGGTGACCGACGTAGTCAAACAGTTGAAGATCGACGCCGAGGTGAAGACGGCGGATTATGGTCAGCTCGTTGATCTGGCCTCGGTTGATTTTGCCAATGACGTTGTCTTTACATGGAACGGCACCACCTCGGGCGTCCGGGTTCCCAATGGCGACTGGATCGCGGATGACCGTCAGGGTCTGACGATCTGTGACGCAACCTCGGCTGCGTTTGCGATGGACCTGACCTGGGACAAACTGGATGTGACCACCTTTAGCTGGCAGAAAGTGCTGGGCGGTGAAGCGGCGCACGGGATGTTGATCCTGAGCCCCCGTGCAGTGGAGCGGCTGGAAAGCTACACCCCGGCATGGCCCCTGCCCAAGATTTTCCGCCTGACCAAGGGCGGCAAGCTGATCGACGGTATCTTTACCGGTGCAACGATCAACACGCCCTCGATGCTGGCGGTCGAAGATTACTTGTTCGCATTGGACTGGGCGCGCTCGGTTGGTGGTTTGCAGGGCCTGATCGCCCGTGCGAATGCCAATGCCGGTGCGGTTCACGCGTTCTGCGACCAAAACGACTGGATCGCCAATCTGGCAGAGGATGCGGCGACACAGTCGAACACTTCGGTCTGCCTGAAGTTCACCGACACACGCATTCAGGACGGTGCGACATTCGCCAAAGCTGTGGCCAAGCGGCTTGAGGTCGAGAATATCGCATTGGATATCGGCGCCTACCGAGACGCACCCGCAGGCCTGCGCATTTGGTGCGGTGGCACGGTTGAAACCTCGGATATCGAGGCGATGTTGCCCTGGCTGGCTTGGGCCTTTGAGGCCGAGATCGCGGCGCAGACAGAAGCTGCCTGACCCTTTTTACCGGGCCGTCTCAGGCCCGGATTTTTCATGACATTCAAGGACCACAAACATGGCCCCCAAAGTACTCGTATCCGACAAACTCAGCGAAACCGCCGTGCAGATATTCCGCGACCGCGGCATCGACGTGGATTTCATGCCCGATCTGGGCAAGGATAAGGAGAAGCTGGCCGAGCTGATTGGCCAATACGACGGTCTGGCTATCCGCTCGGCCACCAAGGTTACGCCGACCTTGCTGGAAAAAGCCGACAATCTGAAAGTCATCGGCCGTGCTGGTATCGGCACCGACAATGTCGATAAGGATGCCGCGTCGAAAAAGGGTGTGATCGTCATGAACACGCCGTTTGGCAACATGATCACCACCGCCGAACACGCAATTGCGATGATGTTCGCCGTTGCGCGTCAAATCCCCGAGGCCAGCACGTCGACCCATGCAGGCAAATGGGAAAAATCCAAATTCATGGGCATCGAGCTGACCAATAAGACCCTCGGCGTCATTGGCGCGGGCAACATTGGCGGTATTGTTTGTGAACGTGCGCTGGGCCTGAAAATGAAGGTCGTCGCCTACGATCCCTTTCTTGGCGAAGAGAAAGCCGCCAAGATGGGCGTCGAAAAGGTCGAGTTGGACGAGTTGCTGGCCCGCGCCGATTTCATCACACTGCACGTGCCGCTGACCGACCAGACGCGCAATATCCTGAGCCGTGAAAACCTGGCCAAGACCAAGCCCGGCGTACGCATCGTCAACTGCGCCCGTGGTGGTCTGGTCGACGAAGATGCGCTGGCCGAGATGCTGCAATCCGGCCATGTCGCAGGGGCAGCGTTTGATGTGTTCAAAGAAGAACCGGCAAAGGACAACCCGCTGTTCAACTTGCCGAACGTCGTCTGCACGCCACACCTTGGTGCTGCAACGACCGAAGCGCAGGAAAATGTTGCCCTGCAGGTGGCTGAACAAATCTCGAACTATCTGCTGACTGGCGCGGTGGAAAACGCGCTGAACATGCCCAGCGTCACTGCCGAAGAAGCCAAGGTCATGGGTCCATGGATCAAGCTGGCCGGTCACCTGGGTAGTTTCATTGGTCAGATGACCGATGAACCGGTTAAGGCAATCAACATCCTGTATGACGGTGTCGCGGCTGAGATGAACCTGGCTGCTCTGAACTGCGCCGTGGTTGCCGGGATCATGAAAAAATTCAACCCGGAAGTGAACATGGTGTCAGCCCCGGTTGTAGCGAAAGAGCGCGGGATTCAGCTATCGACCACCAATCAGGACAAGACCGGTGTCTTTGACGGCTACATCAAGGTGACTGTAGTAACCGATAAGCGCGAACGCTCGATCGGGGGTACGGTTTTCAGCGATGGCAAGCCACGCTTTATCCAGATCAAAGGCATCAATATCGACGCCGAAGTCGGTGCCCATATGCTCTATACCACCAACGAAGACGTTCCGGGCATCATCGGCGCGCTGGGTCAGACCATGGGCGAGAACGACGTGAACATCGCTAACTTTACGCTGGGCCGTGCCGAAGCGGGCGGAGAAGCGATTGCTTTGCTGTACGTGGACGAACCTGTTCCGGCCGAAGCGCGGGCGAAACTGGCGGAAACGGGGCTATTCACTCAGATCAAACCGCTGGAATTTGACGTAGCATAAGATTCTGTCCGAAAATTGTGACCTTGGCGATGCCCGTGCAAAAAATGTGCGGGCATTGTCTTTTTTCTGCAACCGAGTTGTTGCACAAAGTGACTGACATATTCCAAGAGGTAGCGTTTTGAGCATCCCAATTTACGCAGTCGGCGATATCCATGGCCAAATGGGCATGCTGCAAAACGCGCTATCCCGGATCGAGGCGGATGGCGGGCCGGATGCGCGTGTTGTCTTTCTTGGGGACTATGTGGATCGTGGCCCGAACAGCCGGGAGGTTCTGGATCTGCTGATCGAAGGGCGCAAGGCGGGGCGGAACTGGGTCATGGTCAAAGGCAACCATGACCGGATGATGGTCCGTTTCGTGCAGGATTGCGAGATCGCAGACAAGCTGTTGCCGATCACTTTGAACTGGCTGAATCCCCGGCTTGGGGGCCAAGAGACGCTGGCATCCTACGGTGTCGAGGTCCCGGACAATGACCGGATCTTTCAGGTTCACGAACGGGCCTGCGCCGCTGTGCCGCCGGAACATTTGGACTTTATCAATGCTTTGCCAACCTATCATCAAGAGGGTGAGCTATTGTTCGTTCACGCTGGCATCCGACCTGGTATCCCCTTGGCGCAGCAATCCGAGGATGATCTGGTTTGGATACGACAAGAGTTCTTAATCGAATCCAGCCCGTACCCTTGGCTGATCGTGCATGGGCACACACCCGTGGATACGGCGGAGCATTGCGGCAATCGTGTCAATCTGGACGCAGGGGCAGGTTATGGTCGACCACTGGCCACAGCCGTGTTCGAAGGGCGTCAGTGCTGGTTGCTGACGGACGCCGGCCGGGTCCCGTTAGAGCCTAATCCGCGGTAAACATATCTTTGTAAAGCTCGCGCAAGGCGTTCTTTTGCACTTTCCCCATAGTGTTTCGGGGCAGCTCATTCAGCACGATCAGTTGGCTGGGGTGTTTGAACCGCGCCAGTTGGTTCTGAACGCTGGCCATAATGGCATCAAGGTCAGGCGCTCGGCCCGGTTCTGCAACCAGAATACCCAGAACGGTTTCGCCGAAATCAGCGTGTGGCACGCCAATTACGGCGCTTTCCAGCACACCGGGCTGGTCGTCCAGCACCAGTTCGACCTCTTTGGGGTAGATGTTGAACCCGCCCGAAATGATCAGGTCCTTGCCGCGTCCCACGATGTGTACGTAACCATCCACGTCCACGCGTCCGAGATCACCGGTGATAAAGAACCCGTCTTCGCGCAATTCCGCAGCGGTTTTTTCGGGCATTTGCCAATAACCTTCGAAGACGTTTGGTCCGCGCACTTCGATCATTCCTATCTCGCCTTGCGGTAATGCCTCGCCGGTTTCAGGGTTGGTTACCTTTAGTTCGACACCCGGCAGCGGGAACCCGACAGTTCCTGCGCGACGTTCACCGTCATAGGGGTTCGAGGTGTTCATATTGGTTTCCGTCATACCATAGCGTTCAAGGATGCGGTGTCCGGTTCGGTCCTCGAACCGTTCATGCGTCTCGGCCAGCAGGGGGGCCGAACCCGAGATGAACAACCGCATGTGCTGCGCCAGATCACCGGTGAACCGATCATCCGCCAGCAATCGGGTATAGAAGGTCGGCACGCCCATCATCGAGGTCGCATTGGGCATCAGGCGAAGGACATCATCCAGATCAAACTTCGGCAGAAAGATCATCGAACTGCCCGAAGCCAGAATAACGTTCGTCGCTACAAACAACCCGTGGGTATGAAAGATCGGCAAGGCGTGCAGCAGCACATCATCCTGGGTAAACCGCCATTCGTCCACCAGCGTCTCGGCATTGGACAGCAGGTTGGCTTGCGTCAGCATCGCACCTTTGGAGCGCCCGGTCGTGCCAGAGGTGTAGAGGAATGCGGCAAGATCACCTTCGGTCCGCTTGACTGGTTCGAAGGCAGGAAGCATACCCAATGCCCGCCGCATCAAGCTGCCCGACCCATCTGCGTTGAGCGTCTCTAACCTGGCGTTTTGCGCCTCGGCGATGGGCGTCAGTTCCGCTTGTTTGGCGGCATCGCAAACCACCAGCGCAGCCCCACTGTTTTCGATGAAATAGCAAAGCTCGCCGGATGTGTAGGCCGTGTTCAACGGCAAAAAGATCAGCCCGGTTTGCGCGCAAGCCGCGTAGAGCGCCAGCGCTTCTGGTGACTTTTCCACCTGAACAGCAACTCGGTCTCCGGGCTCAAGCTCGTACCCGTTCAACGCGTTAGCGATCCGGGCTGCCGTGTCAAGAAAAGCTGAATAAGTGATGGATTGACCGTCAAGCAGGTGAAGAAACGGCGTATCCTTGCCCGCATGGATGCCAAACAACCGATCATAGAGTGGGTTACCCATCCCATATTTCCTTCGCACAGGATCAGATTGCGCTGAATCTGGCGTGGATTAGGGACACGGTAAAGCAGAAATCGCGGTCAGGTTCAGAACTGAGTGGTCATCCGGTACCCGGCGGCGAAGTACATCTTTGCAAAGGTGACTGGCTGGCCCTCAAGCCATGTGATCCGTTCGCCCGTGAACACCGGCTCGCCGATGGGCAGATCCAGGAATGCGGCCACCGAGTCGTCGGCGCGACTGGCCAGGAAACTCAGCTCGACATTGGTGAAGGGAACGGTCTGTATAAGCCATTCATTCGGGCCTATTGAGGCGAAGTCCGCATTTACCACTTGCGGAACCGAGTCTATGACGATCCACCGGTCTTCGTATTGAAACGGAGTATTGCCGTTAAAATGCATGCAGCGAACATGCATCACGTGTTGGTCCGGTTTCAGCGCCAGTCTTGCGCACAGCCATTCGGGCGCTCGCTCGGCAACTGATGAGACCAAAGCATAACGATAGATTCCGCCCAACGCCTCAACCTCGTCCCGCACCTTGGGTATTGTGAAACGGGCCTGCCTTTGCGGCGCGCTTAGAACCCGTGTACCGGCTTTGCGGCGACGCTCCAGAAACCCTTCGTCCGCCAGCTCTCGCATTGCGCGGTTCACGGTCGTTCTGGTGCACGAGAATTCGACGGCCAGGTCCTGCTCGTTGGGCAGCAGCGAATCCGGCTGCCACTCACCCGACCGAATGCGTGCCAGCACGGTTTCCTTGATGTCCCTGTAGCTGGTGGTTTCGTTAGATTGGGTCATGGTGCCTCAAGTTACCTGAATAGGTGCGTTTAGACGTCAGCCAAAAGATCGGCAATCGCCGACCGGTACGCTGGAATTATCCGATCCCGTTCGATGTGGCGGCCTTGCTGCACCATGTGGCGCCCTGCTGACCAAAGATCCGTCACCAACCCGTCCGGCGCTGCAAAGCACAGCCCGTCCAGCACCTGTTCGTCAGTCAGCGCGCAGATCGTGGGATGAGATCGGTCGATCGCAACAAGGTCGGCCAGCTTGCCGACTGCGATTTCCCCGGCATTTCTTCCCAAAGCCTGCGCGCCCCCTTGTGCGGCCCCTGTATACAACGCCTGACCGACTGAGCCTTCATTTTTGACCAAAACCGTCCGCGCATGGTCCCGCAGGCGTTGGGAATATTCCAAAGTCCGCAGTTCCTCAGGCAAAGAAATCCTCACGTTAGAGTCTGATCCCACGCCAAAGCGACCACCTTCTTCGACATAAACTGCACCGTTGAAAATACCGTCGCCCAAATTCGCCTCGGTAATCGGGCACAACCCGGCAACGGCGCCCGAACGCGCAACGGCGCGTGTTTCGGCATCGGTCATATGAGTTGCGTGGATAAGGCACCACCGGTCATCGACGTCGACATGGTCCAGCAGCCACTCGACCGGCCGCTGTCCAAGCGCGGCCTCTACATCGGCCACTTCTTTCAGCTGTTCGGCGATGTGGATGTGGACGGGACCACCAGGAGTGGCATTCAGAACCTTGCGCAAATCCGAAGGCGATGTTGCCCGCAGAGAATGCGGGGCGATACCGATCACAGAATCCGCATGCGGTGGAGCTAAACGGCATTCCTCGACCAGGTTCAGAAACTGATCCACAGAATTGCCAAAGCGTAGCTGACCGCCCGCCAAGGGTTGTTGTTCGACACCGCCGTAGGTGTAGAGAACCGGAAGGTGCGTCAAACCGATTCCAGTTTGGGTGGCCGCGGCAAATATGCGCTGGCTCAGTTCCGACACGTGGTCGTAGCGCCCGCCGCCCGGCTGATGATGGATATAGTGAAACTCACCGACCGAGGCATATCCGGCCTCTTGCATCTCCAGATAGACCAAAGCGGCAATGGCCTCTACGTGATCCGGCGTCAATCTGTCCAGGAACCGGTACATCAGAGTGCGCCAGGTCCAAAAGCTCTCGCGCCCGGCGACGCGCACTTCTGTCATACCGGCCATCGCGCGCTGAAAGGCGTGGCTGTGCAGGTTTCCCAAGGCTGGCAGCAAGACATCAACCTGTGTGTCTCCGGATCGCGCGGTCGCTTGTGATTCCAAGCTTTGGATCTGACCGTGCGCGATTTCTACCCGCAAGTTACTGATCCAATCAGAGCCTAATAAAGCCGTATTCGCATGGATGGTCATCGCATTTCCATTTTGTGTAGACTTTAAACTTTTATACGTATACGAAAAATCTAACGACAAAGGGAGCCCAAAAGAATCGATATGGTCAAAAAATCTGTCCTTTTGAGCACGCGGGTGGCGACCATGGATGATGGCGCCGAACCTTATGGGATGGTTCAGGACGCAGCACTTGTTGTTGATGGTGAGAAAATTGCCTGGATCGGGTCTCGGAATGCACTGCCTGCAGACTATTCTGACTGGCCGAGCGTGGATTATGGCGACCGGCTGATAACGCCGGCGCTAATCGACGCCCACACACATGTGGTCTTTGGTGGCAACCGGGCGGTCGAGTTCGAAATGCGCCTGAATGGTGCCTCGTATGAAGAGATCGCGCGCGCAGGTGGTGGAATTCTGTCGACTGTCACAGCGACCCGTTCGGCCAGCGAAGAGGCCCTGTTAGAGGATGCCCTGACGCGAGTGGACGCCCTGATGGCCGAGGGCGTGTCGTGCATCGAGGTCAAATCGGGCTATGGTCTGGACACCGACTCAGAGCTCAAGATGCTGCGCGTCGCGCGCCGGATCGGCCAAGTGCGCCCGGTGCGAGTGAAAACAAGTTTTCTAGGAGCACATGCGGTGCCGCCTGAGTTTCAGGCGCGCGCTGATACCTACATTCGCGATGTTTGCATCCCGACTCTGCGTTTGGCGCATGAAGAGGGGCTGGTGGATGCCGTTGATGGCTTTTGTGAGGGGATCGCCTTTGATCCGTCTCAGATCGCTAAGGTCTTCGATGTGGCGAAAGAACTGAACCTTCCGGTCAAGTTGCATGCAGAGCAGCTTTCGAACCTCGGAGGGGCAGCCCTGGCGGCTTCTTACGGGGCGTTGTCGGCAGATCATATCGAATATCTGGACCAGGTTGGCGTGGCCGCCATGGCACAGGCCGGAACCGTGGGTGTGCTGCTGCCGGGGGCGTTCTATACGCTGCACGAAATACAGGTGCCGCCGGTTGAACTGCTGCGCCAGTATGGGGTGCCGATTGCGCTGGCGACGGATTGCAACCCCGGCTCGTCCCCTCTGACGTCGCTTCTGCTGACCATGAATATGGCTTGCACCTTGTTCCGCCTGACGCCGGAAGAGGCATTGGCTGGCGTGACCCGCAATGCGGCGCAAGCCTTGGGCCTGACCGACACTGGCACAATAACTGAAGGCAAACGCGCGGACCTGACGGTATGGGACATCACGCACCCAGCCGAGCTGTCCTATCGGATCGGCTTCAACCCGCTGCACGCCCGCATTTTCGGAGGTTTGTAATGAAGACCCTGTCGCTTGTGCCCGGTCAGGTCACGCTGTCGGATCTGTCCGAAGTGTATTGGTCGCAGCCCGCAGTATCGCTGGATGACGGGTGCAAACCCAAGGTGGAGGCTGCAGCCAAACGCATTCTCGAAGCTGCGGCCGGGGAAGACCCGGTTTATGGCGTTAACACCGGGTTCGGAAAACTGGCCAGCCACAAGATCGCGGCAAAGGATACTTCGACCCTTCAGCGCAACCTGATCCTCAGCCATTGCTGCGGCGTTGGTTCGGCCGTGCCACGCCGTGTGACCCGGCTGATGATGACGCTAAAACTGTTGTCCTTCGGACGCGGAGCATCGGGTGTGCGTTGGGAGCTGATCGACCTGTTGCAGCAGATGCTGGCCAAGGGCGTGACCCCGGTTATTCCCGCGCAGGGGTCGGTCGGGGCCTCGGGCGATCTTGCGCCCCTGGCGCATATGACAGCCGTAGTCATCGGCGCTGGGGAAGCCGAGGTTGACGGAACCATCCTGTCAGGCGGAGAAGCGCTAAAATCAGTTGGATTAGAGCCTATTCAACTCGGTCCTAAGGAAGGGCTTGCCTTTATCAACGGCACGCAATTCTCGACTGCATTCGCGCTGGCCGGTCTGTTCGAAGCCTGGCGTGCAGCGCAAAGCGCGCTGGTCATCTCGGCCCTGTCGACGGATGCGATCATGGGATCGACTGCGCCCTTGCAACCCGAAATCCATACCCTGCGCGGGCACCGCGGCCAGACCGAAGCCGCCAGCGCCATGCGTGCCGCACTGGCCGGGTCCGAAATCCGCGAAAGCCACCGGGATGGCGACACGCGCGTGCAGGACCCATATTGCATCCGATGCCAGCCGCAGGTCACCGGCGCGGCCATGGATGTCATGCGCCAAGCGGCCACCACGCTTGAGATCGAGGCGAACGCGGCCACCGACAACCCTTTGGTTCTGACCGAGGCAGGTGCCATCGTTTCAGGTGGAAACTTTCATGCCGAACCGGTCGGCTTTGCCGCAGACATGATCGCACTGGCTGTGTCCGAGGTCGGCGCGATTGCACAGAGGCGCATTGCCTTGATGGTCGACCCGACGCTCAGCTTTGATCTGCCGCCGTTCCTGACGCCTGATCCCGGCCTGAACTCGGGTCTGATGATTGCCGAAGTCACGACCGCCGCCTTGATGAGCGAGAACAAACACCTTGCCAATCCTTGTGTAACCGACAGCACACCGACCTCGGCCAACCAGGAGGATCACGTGTCGATGGCTGCACATGGTGCGCGGCGTCTGACGCGGATGGTCGAAAACCTGAACTACATTCTTGGTGTTGAGTTGCTTTGCGCCGCTCAGGGGGTGGAGTTCCGCGCACCGCTGGCAACCAGCGGACCATTGCAACGCGTCATGCACAGAGTACGGGCAGAGATCCCAACACTGAACGAAGACCGCTATTTGGCACCCGATCTGGAAACATCCAAGTGCTTGGTGGCTGAGGGTGACATCCTTGGGGCAGTGGGTGCCCAGATGCCGGGGCTGTTCTGATGCAGGTGTTCAGCGTTCAGCGCGGGGACGGTCCCATTGTGCTGGGGCAGCCTCATGGCGGAACTTATGTGCCAGACGAAATAGCGGTCCGTCTGAATGACAACGGGCGCGTATTGGCCGATACGGATTGGCACATAAACAGGCTCTATAACGGGATATTGGGCGATGCCACGGTCGTGCAGTCGCATGTTCATCGCTACGTCATCGACGCAAATCGTGATCCGTTCGGCGCCTCGCTATATCCGGGCCAGAATACCACCACCCTTGTGCCTCTGACCGACTTCGACGGGCAGCAGATCTGGAATGACGGGCAATCACCGTCCGAGGATGAGGTCGAAGGTCGACGGCGTAAATACCACGCGCCTTATCACGCTGCCCTGAAGGATGAACTGAACCGCGTGCGGGATCGGCACGGCGTGGCGATCCTGTTTGACTGCCACTCGATCCGGTCACTGATCCCGTTTTTGTTCGAAGGCGAATTGCCGGTGTTCAACACTGGAACCAATGATGGGCTGACGTGTGACACGGCCATTGAGCAAGCCGCGCACGACGTGGCGAGCAAGGCCCAAGGGTTCACTTCGGTCCTGAATGGCCGGTTTCGCGGGGGATGGACCACCCGCCACTATGGTCGCCCTTCTGATGGCATACACGCCATCCAGATGGAGATCGCGCAGCGGGCTTACATGGACGAGACACCCCCGTGGACATGGCGCGAGGACCGCGCTGCGAAACTGCGCGCCCATTTAAAAACCATGCTGACCCGCCTCAACGATCTTGCCCTCTCGGGCGCATTGACCAGACAAGGAGCCCAGAAATGAGCGATCCGCGCAAAAACACCCGCGACATCTATCCACCGACCGGCCCCGAGTTGAACGCCAAAAGCTGGGTAACCGAGGCCCCGCTGCGGATGCTGATGAACAACCTGCACCCGGATGTTGCCGAGAACCCGCATGAGTTGGTGGTCTACGGTGGTATCGGTCGCGCGGCCCGCACGTGGGAAGATTTCGACACTATTGTTTCCGGTCTGAAGGATTTAGAGGAAGACGAAACGCTGATCGTTCAGTCGGGCAAGCCGGTCGCGATCATCCGCACGCATAAGGATTCGCCGCGGGTGCTGATCGCCAATTCCAACCTCGTTCCACATTGGGCGACCTGGGATCACTTCAACGAGCTCGATAAGAAGGGCCTGATGATGTACGGCCAGATGACCGCTGGCTCGTGGATTTATATCGGCACGCAGGGTATCGTTCAGGGCACCTATGAGACCTTTGCCGAGGCAGGGCGTCAGCACTACGACGGTGACCTGACAGGCAAGTGGATTCTGACCGGAGGTCTGGGTGGAATGGGCGGCGCGCAACCGCTGGCGGCCGTGTTCGCAGGCGCCTCATGTCTGGCTGTTGAGTGTAACCCGGACAGCATCGATTTCCGCCTACGGACCAAATACCTCGACGAAAAGGCCGAAACGCTGGACGAAGCGCTGGAGATGATTGACCGCTGGACCAAGGCTGGCGAAGCGAAGTCGGTTGGTCTGCTGGGCAATGCGGCAGAGGTTTTCCCCGAGATCTACGCCCGGATGCAGGCGGGCGGGATGCGTCCCGATATCGTCACCGACCAAACCAGCGCGCATGATCCGATCAACGGCTATCTGCCATTGGGTTGGACCATGGGCGAATGGCGCGAGAAGCGTGAAACAGACCCTAAAGCGGTGGAAAAAGCCGCTCGCGCTTCAATGAAGCAGCATGTCGCGGCGATGGTGGATTTCTGGAACGCGGACGTTCCAACGCTGGATTACGGCAATAACATCCGGCAGGTCGCGCAGGATGAGGGGCTGGAGAACGCCTTTGCCTTCCCCGGCTTTGTACCCGCCTATATCCGCCCGCTGTTTTGCAAAGGCATCGGCCCGTTCCGCTGGTGTGCTCTGTCGGGCGACCCCGAGGACATCTACAAAACCGATGCCAAGATGAAGGAACTGTTCCCCGAGAATGAGCACCTGCATCGCTGGATCGACATGGCGCAAGAGCGGATCGCGTTTCAGGGTCTTCCTGCGCGTATCTGCTGGATTGGATTGGGTGACCGGCACCGCGCTGGGCTGGCGTTCAATGAGATGGTCGCCAATGGCGAGCTAAAGGCGCCGGTGGTGATCGGACGCGACCATTTGGACTCGGGGTCTGTGGCCAGCCCCAACCGCGAGACTGAGGCGATGCTGGATGGCTCGGATGCGGTCAGCGACTGGCCGTTGCTGAATGCGCTGATCAATACGGCGAGCGGGGCGACATGGGTGTCTCTGCATCACGGTGGTGGCGTCGGGATGGGCTTTAGCCAACATGCGGGTGTTGTGATTTGTGCCGATGGCACCGAAGATGCCGCGCGGCGGTTGGAAAGGGTTCTCTGGAACGACCCGGCCTCGGGCGTCTGGCGCCATGCGGATGCAGGGTACGACATTGCCAAGGATTGCGCGCGGGCCCATGGGCTGCGCCTGCCGGGTATTTTGGGCTAGTTCGAAACAGACTCTGGCGAAAATGCTGCACCTGCGATATTCGCAGGTGAGCTTGCCGGAGATCAAACATGTACGTTGCCACCCTGTTGACCAACCCCGATGTGTCTAATCTGGATTTGTCGCTGGTCGAGTCATTGCGGAACGCATGGGGCGGCGACGAAATCGTGTGGCTCAGCCCGGATGAAGCTGCAGAGTTTTCCCTGGCCGAAATGTCGGGCAACCGTTGGGATGTCTGGGCGGACCTGCAACAAATGGGTGTCGATCTAGTCGTCCAACCGGCAGAAGGACGTCGCAAAAAGATGCTGTTGGCCGATATGGACAGCACCATGATCCAACAGGAATGCATCGACGAACTGGCGGATGAGGCCGGCGTCGGCGAACGCGTCAAGGACATTACCGCACGTGCGATGAATGGCGAGCTGGACTTTGAAGGCGCGCTGACCGAACGGGTTGGTCTGTTGAAAGGTCTGGATGAGGCGGTGATCGGTAAAGTACTGGACGAACGCATCACTCTGATGCCGGGCGGCAAGGAGCTGGTCGCGACGATGCGCCAGAACGGAGGCTATGCCGCCTTGGTCTCGGGCGGTTTCACGGCGTTTACCGCAAAAGTGGCCGAGGTGCTGGGCTTTGACGAGAACCGTGCCAACACCCTGCTGGCCCAAAACGGAAAACTGACCGGGGATGTACTGCGGCCCATTTTGGGGCGTCAAGCCAAGGTGGATGCCTTGGAACAGATCACCGCGAGACTGGGCTTGCGTGAAGAAGACGTTATTGCCGTAGGCGACGGGGCCAACGATCTGGGGATGCTGCACCGCGCGGGAACAGGGGTGGCCCTGCATGCCAAGCCCACGGTTGCCGAGCAATGCGAGGTTCGGATCAACCATGGCGATCTGTCGGCACTGCTGTATGTACAGGGCTATAGCCGCTCGGAATTCGTGTCCGGTTAAAGGTCTTCCCTTTATTTAACTCACATGTTAAATAAAGGCTATGAACACTCTGATAAACGCTTTTTCTGCTTTGTCCGATTCCACTCGGTTCTCGATTGTTGAGCAACTGATGCAGGACGGAGAGCTGCCTGCCGGTGACCTGATTCAAGGGCGCGGTATGTCGGGCGCAGCGATTTCGCGCCATCTGAAAGTGCTGCGCGAGGCCGGATTGGTGCAACAGCGCGTCCACGGCACCCAGCGGATGTATTCTATCCAGCCCGACGGGCTGCGGGCGATTGCGGAATGGACGATCTCGAAACGTCAGTTCTGGGAAAACAGCCTCGATCGTCTGGGCGACCTGATTGAAAAGGAAAACTCATGGCCGACCTGAAACTGGAACGTGAGTTCCCGACCACCCCCGAAAACCTGTTTGCCTGGATAAGTGACGGGGCGAAGCTGTTGCAGTGGTGGGGGCCCGAAGGGGTGCATGTGCCCGAGCATGACCTGAATTTCTCACGCACGGGGCCTTGGTATTCAATAATGAAGAACGCAGAAGGCCAAACATTTAAAGTCTCAGGCCACGTAACCCATGTTGATCCGCCCAATTCGGTTGGGTTCACTTGGGCCTGGCATGACGATCAGGATCAGCGCGGGGCGGAAAGCCACGTGACGTTTTCGGTCGTTGCGACCGAAAACGGCGCGCGGTTGGTTCTGGACCACCGCGAACTAGCAGATGCCGAGGCTGCAGCGAACCACAACATGGGCTGGACATCGTCGCTGGCCAAGCTTGAGGCGCAGTTTGGATAAGTTTTCATTAGGGAGGAAATAAAATGCCACAATATTTGTTTGTCTATCACGGCGGAACCACACCAACCGACCCCGCTGAAGTAGAAGCAACTATGGCTGCCTGGGGTGCATGGTTTCAAGGCATGGGTGAGGCGCTGGACATACCCGGCAATCCGGTTGGTCAATCCTATACGGTCAGCAACGGAAGCGTCGTCGACAATGGCGGCGCAAACCCGGCATCCGGCTTTACGGTTGTAAAGGCCGATAGCATTGATGCCGCGACCGAAATGGCCAAGGGCTGTCCCATGGTAGTCAACGGCTCAGGCTCGGTCGAAGTGGCCGAGGTGCATGAAATCGAAATGTAACCTTAGCCGGGGAACCCCGGCGCAGGTCTGATTACGCCGCATTCCAGCCCGCGACGGCTGTATTGCGTGGCATTCATGAATTTGCGGGTGGCCGGGTGATCGGCCTCCAGCACACCTAGGCTGACAAGAATGGCTGCAATTGCGCATTCGCTGGCGCGGGTGGTGCCATCAGTGATTTTCAGCGCAACACCCATTCGTTTTTCCGGGATGATGGCAATGAACACCGCCTCAGCCCCTGTTTTGATTGCAGCGCGGCCATCCATAGCGCGCATCAGTTCTGTACAGGCGCGGCTTTCGCCCGCCACCAGTTCGGGGTGCTTGATCATGGCTGCCGTAAGCTGTTGCGCTGCGTCGCTGGCACGGTCCGACCGGTCAGCGGCCGATGCAAACCACGCCATCGAACGCGCCAGTCCCACCAGTGATGTCGCAAAGTTCGGGGCCGAACATCCATCGATTCCATAGGCAGGACTGGTTTCTCCAGTGGTATCTTCCAGCGCGGACAGGCAGGCTTGCTGTACGGGGTGGTCGATCTCAAGGTATTCCGGTCCCGCGCCCATGTGCTGTGCGACCGTCAGAAACCCGCAATGTTTGCCCGAGCAATTGTTGTGGATCTGGCAGGGCGTGTCATCGGCAAGTATCAGCCCGTCGCGCGCGGCCATGTCCTGCGGTTCTTGCGGACCGCAGCGCAGATCGTGTTCGGTCAAGCCCAAGTGATCCAGCCAGGCAGTAACCCTGTCGGTATGGATATGTGCGCCGCTATGCGAGGCACAGGCGAGGGCCAGATGCTCGGAGTTCAGGCCATATTTGGCGGCTGCGCCCGATGTGATCAGCGGCAGCCCCTGGATCATTTTTGCAGAAGACCGAGGGTAAATCACCGCGTCCGGATCGCCCCAACTGCGTACGATATGACCGCTGTCGTCGCAGATCACTGCGTGGCCCAGATGCAGGCTTTCCAACAAGGGGCCTCGCCATAGTTCTGTCATTGGTACCGGCTGCGTCATCTGGCCCCTCCATTATATGCGCAAAAATCTGCCAATCGCCCTTTCGCCTGTGGCGAAACCTGCGTTAGTGTGTGTATGTCGACAATCATCGGAATACGCAACTTACAGACGAACCGACAGAGTTCGTATGCGGTCTCGATGGGTATGAGGTATTAGGTCGAGCTAGGAGGCTGGACAGATGGGATTAAAACTCGTCCGCACAATTGCGGGTCTGTGCGTGGCAGGAATGGCCACAACCGCAATCGCTCAGCAGGCGACCAGCACCAATCGGGTTGCTGCGAAGACCGACTGGAGCGTTTTTGTGGAGAAAGATCCCACAGAGTGCTGGAGCGTATCCGCGCCCAAAGAGACTGTGAACACCAAAGGCGGACGCGTGGTTTCGGTGCGCCGCAGCGACATCCTGTTGTTCGTGTTCTACCGCCCGAATGCCGAAGTCAAAGGTCAGGTGACCTTTACCGGCGGCTATCCTTTCGCGGCAGGATCGACGGTCACCCTTGAGATTGACGGCACCGAGTTCGCTTTGATCACCGAAGGTGAATGGGCCTGGCCGGCAACCGAAGGCGAAGACCTGAAGGTCGTCGCAGCGATGAAGCGCGGCACCGAGGCCGTTCTGACCGCCCGGTCCGAGCGCGGAACCCAGACCAAAGACACGTTCTCGCTTTTGGGTTTCAGTGCTGCGATCGAAGACGCCGAAAAACGCTGCACCCAATAAGCAAGTACAATAGGTTTACGCAGCCCCGTCATTTGGCGGGGCTTTTTCGTGGGCGATCATACGTGTCATCCGATATTTACGCTACGTCCACCACCCCAAATTGATCCGCATCAAGGCAAGCGATCCATCTTTCTGAACCAATCAGTTCAAATATATGGAAGGAGCTTATCCATGCTGAACAAACCTCTTGCTGCCGTGTTGGTGGTCGCCGCCGTATTTCTGAGCGCATGTGAAAAAAACAACGAAACCTATCCGGTTTCTGGCGAGCAATGCGGTCCGAAAGATCCCGTGCAAACTTTGGACGCGGATGATTGCGACATTCTGCCAGCAGGGATCTGATATGTTTACCTGATCTGATTCCTCGCAATCGCAATGCAGATAGTTCGGTCGCATCGGTTTGGCCTTTGCGGCCGACTTGCAATTGGGACTATGGCGCAACGCGTGCTACGGTGGCCTCATACAAGGGTTCATATGTGGAAACGGATAATGCGTTACGTCCTGATTGCAGTTCTTTTCTCTTCGACCGCGTGGGCAGATCCCAGCCTGGAATGTTTCGACGCAGGTTCGCAGGTCGAAATCGGAGCTTGCGTTGGGGAAATGGAGAAACGCGTGAATATAGCTGTTGAGACAAGCTATGGCTTCGCCATGCAGTCCGCATTTGAGTTGGACGAGGTCACAGACCGTGTGGTGGCACAACCGGCACTTGAGGCTGCACAAGAGGCATGGAGAGGATATCGCGATGCGCAATGTGAAGCAGTGGGTGCTTCATACGGCGGCGGCTCTGGCACCGGCATCGCCATCGCGTCTTGTCGCGTCGATCTGGGCCGGGCGCGTGTGGACGAATTGCTGCGTATGGCAAATTAAACGATACGAATTCTTTTGATCTTTGCGCGCGATCCTATATAGAGGCGCATCCCAAGCCCGAATTCGTTGAGATAGCCACATGTCGCCCAAAGCGCCGATCACTCAAGATGTCATGACCATCCCCCGCAAACTGCCCGAGGGGAAGATCAACCTTGTCGGGTTGACCCGTGATCAGTTGCGTGACGCTCTGATCGAACATGGCACGCCGGAAAAGCAGGCCAAGATGCGGACCGGGCAGATCTGGCAGTGGATCTATCAATGGGGCGTGCGCGATTTTGCCGAGATGACCAACCTCGCCAAAGCGTATCGTGCGCAACTGGCTGAGAATTTCGTTGTGGAAATCCCCGAAGTCGTGACACGGCAAGTGTCCGAAGACGGCACGCGCAAGTACCTGTGCCGCATCGCGGGTGGCCATGAGGTCGAAGTTGTCTACATCCCCGAAGAGGATCGCGGGACCCTGTGTATCTCGTCTCAGGTTGGCTGCACGCTTACCTGTTCCTTCTGCCATACGGGCACGCAGAAACTGGTGCGCAACCTGACGGCTGCAGAAATCGTCGGTCAGGTGATGATGGCCCGCGACGATCTGGACGAATGGCCGACCCCTGGTGCGCCAAAGGACGAAACACGCCTGTTGTCGAACATCGTTCTGATGGGCATGGGTGAGCCGCTTTATAACTTCGAAAACGTGCGCGACGCGATGAAGATCGCCATGGACCCCGAAGGCATTTCTCTGTCACGCCGTCGGATCACCCTGTCGACGTCCGGCGTGGTGCCGGAAATTGCGCGCACAGCTGACGAGATCGGCTGCTTGCTGGCGATCTCGTTCCACGCGACAACGGATGAAACCCGCGATTTTCTGGTGCCCATCAACAAGCGCTGGAACATCCAAGAACTGCTGCAGGCGCTGGCAAGCTATCCCAAAGTGTCCAATTCCGAGCGGATTACTTTTGAATACGTGATGCTGGATGGTGTGAATGATAGCGACGAAGATGCGCATCGCTTGATCGACCACATCAAAAGCCACAACATTCCCGCCAAGATCAACCTGATTCCGTTCAACGAATGGCCCGGCGCGCCTTACAAGCGCAGCTCGAATAACCGCATCCGCGCGTTTGCAAACATCATTTATCAGGCGGGATATGCCTCTCCCATTCGCAAGACGCGTGGCGAGGACATCATGGCAGCTTGCGGTCAGTTGAAATCGGCCACAGAGCGCGCCCGCAAGTCGCGCAAGCAGATCGAAGCCGAAGCGGGATTGCAGAGCTGACAAGCCCAACTTTCGTGCAAACTACGCCAAGAAATTAATTTTCTGGCCGCTGTTATTTGTATGCACAATTTGATATGTTTCGGGGGCTGAAACCGGCTGCCTAGGCCTCACGCTTGCGCACAAAGCAGTGAGAGTCGCATTCCGGTCGTGGCGCGTTTGTTCATGGCCGCTATCATTTTACACGTAACTTGCGGCGTTCAGGCGAACCTTTTGAAGCAGGTGGGCCAAATACATGTTTGTACGATTTATAAGACTGTTTCCGACATCTCTTGCGGCTTTGTTTGTGGTGGGGCTTGCCGCGTACCAAGCTGGCGCTCAATCCAGTGGTGAGGATGCTCACCTTGCCATTGAAAATCCTGCCGAGCTGTCCAAAGAAGAAGCTTTGGGCATCTACAAGTCCCTGCAGCGACGGATGGAGCGTGGCTATGCCGCCGCGCAGTTAGATTTGCTGATGAACTATCAGGCATGGCCGCTGTTCAACGATGCCCCTTACATCTCGGCGACCCATGGGCAGCGCTATGTGAACAGCTATGCCAACCGCATGGCGCACAACTATGGTACTTTGGCCGAGGGTGAAAAGCTGCCGATGGGGTCGGTGCTGGCCAAGGACAGCGTCACGGTTACGGACGAGGGCAACGTCCATCCCGGGGCTTTGTTCGTGATGGAAAAACTCGGTCAAGGCACCAGCCCGGAAACTGCGGACTGGCGCTATATCATGGTCATGCCGGACGGGTCTTTGTTTGGTGACACGATGGGCGCGCGTTCGGACGCTGTCGTCTATTGCCACGATTGTCACGAAGCGGTGGCTGATCGGGATTACACTTTCTTTGTTCCCGAAGAGTATGTTGTCGGCAACTAAGCGCGGGTTACTTGCGACCGAACCGCGCCGTTCCAATTACCTCGATCAATGTCTGACGCACCGGCTCCGGTTGTGTTTCTACCGCATTCAGAACCTCTCGTAACTCGGCCCGAAGGCCGTGCATCTGGTCGATCAGTGAGATCATCATCGACAGCGCATCAGGCTCCATCTCGTATTGGTCATGCAGCTCGCACGCCAGCTCCAACCGAGCCACGTCGAGGGTGTGATACACCAACCCCTGCTCGGTTTGCTCGGGAATGACGATCTCGGCAGCCAGGTATTCGGTCAGGCGGGTCGAGGTCAGGCGCGTGACGGTTGCGATCAGCTGCTCTTCGGTCAGGGTGCGGGTCATGACGGCATTCCTTTCCGCGGATCATAGCTGTGGCTTTCGCGCCAAGTCTCCATGAATTGCTTCAACTCGTCATCAATCTGATCGGGCATGGACACGGTCAGTTCGATCAACTGATCGCCGCGATCGGACGAGCCGCGCTTCTTGACCCCCTTGCCGCGCAGGCGCAACGTCCTACCGCTGCTGGTGCCTGCGGGGACACTGACATTGACGCCGCCATCAATGGTGGGTGCGGGTACCTTGCCACCCAGAATGGCTTCGTCGATCGTGATCGGCAGAGTGATATGAATATCGTCGCCCTGACGATCGAATACAGGATGCTTTGCCACAGACACGGTTACCAAGGCGTCGCCGGCGGGCCCGTCGCCGAACCCCGGATCACCCTTACCGCGCAGGCGGATGGTCTGCCCGTCGGTGATGCCAGCGGGTATTTTGACTTCGATCCGATCGCCATCGGGCAGAGTCAGCTTCTGGCTGGCGCCGAACACCGCGTCCAGAAAACTGATCTGCAGGTTATAAGCGCGGTTGTGGCCCGGCGCGTGGAATTCATGCGTGCGCTGCTGGTATCCTCCGCGGCCACGCATGAATTCGGCAAAGATGTCTGACATGTCATCCGGGTCTGCTGCGCGCGCGCGATAAGGGTTCCCGGCGGCCTCGGCATATTCGCGATAATACTGCTGCTGGGGACGTTCCTGACCCGAGGCATCAATTTCGCCACTATCGTAACGCGCGCGTGTGTCCGCATCTTTCAGCAGGTCATAAGCCGAAGCGGCGGCCTTGAACTTGGCTTCAGCCTCGTCATCCCCGGGTTTCAGGTCCGGGTGGCACTCTTTGGCGATGCGCCGATAAGCCTTCTTGATCTCGGCGGCGCTGGCGTCTTTAGCGACACCAAGAACGGTATAGGGATCGTCGCTCATCACATCTCTCGTCGATGGGGGTGGGTCTGATCTTTATGAATGTGTTTTATCATGCGATTTCAATGACCCAAAAGGAAGTGGCTTTTGAAACCGCTCGCAAATTCCTTCGAGTCTGTTAACATCTGCATGTTTCTAATTGATCATTCACGGAGAACCCCATGACGCGCAGAATAAAATCCGCACTGGCCCTGTTGGCCGGGAATGCCATCGGGTTGTTGCTTGCGACGCTGTTGTTGTCGGGGTTTGCGATCAAGCCAATTTCATTCATCGTCGTGGTGATCGTGTTCACCCTGGTGCAGGTGGTGGCCGAGCCGCTGATCCTGAAGCTGGGTGAGAAAAAAGCCCCCTCGATCAAAGGTGGGATTGCCTTGATTGTGACATTTGTCGGCCTGTTGGTGACTGATCTGATTACGGCCGGGTTGACAGTTGGCGGCGTTGCCAACCTGTTAGCGGCGACCCTGCTCGTTTGGCTGGGCGCGTTGATCGCCAGCGTTCTGCTGCCGATCTACGTGTTCACCGAATTGCGCGAGCCAAAGAAGTAATTACAGCGCGTTCAGGCTGCTCTCAATCGCCTGCCACAGTTCCTCTAACGGTTCGCAACCTACTGACAGGCGGATGAATGCAGGGTCGACATCGTCGCCCCAGCGTGCCCGTCGTTCGGCAGAACTGTGAACACCGC
This sequence comes from Ruegeria sp. CDSB086, assembly GCF_059611065.1. NCBI lineage: Bacteria > Pseudomonadati > Pseudomonadota > Alphaproteobacteria > Rhodobacterales > Roseobacteraceae > Ruegeria > Ruegeria sp. CDSB086. The sequence continues at coordinate 167,841 of NZ_JBXWOV010000009.1, read as the reverse complement.
CAAACGATGTGGCCGGCCGCAGCATCGGGCACGTGTTGATGAAAGCTTCGGCCTTTTCCTCGGTCTCTAACGTGATCGACAACAAGAACCCAAACCGGGACGTCTGCAACTTGGCCAGAGCATAGGACGGGTCATCCGACAGGCCGGGATAGCGGATCTGTTTCACGGCCTCATGTTCTGCCAACCGTTCCGCGAGTACTTGCGCCGATGCACACATCCGGTCGAAACGAACGTCCAGCGTTTCCAACCCGCGATGCAGCAGCCATGCCTCATACGGGCCGGGGATCGCGCCGGAAACGCGCCTCCATTCTTCGACCCGTTCCATGATCTGCGCGTTGCGGCTGGCGACATGACCCATTAGCAGGTCCGAATGCCCGCCCATTGCCTTGGTATCCGAAGCGACCACCACGTCGATGCCCAAATCCAACGGGCGTTGCCCCAGTGGGGTCATGGTTGTGTTGTCGGCAATCGTGAGACCGCCCGCCACGCGAACGGCAGTGGCGATCGCAGGCAGGTCCATCATATCCAGACCGGGGTTCGAGGGGCTTTCCAAAAAGACCACGTCAAACCCGCCAAACCCGCCCTCTGCGAACGCCGTCGTTGGACGCTCAGTAACCGAGACGCCCAGATTGGACAGGAACCGATCGGCCAGCAATCGTGTGACATAATACCCGTCCGAGGGGATCAGGATATGGGACCCGGCTTTGACCGTCGCGAACAAAGCCGCAGAGATCGCCCCCATACCTGACGGAAAGGTCAGACAGGGCGCGTCTTCCAAATGTGCTAGCACATGTTCCAGATGCACCCATGTCGGGTTGTCGACCCGACCATAGGTCGGATGCCCGTCCGGTGCGCCGGGCAGATGGTACATACTGCTTTGTGTCAGCGGCAGGGCCACCGGATCGCCCTTGTTCAGTGCGTTCCCACGCAGGTGCAGCATCTCACCGGTTTTTGGCGGTTTCATGTTTCAGCGCCCCGGTATTTCGTCGCGCGGTGGGGCCGGTTCCCAGTTATCGATAATGTCGACCGCCTCTTGTGCGGTATCGACAAAGCGGAACAGATCGAGATCCTCGTCCGAGATGGTCCCCGCATCGGCCAGCGCCTCCCAATTGATGACTTTTTCCCAGAATTCGCGACCGAACAGCAGGAAGGGCACACGCTCCATCCGGCCAGTCTGGATCAACGTCAGCGACTCGAACAGCTCGTCCATCGTGCCGAAGCCGCCGGGGAAGATGGTGATTGCGCGGGCGCGCATCAGGAAATGCATCTTGCGAATGGCGAAATAGTGGAAATTAAAGCTGAGATCGGGCGTTACATACAGGTTCGGCGCCTGCTCGTGCGGCAGCACAATGTTCAGGCCAATCGAACAACCGCCAGCATCCTGGGCACCGCGATTTCCGGCCTCCATCACGCCGGGGCCACCGCCGGTGACGATCACGTTCTCGCGGCCGCCGGTTTCATTGGATTTTTCGGTCATCAGACGGGCGAATTCCCGCGCTTCGTCGTAATATTGCGACAGGTTGGCCAGCGTCTGGGTTCGCGCAGTGTGTTTCTGCGACGGCTCAGGAATGCGTGCGCCACCGAACATGACGATGGTCGAGGTGATCTCACGTTCGGTCATGATCATCTCGGGCTTCAGCAACTCCAGCTGCAAACGCACGGGGCGTAGCTCATCCCGACACAGGAAATCATCGTCTGCAAAGGCAAGGCGATAGGCGGGTGAGCGCGTCTGCGGCGTGTCCGGCACCTCGCTCGCGGTCGAGCGGTCTGTCTGGGCGTCGCGGAAAGGGCTGAGGCGGTCTTCTCTCATGGGTGATGGTTCCCTGCTTGCGTGTTCATAAAACAGCTATAGGGTTCGCAGGCAGAGTGCCAGTCACGGAAGAACAAGAATGAATTGGAAGAGTGAAATTTCGGCCGCCGCCGAACGGATCAATGGGTATGCGCAGGTGACCCCGGTGATTGAAAGCCGCGTGCCCGGATTGGATTATCCGGTCGAAATGAAGCTGGAGCATATGCAGCACACGGGCAGTTTCAAAGCGCGCGGGGCGTTTAATACGCTGCTCAGCTTGGACGTGCCCGAGGCTGGCGTTGTGGCGGCTTCGGGCGGCAATCACGGTGCGGCGGCGGCGTATGCGGCACAAACGCTGGGATATCCGGCCAAGATTTTCGTGCCAGACCTTGCCGGACCATCCAAGATCGCCCTGATTGAACAGACGGGCGCGGATTTGACGGTGGTGCAAGGTGAATACGCAAACGCACTGAGCGAGGCCAGAGCGCATGAGGCTGCGACCGGGGCGATGCAAATCCACGCTTATGATGCCCCCGCAACCGTAGCAGGGCAGGGCACGTGTTTTGCCGAATGGGAGGCGCAGGGACTGCAGGCTGACACCATTTTGGTTGCAGTGGGCGGCGGTGGCCTGATTGGCGGGGCTTTGGGTTGGTTTGATGGCACGCGCAAGGTCGTAGCAGTCGAACCGGAAACCTCCTGCGCGCTGAACGCGGCGCTGCAGGCGGGTGAACCGGTGGATGTCTCGGTCTCGGGTATAGCAGCCAACGCGCTGGGCGCGCGGCGGATCGGAGGGATTTGTTTCGATCTTGCGCAAGGAATGACATCTGTTCTTGTCTCAGACGAGGCGATTGCAGCCGCGCAAAAGGCGCTGTGGCAGACCCATCGCATATTGGTCGAACCGGCCGGTGCGACCGCGTTGGCGGCTTTGACCTCAGGTGTTTACAAGCCAGAACCAGACGAACGCGTGGCGGTTCTGGTGTGCGGGGGAAATATTGCCCCGGACCCGCTGATGGGGTGAATTATCGACTTGTGGAAGGTGGTTAAGGATTTTATCGATAATCTATGACCACTACGATCGCCGACACAATTTACCAAAACCTTAGACAGAAGATTATCACGGGCGAATTGCTTGCCGGTGAAAAGCTACGTCAGGATCACATCGCGCGGGCCTTTGAGACCAGCCATGTACCGGTGCGCGAGGCATTGCTGCGTCTGGAAGCGCACGGGTTGGCCCAAAGTGAGCCGCGCCGCGGTATGCGTGTTTCGGCGCTGGACCCGGCAGAAGTGCGCGAAGTGGTTGAAATGCGCGTTGCGCTGGAATCCCTGGCCTTGCAGCATTCGGTACAGAATATGACGCCTGGCGCGCTTAAAGAGGCGGATGATGCTCGGATCGCCTGTGATGCTGCGCAAACGATGCCCGAGTGGGAAGCGTGCAACCGTACCTTTCATCGCTCGATCCTGACGCCGTGCGGGTTGCCACGCCTACTGCATGCGATTGATGACCTGCATATCGCCGGCGCGCGCCACCTGTTTGCCCATTGGCGCCCCAAGTGGGTACACCGTGCGGATGGTGACCACGCAGCCATCGTTCAGGCGCTCAAGCGCAAGGACGCGGCCACGGCGACGGCCATTCTGACGCGCCATATCCGCCGCGCAAGCTGATCACAGGTCAACCTAGCCGCAAATCGTACCTCCTGCGTCGCATTGCACCGCGAGGTGCAGTTGCGTATAGGCCAAACAAACGTGAACAGATTCTGCAGGGAGCCATCCGATGTCCAACGCGCAACTGGAAACCGCTATCGAAGCCGCCTGGGAGGCGCGCGACACCATTACGCCCGCCACCACCGGCGAACAACGCGAGGCGATCGAGGATACGCTGGCCGCGTTGGACAGCGGTTCGCTGCGGGTTGCTGAAAAGCTGGATAACGGTGATTGGCATGTGAACCAGTGGGCCAAGAAGGCAGTTCTGCTGGGCTTTCGCATCAAGGATATGGAAATCCAGACCGGCGGTCCACAGGATGGCGGCTGGTGGGACAAAGTGGACAGCAAGTTCGCCGGCTGGGGTGAAAACCAGTGGCGCGCAGCCGGTTTCCGCGCGGTGCCGAACTGTGTTGTTCGCAAATCGGCCTATGTCGCACCCGGTGTGGTTCTGATGCCGTCCTTCGTGAATTTGGGCGCCTATGTCGACGAAGGCACTATGGTGGACACATGGGCCACCGTTGGTTCCTGCGCGCAGATTGGTAAAAACGTACACCTGTCAGGCGGTGTTGGCATCGGCGGCGTTCTGGAACCGATGCAGGCCGGCCCGACCATCATCGAAGACAATTGCTTTATCGGCGCACGCTCGGAAGTGGTCGAAGGCTGCATCGTGCGCGAAGGCTCGGTTTTGGGCATGGGTGTCTTTATTGGCAAATCCACCAAGATCGTGGATCGCGAAACCGGCGAAGTCACTTACGGCGAAGTGCCGCCATATTCGGTGGTTGTCGCGGGTTCGATGCCGTCCAAGAACAACGTCAACCTGTATTGCGCCGTGATCGTAAAGCGCGTGGACGAGAAAACTCGTTCGAAAACCGGGATTAACGAACTGCTGCGCGACTAAATCAAGTGCGGATTTGAAACGGGGCTGTAGCGTATCTCGCTGCAGCCCTTTTTTGTTTATCCTTTGACTGGATAGCGGTCGGGTTCCTCAAACACGTCGATCACGCGGCTTCCGGCTTTGATTTTCCCGCCGTGTTCAACACCAGACGGGATCGAGTAACTGTCGCCGGGGCGATAGGTCTTAGTTTCTCCGCCTATTGTCAGTTCAACCTCGCCCTCGACCACCGTGCCCCATTGCGCCTTGTGTGAATGCGGTGGCAGTTCGAAATCCTTGAGGAAGGTGAAGAACGCGACCAAACCCGCATCTGACCGGATGACGGCGGTTTGCACCACGTCCTCGGGGAATGGGACGTCGAGGCTAGGGAAGTCTGTGATGAAATCTGGGTAGGCCATGAAAAATCCTTTGCAGTTTGAAATGGGTTTTCGCGGGTACTATGGACGTGCTGGGGGCTTCCCGCAATTCCCGGCTGCTTGACCACGGACAGGCGCGCGGCTATGGCCCCCTGCATGGAAAAGCAAAAGAAACCGTCCCGTCAGCAAGTTTATACATTGCTCGTTCAGATTGGCCGCAAAGAAGGCGACGGTCTGCCCGAAGGTGCGACCGGAGCAGCGCTGATGTGTTTTGCTAGCGGCGTGGATGAGGCTGAAGCGGTGCGTGAAACCGTGGCGATCCTGAAACAGGCCGACACTGCGCCACTGGACGTCACCGGTTATGGAACTCTGGCCGAGCGTGAGGCGCAGGGGCACGACATCGACCCGGACGAACGCGACCTGATGCAGCGGGCCTTGGACGAAAACGCCGTTATCGTGGCGCAAATGACGCCGTTTTTCGGGGATGAAGAACCGGCTTAGTTTCGCACCCCGAACCATTTGCGGTAAATTTCATCATAGGTGCCGTCTTCGCGCAGCGCGAGCAGAGCCTGGTTCACGTCCTCGACCAATGGCGAGCCGGTTGGGAACGCAATCCCGTAGTTCTCGCGTAGGAAAACGCCACCTGTCATCGATGCGATCCGACGGCCTTCATGCGCCGCATAATAGGACAGGATCGGCGCGTCAAAGACAACGGCGTCCAACTCCTTATCCTGGAATGCGGTCAGCACATCATCCAGGTTTTCATAACCGGAAAACTCAATCTCGCGCCGGTTCAGGAAGTTTGCGGCAGTTGAGTTCGAGATTGTGCCCACCTGTTTGCCATAAAGATCGTTGACCGAGTTCACGTTGCCGCTGATGGCATCCACTGTCATGACCGACGTGATGCGCGCTGTGAAGACCGAAACGATGAACAGTGAGGACACCACCAGTACCACGCCCAGCAACCGTCCAAACGGTGTGCGCGGCATGCGTTCCTCGAAACCGCCATTGACCACAAGATTCAGCGCCCACCAAAAGGACGGGAACCATGCCTCATTCAGCTTGCGGTCGAAATAGGGCTGAGCCCGACGCTCAAATCCCCACATCAGCATCCCGCCGCCAAGCAGGATCGCAAAGGCCAGTCCGATGGCGATGAACAATTCAACGGACAGCAAAGCGTGCAGCAGCGATGGTCTGCGCGCTGCATCCGATGGCACCATGATCTGCAGACCGGCCTCGAATATGGGCTGGCTGAAATCCATCTGCGTTTCACGCGCAGCCGTGATCGAGATATTGGCCACAGCCAGGTCCGCGGTTCCTTCCTGCACAGCACCCAGCATATCGCTGAAGGCCTCGACCCTGGTGACCGAGTAGTCCCAATTCAGTGCCTCGGACAAGGCGTGCAGCAGGTCCATTGAAAAACCGGTTTGGGCTCCGTCCTCGACATAGGAAAACGGGGGGCGGGTCACGGTCGTGACCGAAAGCGTCTGCGCCTGGCTTTGCTGTGCAAGAACGGCGAAAGTCAGGCAGATCCAAACGAGAAGCGCACGTATCATCGTCAATTCACCTGTTTCGCGGCCCTCTAACGCAGATTTGAAAGGCACGGCAAGGTGGCCGCAAGGTAAACCGCCATGTTTTATTGGGGTGTCATTTCAAGACTCGCGAAAAAAAGCGCCCGGAATCCGGTGGCGAGGGGTTGGCAATTGGTCCAATTCGTTGAATCTGTGCACGATCCCGCGATTGAACCAACCAAAAGGGCCCAGAAATGACAGATCCGGTGAAGTTGACGGCGGACCTGATCCGTTGCCCATCAGTCACACCTGAGGAAGGTGGCGCGCTTGTGTTGTTGGAGAAGCTTCTGTCCGACGCAGGCTTCGACTGCACCCGCGTGGACCGGGGCGATGTCAGCAATTTGTACGCGCGCTGGGGGCCGATAGCCCATCCGCGCAGCTTTGGGTTCAACGGGCATACAGACGTTGTCCCGGTGGGAGACGAAGCGGCCTGGACGATGCCCCCGTTCGGTGCAGAAATCCGCGAAGGTGTGATGTATGGGCGCGGGGCCACAGACATGAAATCCGGCGTGGCGGCCTTTGCGGCGGCCGCTGTGGATTTCGTGCGCGACTCCCCCCCGAACGGGGCGATTATTCTTGCGATCACGGGCGATGAAGAGGCGGACGCAGTGGATGGCACTACGGCACTGCTTGATTACATGTCCAAGGCCGGAGAACGCATGTCTGCCTGTTTGGTGGGTGAGCCGACATGCCCAAACACAATGGGCGAGATGATGAAAATCGGGCGGCGTGGTTCGATGACCGCCTGGTTCACGGCGACCGGTGAGCAGGGGCATTCGGCCTATCCGCACCGGGCCAAAAACCCTCTGCCCGCCATGGCGCGTTTGATGCATCAACTGGCCAGCCACGAACTGGATCAGGGATCGGACCATTTCGATGCCTCAACCCTGGCCGTTGTGAGTATTGACACAGGCAACGCAGCAACCAACGTGATCCCGGCGCAATGTACCGGAGCGGTGAACATCCGCTTTAACGATCTGCACTCGGGCGCCAGCCTTAGTGAGTGGTTGCAGGCCGAAGCCAAAGCCGTGGCTGAATCCTACGATGTCGCGGTCAACGTCCGGATCAAGATCTCAGGCGAGAGCTTTCTGACTCCACCCGGCCCCCTGTCTGATCTGGTCGCGAAAGCGGTCGAGACCGAAACCGGTGTACGCCCCGAGATGTCGACAACAGGTGGCACCTCGGATGCGCGGTTTGTCAAAGACCATTGCCCAGTGGTTGAGTTCGGCCTTGTCGGCAGAACGATGCATCAGGTCGATGAATGCGTCGAGGTGGCGCAGATCGAACAGCTCAAGGCGATCTACGCGCGCATCCTTCGGGACTATTTCGCCTGAACCATGCAACGCACATTAGTCATCATGGTGAAAGAACCTCGCCCGGGTCGGGTCAAGACGCGGCTGGGGCGAGACATCGGCATGGTTGGTGCTGCATGGTGGTTTCGCCATCAGACACGCGCGCTGATCCGGCGTTTGCGGGACCCACGCTGGCAGATAGTGCTTGCCGTCGCCCCGGATCGGGAAGGTCTGACCAGCCGCATCTGGCCCGTTGATCTGCCCCGCGCGGCGCAAGGGCGAGGCGATCTGGGCGACCGCATGGGGCGCATGTTGCGCGGCATGCCGCAGGGACCGGTTTGTCTGATCGGCGCGGACATTCCCGGGATCACGTCCCAGCATATCGCACGAGCCTTCAAGGAATTGGGACAGTCGGAATTTGTATTTGGCCCTGCGCCGGACGGTGGCTATTGGTTGGTAGGGGCTCAGCGGTACAAGGCGTTGCCGAAAAGCCTGTTCCGTAATGTACGCTGGTCTACTGAAACTGCGCTGGCTGACACTCTGGCCTCAGTTCCGGGGTGCCGCGTAGGATTGCTGGACCATCTGCGCGACGTTGATACGGTGGCTGACTTGACGCCCTGAACTTTTTGGTCATGACGCGGTCGCATACCCGTGATAGGCCGGAGGTATGACTCGCATACCTACCAAGCAGGAGGTCCTCGATTGGATCTCGGCGAACCCCACCCTGACCTCGAAACGCGATATCGCCAAAGCCTTTGGTATCAAGGGCGCGGATCGGATTGACCTGAAGCGTATCCTCAAAGAGCTAGAGGCCGAAGGGCATCTGGAAAAGCGCAAGCGCAGCTATCGCGACCCGGACCGCCTGCCACCGGTCAGCGTGCTGCAGGTGAAGGCTCCGAATGCGGATGGCGACCTGTTCGCACGGCCCTTGGAATGGCATGGCGAAGGGGTCGAGCCGATCATTCTGCTCATCACCCGTGCCAGCGATCCTGCGCTGGGCGAGGGCGACCGCATTCTGGCCCGCCTCACGGTTGTGCATGAAGAAGACCACAATTACGAAGCACGCCTGATCCGACGTGTCGGGACGAACCCGCGCAAGATCGTGGGCATCTTTCGCAAAGGGGCCGAAGGCGGTCGGATCGTGCCAATCGACAAAGCCGGTCAGACCGAATGGCTGGTTGCTGATGGGGCCGTATTAGGTGCCAAGGATGGAGAATTGGTCGAGGCTGAACAGGCTGGGCCAAAGAACCGAATGGGCCTGCTGCGCGCGCGCATTGTGGAACGGCTGGGTGATCCATCGGCGCCCAAGGCTGTGTCACTGATTGCAATTCATCAGCACGGTATTCCGGATGATTTCCCCGACAAGGTGATTGCCGAAGCCGATAAGGCCAAACCGGTTGGTCTAAAAGGCCGCGAAGACCTGCGGGATATGCCTTTGCTGACCATCGATCCGTCAGATGCGCGGGATCATGACGATGCCTGTTATGCCCATGCCGACGATGACCCGAAGAACCTTGGCGGGCATGTGATCTGGGTCGCCATCGCCGACGTTGCCACCTATGTGCAGCCCGGTACGGCGCTGGATCGTGAGGCGCGCAAGCGCGGCAACTCCAGCTACTTCCCGGATCGAGTTGTGCCAATGCTGCCGGATCGCCTCTCTGGAGACCTGTGTTCGTTGCACGAAGGTGTTCCGCGCGCCTGTATCGCTGTTCGAATGCAGATCGATGCGGATGGAAACAAGATTGCTCATCGCTTTGTACGTGGTCTGATGCGCTCGGCCGCCTCGCTGCACTATGCCGAAGTTCAAGACGCTATCGACGGCAATCCAAACGACCGCACAGGGCCGTTGTTAGAGCCTGTTTTGAAGCCGCTCTATGATGCCTATGCCGCGCTAAAGAAAGCGCGGGCAGAACGGCAGCCGCTGGAACTGGACCTGCCCGAACGCAAGATCGTTCTCAGTGACGCGGGCGAGGTCCAAAGTGTGGCTTTCCGCGACCGGCTGGACGCGCACAAGCTGATTGAGGAATTTATGATCCTCGCCAATGTGGCCGCCGCCGAGACATTGATCGCCAAGCGCCGCCCGTTGCTGTTCCGTGTGCACGAGGAACCGGCGCAAGAAAAGCTAGAAAGCCTGCGGGAAACCGCGCAGGCAGCTGGTCTGAACCTGGCCAAGGGTCAGGTGCTGCAAACCCGGCACCTGAATGCTTTGCTGAACGCTGCCGCCGGGACCGAGGATGCAGAGCTGATCAACCTTTCAACCCTGCGCTCGATGGCACAGGCTTATTACAATCCGGAAAACTTCGGACATTTCGGTCTGGCGCTGCGGAATTATGCGCATTTCACCTCGCCCATTCGCCGCTATGCGGACCTGATCGTGCACCGCGCACTGATCACGGCGCATGGCTGGGGCGATGACGGGCTGACCGAGGATGAGATCGCGCGCCTTGATGAAACGGCGACGCATATTTCGGACACCGAGCGTCGCTCGATGATGGCGGAACGGGATACAACGGATCGTTACCTCGCCTCTTATCTGAGCGAGCGTGTAGGCAACGAATTCTCTGGTCGCATCAGCGGCATCGCCCGGTTTGGCGCATTTGTGAAGATGGATGAAACCGGTGCAGATGGGCTGGTCCCCGTCCGATCATTGGGGCGGGAGTTTTTCCATTTCGACCGCGAAGCCGGAACGTTGATGGGCTCGGACACCGGGTTGATCATTGCTATCGGTCAGCGCGTCACCGTGCGCCTGACCGAGGCCACGCCCGTTACCGGCGGGCTCGAGCTGGAGCTGCTGTCCATCGATGACCAGGCCCTGCCGCGCGGAGGCGGACCCGCCAAGCGGGGGGGCGCACGGCGCAAGGCCGTCAGTACCAAGCGCAAGAAAGACAAGATCAAGCGCAAGGTCGAACGCAAACGCCGTCAAAGGTGATAGGTCAACGCCCGTGCGATCAGCCAGCCATGACGGGTTTCATCAATCTGATCCGGGTCATCAAACAGAATGGCCCGGTTGCCGTCCAACCGATCCTCGCCCGGAAAGGCGGTGGTGAAATCACCCATTAGTCGGCTCTGACAATGCACGAACAGGGCAAAGGGTGCCGACTTGTGCCCGCCCAACCGGATGGTTGACCCTTTGGGCGCCAGATAGGCGGGTTGGCCCCAACGCAACGCCTCATTCAATGGCTGAGCTTTAGGCAAAGTCCCAGCGGTTAAAAACGCCAGCTCGCGCAAGACGAGAACACCCGAACGGGTGTCTTCGGGGAACGCTTCAAAGGCGGTTTGCACCGCAGGGTCGTCAAAAGGTGTCATGGCAGCGGTATTGCCTGCTCCATTCGGTCTACGTAGTCGTTGAGCAGCCTATCCTGTTTGATCCGCTGGGTCAGCGGGGTTTCCACCGGTGTTGCGCGCATTGCGGCCAACATAGGCCCAACGCTCATATCTGCTGAGGTTGGCCGGTCGCCCATAAGGTACGGTGATTGCCACAAATAAGCGGATATCGCTTCAAGGTCCCGCTCCAATCGATCCTGACGCTCAGCAGGTGAGAACCGGCCGACACCCTGAAACCCCAATCCTTGGACGACCTTTTTCCGGACTGAGTTCGACACCGGCGTTCGGATCACCGCAGGAATGACCGAAAAGAAGGTCTTGCGCAGAATTGGCCAAACCTCGTCATTGGCCCATCTGTCCTGGACGACCTGAAAATAGATATGTTCTTCTGACATGCGGATCAGCGTTCGCGCCTGCGCCTTTTGTATGTCGCTTAGCCCAGCGTCGAAGTTTGCGCCCTGCGCCTCAAGCCAATCGCGGATCAGGTCGCTATCGGGGACAAGACGCTCTGGCGTGCGCAGAACCGGCAGTTTCTGATGGGGCATCTTGCGGGGGTCCAACATATCGGACCGCTGCCAACGCTGGCCCGCGTGTTCCAACATGTAAGCGGCCTTGACGCAAAAGGGGCTGGCGCTGAACAGGCCAAAGGCCGAAGGGTAAATCATAAGGGTCAACATCGGAGGCTCCAAATTCGGGATGCCCGAGGAATAGCTTTGCCTGATGACAGTTTCTGTCATCAGGTTTAGATTAATCTGCACTATGTCCCGAACCGCCCGCCTGTTCCAATTGATGCAAGCCTTGCGCTCTGGTCCTTCGCCGAAGACGTCCCAGCAACTGGCGCAGGATCTGGGCGTCTCGCCGCGTACCGTGCATCGCGATATTGAATCGTTGCGCGGGCTTGGGGCGGTGATCGACGGTGAGGCCGGTTTTGGCTTTACTCTGATCGAAGACGCAACACTGCCACCGCTTGGATTCAGAGATGATGAGCTTGAAGCGCTGGTGTTGGGGTTGCGAGAGGTTCAGGCCATTGGCGACCCCGGTTTAGCGGATGCGGCGGGCAATGCGTTACGAAAACTTCAGGGACGCCTACCCCAGCGCCAGTCGCACCGCCTGACCCATGCCGTGTTGACAGCGACGCGGTTTGATCGCCCAGCCAAGCCCACCATCGCGGTGGCTGACCTGCGGCAGGCCACATGGGACGAACGCACGATCGAGTTTGCCTACACCGATGCCAAGGGCGATGACACGCGCCGCAAGGTAAACCCGCTGAGTATCGTCTATATGGACCGCGCCAGCGTTTTGATTTCCTGGTGCCATCTGAGACAGGATTTTCGCGTCTTTCGGCTGGACCGGATACGCGAAATGTCCGTGACAGGCGAAAGCTTTAGACCAAACCGCATCCCTTTGCTGCGTGAGGCACTTGCCGGAATTCGTGCGGAACACAAAGCAAAAGATCGCGAGGGGTCAAGCTGAACGCTTTGGAAAACGCGAATTTTGAGGTATTCTGAAGTCGAGCAGTAACCAGGAAAATTCGGAATGCGTAAATGCATAGGTGGCGTTATGACCGCCGCATTATGGGCATCCATTGTGCAGGCGGAATCTATCAATACTCTGGGCGGATCACAGGCCATACAGCTGGCGTCAGCTGGCGTGGCGATATCGATCCGGCCAGTTTTACGACCCTCAGCTAAGGAGTACCGGGTGTCGACGGAAGGAAACGCGCGGTTTCAGGCGTGGCTTGGAGCATTTCGTGAACGGGCGGTAGAGCAGGGGATATCAGCCTCAACACTGGACAGGTCGTTGGCGGGTTTGACCTACGATAAGGACGTGATCAGGCGCGACCGCAATCAGGCGGAATTTTCGAAACCAATTTGGGAGTATTTGGATTCTGCCGTCTCAGACACGCGCATCAGGAACGGCCGGGCGGGGTTGGAGCGCCATCGCGAAGCACTGACCCGCATCGAAGCCAAGTACGGCGTCGAAAAAGAGGTCGTGACAGCTATCTGGGGACTTGAGACATCGTTTGGAACGTTTCGGGGCAACGACCACACCATCCGATCTCTGGCAACATTGGCGTTTGACGCAAGACGCGCGCAGTTTTTCGAAACCCAGTTAATCGCCGCATTGCAGATCATTCAGGCGGGTGACGTCAGCCCGCGCAGTATGATGGGCAGCTGGGCCGGGGCGATGGGGCATACGCAGTTCATGCCAACCTCGTTTCTGGACCATGCGGTTGATTTCGACGGGGACGGGCGGCGCGATATCTGGTCGGACGATCCAACCGATGCGCTGGCCTCGGCCGCCGCCTATCTGGCGCGGCATGGGTGGACCAAGGGGCAGCCGTGGGGCGTTGAGGTGACCCTGCCCAAAGGGTTCGACTATTCCACCGCAAGGCGGGATCACACATTGATGCCCTCACAATGGGCCGCACGTGGCGTGGTGGCGGCGAACGGCGGGCCTGTATCGGATCACGGGCAGGCGGCGATCCTGTTGCCTGCCGGAGGGCAGGGCGTCGCGCTGATGATCTTCGATAATTTCAAAGTCATCGAGAGATACAATGGTGCCGACGCCTATGTGATCGGCATCGGCCATCTGTCCGACCGTCTGGCTGGACGGGGGTCGTTCCAGACCGAATGGCCGCGAGGTGACAGGGTGTTGAGTTTCACCGAGAAAAAGGAACTGCAATCCCGACTGACAGAGGCTGGATTTGATACCAAAGGCGTCGACGGGCGCACAGGGCCAAACACAGTCAAAGCTGTTCGGGCTTATCAATTGGCGCAGGGGTTGCTGCCAGACGGATATGCCAGTCTGAACCTCTTGGAAGCGTTGCGGTGACAATGGAAGGGCGTTGATCTATTGCCTGGGTATGCGCCGCTGATACTCTCTCAGTTATTGGCTGTGCAACCTCCCGACTACCGGCACTCACTACGATAGACGGGAGGTGGACCCAGCAGTAGAGCGGGTCGCGACGCCGGTAGAGGTAATACAAATAACCGACTCGCATTCGCATACTTGAATCTGAGTCACATCAAATCAAGATATTTATCGCGCGATAAATTTTTATTTGCCGCGCGATACAAGAATACTTCTTTTTGTCGATCGATTTGATTGAATCTAGCTGTGTTCAGCAATTGAGCTGGATCGATTGACGTGCAATTGCGATTTAGAAAGTGAGAAGGGGCGCATTTTAGTGCGCCCCTTAAACCCGGAAAGTAGCAATCTGGACTATGACGCTGCTTTCATCAGCCCCTGCGCGATGATCTCGGCCTGCGCCTCGTCCAGTGACTTGTGAATCCGCACGAACATCTCATCGATTTCCGCAGGAGTCAGGACCAGCGGGGGTGAGATGATCATCCGGTCGCCCACATGGCGCATGATCAGGTTGTTGGCAAAGCAGCGGTCGCGGCAGATGTAGCCGACCGTACCGGGCTCGGACGCGAATTTGGCGCGGCTGGCCTTATCCGGCGTCAGAGCGATTGAGGCCATCATGCCGACGATCTTGGCCTCACCGACCAATGGATGATCGGCCAGGGCCTCCCATTTCTCTTTCAGATAGGGGGCGGCCACGTCGCGGACGTGGTCGACGATGCCTTCTTCTTCGAGGATGCGCAGGTTCTCCAATGCGACTGCCGCAGCGACCGGGTGGCCGGAATAGGTATAGCCGTGATTGAACTCGGTGCCGCCGATCACCTCGGCAATCTCGTCATTCACGATGGATCCGCCAATGGGCGCGTAACCCGAGCTGAGGCCCTTAGCGATCGTCATGATATGCGGTTTGATACCAACGGTTTCGGACCCGAACCAGTTGCCTGTGCGCCCAAAGCCGCAGATCACCTCATCGGCGATCAACAGGATATCGTATTTGTCGCAAATGCGCTGGATCTCGGGCCAGTAGGTATCGGGGGCAACGATCACCCCGCCCGCACCCTGCACGGGTTCGGCAATAAAGGCCGCGACGCGGTCTTCGCCCAGTTCCAGAATGGCTTCTTCCAGCTCACGCGCGCGGGCCAGGCCAAACTCTTCCGGCGCCATGTCGCCGCCTTCTGCCCACCAGTTCGGTTGGTTGATGTGGTGGATGTTCGGGATCGGGATGCCGCCCTGCGCATGCATGCCAGCCATACCGCCCAGTGAGGCCGAACCAACGGAGGACCCGTGATAGGCATTGTGGCGGCTGATGATGATGTTTTTGTTCGGCTGACCCTTCTCAGCCCAATAGGTGCGCACCAGGCGAATGTTGGTGTCATTTGCCTCGGACCCGCCCGCCGCGAAGAACACGTGATTCAGATCCCCCGGCGCCAGTTCTGCGATCTTGGCTGCCAAAGCGATGGCTGGAATATGGGTCGTTTTGAAGAACGTGTTGTAATAGGGCAGTTCACGCATCTGACGGGCAGCAACCTCGGCCAGTTCATCGCGACCGTAACCGATATTGACGCACCAAAGACCGGCCATGGCGTCCAGAATCTCTTCGCCTTCGCTATCGGTCAGGTACACGCCTTTGGCACGAGTGATGACGCGCGCACCTTCCTCGCCCAATGATCCGTTGGCCGAAAACGGGTGCATATGATGCGCCGCATCCAGCGCCTGCAATTCGGCGGTCGGCATGTGATTGGTGATGGTCGACATCAGAGAATCTCCTGCAAAAGGCGGTTACCCGTCACAATATGATCAAATTTTTTCGTGTCAATCGAATCGACCTGAATCAGGCAGAGATCAAAGCGTCCGACATCAATTCCATACCCTGCTCAATGTCCTGAGCGGTTGCTTTCGCGACCTTTTCCGCATCTTTCGCCCGCAAGCTTGCGATGATGTCCTTGTGCCGATCCGGCAGGCTATGTGTCCCGAACCGTCCGCAGACAACGCGTAGTGAGGGGCCGAACCGCAGCCAAAGCCGCTCGGCCAGATCGTTGAGAATCGGGGCATCCGCATGCGCATAGAGCGTTTCATGAAACTGGTGGTTCAAGCGCAAATAACCACTGACGTCGCCGTCTGTGATTGTCTGATCCAATCGCTGATCAAGCCTCTCGAGCTGATCGATATCAGCAGGTTTTAGATTCGCGGTTGCCCGTCTGGAAAGCTCTGATTCTATTGATATTCTGGCAAAAATCATCTGCTCGACATCGGTGCCCGACAACAAAGGCACGCTGACGCGCCGATTGCCCTGAAACACCAGTGCGCCATCCGAAATCAGCCGCCGGATCGCCTCGCGGACGGGGGTCATTCCAACCCCGAGCGATTCGGTCAAACCCTGTATCGTGACGGGTTGTCCCGGGACCAGATCACCGTACATGATCTGCGATTTCAGGGTTTGGTACACCTGTTCATGCGCCGGTCTTTTTCCCTCATCCACCTTCGAGCTGGATGCTTTATTTTTGATCAAATCCAAGTGGTTTACCCTGTTTCGCGTGGTGTCGACTTGCCAGACGCCTGACCTCGTGAAACCATACGATGGATCGGGGGAAAACGCAAAACTTGATCAAATCAAAAAAAACGGGAGAATACCCGTACACTTGCAGGGAGAGAAATATGTCAATCAAAACGCTGACGATGACAGCGATTGTCGCGCTGGGGACTTCGGCGGCTTTTGCCGAAGAGGTGCGCGTCTACAACTGGTCCGACTATATCGACGAGGATCTACTGAAAAAATTCGAAGAAGAGACAGGGCTGACCCTGATCTACGACGTGTTTGACAGCAACGAGGTTCTGGAAACCAAGATGCTGGCCGGAGGATCAGGCTATGACGTGGTTGTGCCGTCGGGCACGTTTCTACAGCGTCAGATTCAAGCTGGCGCCTTTCAGGAACTGGACGAAGCAAAGCTTTCGAATTCAGGAAACCTTTGGGACGTGATTCAGGAACGTACCGCAGGCTATGACCCGAACAACGCCTATTCGATCAACTACATGTGGGGGACGACCGGCCTCGGCGTTAACGTTGGTAAGGTTAAGGAAGTGCTGGGCGATGACGTTGCTCTGAACAGCATGGACTTGGTTCTGAAGCCGGAGAATATGGAAAAGCTGGCCTCGTGCGGCGTCCATTTCCTGGACGCTCCGGCCGAGATTATTCCTATGGTGCTGCAGTATATCGGTGAAGATCCGGACAGCCATGACACCGATGTGATCGGTAAAGCCGAAGAAGTCCTGGCTGGCGTTCGCCCGCATATCCAGAAATTCCACAGCTCGGAATACATCAACGCGCTGGCAAATGGCGATATCTGCGTAGCTGTCGGTTGGTCAGGTGACATCCTGCAAGCGCGGGATCGCGCGGCCGAGGCCGAAAATGGCGTGGAAATTGAATACCACCCATTCGCTGAAGGTTCGCTGATGTGGTTCGACCAGATGGCCATCCCGGCGGATGCTCCGAACCCGGAAGGCGCACACCAGTTCTTGAACTTCATTCTGGACGCCAACAACATGGCTGCCGCATCGAACTATGTGTACTATGCCAATGGCAACAAGGCTTCTCAGGAGTTCCTTGAGGAAGACGTGATTGGTGATCAGGCAATCTATCCGAGTGATGCCACGATGCAGAATCTCTACATCACGACGCCTTATCCCGTCAAAACGCAGCGGAGCGTGACCCGCCTGTGGACCAAAATCAAATCGGGCACCTGAACCGAAGTATCTGAGCAAGGCGGTCCGACCGCCTTGCCCTTTCAATCAGACCGTCGAACGGGGGCCGCCTTGAACACAAACGTCTTTGCGCCGTGGGAAGATCCACAGGCGAAACCATTGATCCAATTCCAGAATGTGACCAAACGTTTTGGCGGATTCACGGCGATCGACAACCTGTCACTGGACATATTTGAACAGGAATTCTTTGCTTTGCTCGGTCCATCCGGCTGCGGCAAGACGACCATGATGAGGATGCTGGCAGGGTTTGAAAAGCCTACCGAAGGGCACATCATGCTGGGCGGGCAGGACATCGACCCGATCCCGCCAAACAAGCGGGCTGTGAACATGATGTTCCAGTCTTATGCGCTGTTTCCTCATCTTAGCATCTGGGAGAACATCGCCTTCGGTCTGCGCCGGGACAACATGCCCAAGCGGGATCTTGAAGACCGCGTGGAAGAGATGTTGCGCCTGACCCGGCTTGAGCAATTCGCCCGCCGTAAACCGCACCAGATTTCGGGTGGCCAACGGCAGAGGGTCGCGCTGGCACGGTCACTGGCAAAAGCGCCAAAACTGCTGTTGCTAGACGAACCCTTGGGTGCGCTGGACAAAAAACTGCGGCAGGACACTCAGTTCGAGCTGATGGATATTCAGGAAAAGACCGGCACCACCTTTGTGATCGTGACCCACGATCAGGAAGAGGCGATGACTGTTGCCAGCCGCGTCGCCGTGATGGATCAGGGCAAGTTGATGCAGGTATCTACGCCGGACAGGATCTATGAAAACCCCAACTCAGTCTATGTCGCTGACTTTATCGGGGATGTGAATATCATCGAAGGCCGGGCGACTGCGAACGGCGATGAAGCCTACCAAATCGACTGGGCCGAGGGGCAATCGCCGCTGACCGCAACCTCGTCGACAGAATTCTCGAACGGGCAAAGCTGCCATCTTGCGATCCGCCCCGAAAAGGTGACGATCTCGGCCGACCGCCCGGCGGATGCCATCAATGCGGTACAGGGTAAGGTGCTTGACATTGCCTATCTGGGCAACTTGTCCACGTACTACGTGGAACTGCCGAATGGCACGATCATCAAGGCGCAATCGGCCAACACGCGCCGAATCTCGCGCCGATCCTTTACATGGGAAGACCCGGTCTGGCTGTCGTGGACGGCAACGGCTGCGGTTTTGTTGGCAAACTGATGCGCCGCGCCCTTCTGATCGCTGTTCCTTACGTCTGGCTGCTGGCCCTGTTTCTGATACCGTTTTTCATCGTTCTGAAGATTTCGCTGTCGGATGTCGAACTGGCGATCCCGCCATATACGCCGACACTGGATCTGTCGCAGGGTTGGTCTGGGATAACCGACTTTTTCAGCCAGTTGGATTTCGAAAACTTCGTCTGGCTGACCGAAGATGACCTTTACTGGAAAGCCTACCTGTCCAGCGTCAAGATCGCTCTGATCTCGACGGTTCTGACGTTGCTGGTGGGTTATCCGATTGCCTATGGAATGGCTCGTGCGCCAGCCGAATGGCGCCCGACGCTGATGATGCTGGTGATCCTGCCGTTCTGGACTTCGTTCCTGATCCGCGTTTACGCGTGGATGGGAATTCTCAGCAATGAAGGCTATCTGAACCAGATTCTGTTGTGGCTGGGTATCATTTCGACCCCGCTGACCATTTTGAACACCAACACTGCCGTCTACATCGGTATCGTCTACACCTATTTGCCTTTCATGATCCTGCCGATTTATTCGTCGTTGGAGCGCATGGATGAATCCCTGATCGAAGCAGCCGAAGATCTGGGCTGTTCCCGTCTGAAGGCGTTCTGGCTGGTGACTATACCGCTGTCGCGCCCCGGCATCATTGCCGGCTGTTTTCTGGTGATGATCCCGGTGATCGGTGAATTCGTGATCCCGTCGCTGTTGGGCGGGTCCAGCACGCTAATGATCGGCAAGGTGCTGTGGGAAGAGTTCTTCTCAAACCGCGATTGGCCGGTGGCCAGTGCCGTTGCCGTTGTGTTGTTGCTTATCCTCGTGATCCCGATTGTGCTGTTCCAGCGCAACCAGCAGAAACAGACGGAGGCCGAGCAATGAACAGGCTGAGTTGGTTCAACGCGGTGTCTCTGACACTGGGCTTTGCGTTCCTCTATATCCCGATGGTCATCCTGATCATCTTCAGCTTTAACGAAAGCAAGCTGGTCACAGTATGGGCAGGGTTCTCGACCAAATGGTACGGTGAGCTTGCCCAGAATGAGGCATTTCTGAACGCGGCCTGGGTGACAATACGGGTTGCGGTGTTCTCATCCACATTGGCCACGGTTCTTGGCACCGCTGCCGCATATGTTCTGGTCCGAGGCGGGCGGTTTTTTGGCAGGACACTGTTTTCCGGAATGATTTACGCGCCTCTGGTAATGCCCGAAGTGATCACCGGCCTGTCGTTGCTGCTGCTGTTTATCGGCATTGGGCTGGACAGGGGCATTCTGACCATCGTTCTGGCCCACACAACCTTTTCGATGTGCTTTGTGTCGGTCGTCGTGTCCTCGCGTCTTGTGACCTTTGACAAATCGCTGGAAGAGGCCGCTTTGGATCTGGGATGTTCGCCAGCGCAGGCGTTCCGTCTTGTGACACTGCCGATCATTGCGCCCGCGGTGATTTCAGGCTGGCTGCTGGCTTTTACCCTATCGCTGGACGATCTGGTTATCGCGTCCTTTACCTCGGGCCCGTCGGCGACAACGCTGCCGATCAAGATATTCTCGGCGGTGCGTCTGGGCGTCAGCCCCGAGATCAACGCGCTGTCTACCATCATGATTGCAGTCGTCACGGTTGGCGTTATCACCGCCTCGCTGGTGACGAAACGCGCAATGGTTCGGCAAAAGCAGGATGAACTTGCCGCTGCGCGCACCGAATGAAGCGTCTTTTTCCGGACTACACCTATGGGCCTGGACCCCGTCAGAACTGCTGGTGGGATCAGACAATTTCGGCACCTGATTGGCCGACCCATAAAGGTGATCTGAACGTTGACGTCGCAATCGTCGGCGGCGGTTTCACGGGGCTTTCGGCAGCCCTGCATCTGGCCGTGGCAGGTGTGAAAGTTGCGGTTCTTGAGGCCGCAACCCCGGGGTGGGGTGCCTCGGGCCGGAATGGCGGATTTTGCTGTCTCGGAGGGTCTAAGCTAAGCCATGGGTCTTTGGTC
Source organism: Ruegeria sp. CDSB086 (assembly GCF_059611065.1). Taxonomy (NCBI): domain Bacteria; kingdom Pseudomonadati; phylum Pseudomonadota; class Alphaproteobacteria; order Rhodobacterales; family Roseobacteraceae; genus Ruegeria; species Ruegeria sp. CDSB086. The sequence continues at coordinate 147,121 of NZ_JBXWOV010000009.1, read as the reverse complement.
CGTGGGTTTGGCGCTGAGGCTGCGCAGTCCTACGAACAAGCGGAAGAAGATGCTGTTCAGCTTGTCGCAGATTTGCTGGAACAGCATCAGATCGACGCCGATACCCATTCGAAAGGGGAAACCCAACTGGCTCATTCGGCACGGGCGATGGAAAAGCTGCGTCGTAACGCTGAAGCATCAGGTGTCTTGCACGATTCTGATGACCTGCAGCGCCTGGGTCTGGGCGGTTCCTTTCATGGTGCATATACAAATCCGGTTGGTTTCGCTCTTAACCCTCGAAAGTATCTGTTTGGCTTGGCAAGTGCCGCCAAGGCGCGGGGCGTACAGATTTTCCAGAAATCGCCGGTTGAAACCATCAGGAAAACTCAGGCCGGGTTCGATATTGAATCCGGATCAGGTCACATCCGCGCCACGAATGTTCTGATTTGCACGAACGGATACTCCAGCGAGGATATGCCGCCGTGGTTTTCGGGACGCTACATGCCCACGCAATCCACGGTTCTGGTGACCCGGCCCCTGACAGACGCTGAGTTGCAAGCGCAGGGGTGGACCTCGGAGCAGATGTGTTATGACACCCGAAACCTGCTGCACTATTTCCGCCTGATGCCTGATCGGAGGTTCCTGTTCGGCATGCGCGGAGGGTTACAGTCGTCCCCTCGGGCCGAGGCCGCCATTCGCCGGACAATGCGTCGGGACTTTCAGGCCATGTTTCCAGAATGGAAAGATGTGGATGTGACCCATATTTGGTCCGGAATGGTGTGCCTGTCGCGCAAGCTGACGCCTTATGTCGGGCCGGTTCCCGATCAACCCGGAATGTTTGCCGCCTTTGCCTATCACGGGAACGGCGTTGCCATGGGGACGTATTGCGGAGGCGCTCTTGCCCGCGTGGTTTTGGATAAACAGACCGAGTTGCCCGCGCCGATTGCACAGCCACCGGGACGGTTTCCCCTTGGGTTCTGGCGGCGCGCCTTGATGCCGCCCGCCTATGCCGCGATGGCAATCGCGGATCGGTTATCGCTCTAAAGCGCGGCGATTTCCAGTTCGAGCGTTTGGGCATAATCCGCAGCTCCGTTTTCGATCCGCCACAAACAGTAGGCAGCCATGCGCCATGCATACCACGGGCGCATATCCCGGTATCGCGCGACAGTTTCATCGTGACCATATGCAGCCAGAAACCGCTCTTCCTCGGTCACGCTTAGGGATGCGCCCCGATAAAGCCGTTGCATGGCCGGGGACAGGAACATCGCAATGTCCTCACACGGATCGCCCCAAGCCGGGCACTGCCAGTCGATCAGGGTCATGCCAGTCGGCGCGACAAGGATGTTTCCGGCCACGGTATCGCCATGGATCAGGCATGTGTGTGCGGTCGCGGGCACATGGCCTTTGGGGCGCAGCTTTGCGAGCCGTGCGCGTGTATCAGAGGTGCAGACGCTGAGAATACGTTCGGCATGTTCAGCCAAATCCCAGCTGCCATTGCAGCCATCCGGCGCTTGGACCGAAACATCAAGCCTGTGCAGTTCACGCAGCAAACCGGCGACACCTTCAGGCCCTTCTTGCCACGGTGATCCCGGGGCATGATCGTAGAACACCCAATGACCTGTATCATGTGTTCCGGTCGCACGCAGGCGGGGAACAAATCCGGTAGGCTCAAGGGCGCGCAAGCATAGCGCTTCGAGTTCCGGGTCGTTGCGAAATAACGGATTGCGCGGTGTCGCGCGATACTGCTTCAGAACCTTGTCACCGCTGCCACCCAGTACTTTCCAGACCTGATTTGTTCGCCCGCCATACAACGTTTGAAACTCTGCGCCGGGCTGAACAAGGCCACGGGCGCGCAGATCGTCGATCAGATCAGAAGGGGGGTGGGTTGGGGCAGGCAGGAGTTTCACCAATGCAGTTAGCGAGTCGAATCTGCCAAGGTTTGAACTGTCCTGCCCGGCAGATCAAGTTCCGGCTCTGACCCCGGTTACCGTCGTGGCAGCGACAACCTGCCCGCTTTCGAGGGTCAGCATAACTTGATTGTCCGAAACCTGAGCTTCGACAACCTCGCCATAGGTCTCTGCCAGCTGTGTCGATAACAGCTCGTCGCCATCATAACTTTCCAGTGTGGCCGAGTAACTTCCCGCCACCAGAGGCTGCCCATCGCTTCCCTGACCAGTCCAAACTGTTTTGTTGTCGGTCGTGGAAACAGCCACACGATCGACAACGGCACCGTCGCTGTCGCGGATGACCATGACCGCCTTGTCAGCCTCGGGTGCAGGTGTGGCAAACAGCGTCACAGGCTCGCCCTCATATTGGAAAGCCGCGGGCGCTCGCACGTTCATCCCGATCCATTTGCCGAGTTTGTCCAGATTTGCGCCACCCAGCGCCTGTCCAAGTGTCGCCAACAAATCATTTGTCTGAACCTGTTGTTCGACCATCGAGAATTGCGCCAGTTGCGATGCATATTCTGAGGCATCCAATGGTTTCAAAGGATCCTGATTCTGGGCCTGTACGGTCAGCATTGTAAGGAATGTCTCAAAGTCTGATGCCAGACCTGTTTGCTTTGGCACGTCTTTGTATTGCGCTGTGGCTGACGGTTGGGCGTTGGGTTGGGTCGGGGTAATCAATTTCACAACCTCATGTCGATGCGGCCAACGGGGCCGGTTTTGGGAATGGGTGACGCGTTTGAAGAGGAATCGGTGAGTTGCGCGGTCTCAGCACGCGATCCTTCTTGCTGGCCGGCCTGGTTCTGCTCGGCGTCTTCGGATGTCCCAAGGTCAATTGACAGATCGCCCAAGCCAAAATTTTTGAACTCTTCTTCCAGCACCGCCAAATGACGCCGTATCATCTCGAGGGTTTCCGGGCGCTCGGCGGAAATTGTCAGATGCAATCCGTCATCGCGACCGTTCAACATGATGGACACTCGCCCCAGTTCTTCGGGGTTCAGCGCGATCTCAACTGAACCGGGTTTCGGCTGAGTATTGATGACGGCCGCCATTTGCCCGGCGACGGCGCGCGCTGTCTCGGACCGGGCAGTCTGTGCCATGACTTGCGCAGAAGATACCGAATCCCGACCCGCCGAAACGGGCGAATCTGCCCTGAGGGCGTGAACGTCTTCCACCTCGTAAAATGCTGGCGCGTCAGTCTGAGCGCGGGTTTTTTCCGGCGCGAACATCTGCAATTGAGCGATGCTTGGTGCGCGATCCGGGTTGGTCGTTTGTTGAGGTGCAAGATTGCTTTGCGGCGGACGTTGCGTTTCACGCTGGTGCCGCTCTGGATGAACGGTCAGGTCTGCGGTCTCTTTTGGGGATATACCCACAGGTTGCAACACAGAAGTCGCGAGGTCCGCCTGCCCCCGGCTTGCCATTGGTTGTAACGCGGGTCTCAAAGCCGAGCTGTGCCGAAAATCCGGGGTGACTTTGCGCGAATCTTTGATGCCTGCATCCGGTTTATCGACCGTGTTGGCCTGGCCGGTTTGCTCGGTTTCAGGCACTTTCGGACTGCGCGAGTCGGGTAACGCAGCTGACACGGGTGTTTCGGCAGGATCGCGTTTTGTGCTCACTTCAAGACGCGTGTCCAAAAGGGGTGTCAGCTCACTCTGGTTGCGATCAGCGGACACTTCTGAATCTTCAAGCAAGACAGCCTCGTCCGTTTCAACGTCGACGTCCTGTTCAGGTTCAGCGCCTTTAAGAGCGGCTGCTTCTTGCTTGTTCTCACCTTTGTGTTGATTGAGCACGGCCTCAAACGTCGCGCCGTTTTCATCCCCCTGCTCGGGATTGATCCCGTGGGGTTTTGTGGTTGCGGTCGGCGAGGATGACGTCACTGAAAGAGGGTTGGGCATTTTGCTCCGACTCCGGTTGTGTGACCGGAAACCTGCCTGCAGGAAGTTACGTTTATTTTAACTGCTTTCGCTTTTGATCGGAAAAGTTCGATGCAATTTTTGGAGAAAGCAATGAAGGTTTCCCCACCTCTCTCCCCATCTCAACCCCCTGCCTATTCCCAGAAATTGCGGGAGGCGGCCATAGAACTAGAGGCTGCGTTTCTGAGTGAGATGCTGAAATCGGCCGGGCTGGGCAAAGCGCGCCAATCCTTTGGCGGCGGTGCAGGCGAAGATCAGTTTGCCTCATTTCTTGTTCAGCATCAGGCCCGTGCGCTGGCCAGATCCGGTGGCGTTGGGCTGTCCGAAATCCTGTTCCAATCCATGATGGAGAAAACCGATGCCAAAGACGTCTGAAGCCGACCTTGTAAAATCACTCGAAGACGTTCTTGAGCTTGAGCGAAACGCGCTGGTGCAGGGCGATCTGGATCGTCTGCATAACACGGCTCCGGAAAAGGAAAAACTGATAGGTGCGATTAATGATCTTGACGTCTTTGATAGTGATGAACTGATCCGCCTGCAAAGAAAGGTCGAGCGGAACCAGGCGTTACTAAACAGCGCCGCCGAAGGGATTCGCGCGGTGGCCAACCGCATGGCCGAGTTACGGCGCGTGCGGCAAGAATTCACCACCTATGGTGCGGACGGGCAGCGCAGCGAATTTGCCGTCCGCCATCAAGCCAAGCTGGAAAAACGGGCATAGATAAGGGTTTGATTCAAATCCGAGGTTTCTGACCTTCGCGCTTTAGCACTCCGTTAGGGGATCGACGTCAAAGGTGTTCGGGCACCTGGACAAATCAGGTGGCGCGAACAGCCCGACGGCGGGTCGCACCGATCAGAAAGACGTCAAAGCCCGCACCAGTGGCGGGATGAGCATGGGCGCAAAGGGCCCGAACGGAAAAGGAAGAAAGCTAATGTCCAGCATTCTGACAAACAATGGCGCCATGGTTGCGCTGCAAACTCTCAAGTCGGTCAACAAGGATCTTGGGGCAACGCGGAACGCGATCTCGACGGGTAAGGACGTTGCGACTGCGAAAGACAACTCGGCCGTCTGGGCGATTTCCAAGGTCATGGAATCGGATGTCAAAGGCTTCAATGCGATCAAGGACAGCCTGGCCCTGGGTGAATCCACCGTGGCGGTTGCGCGTAACGCGTCCGAAACGGTCACCGATCTGCTGTCTCAGATGAAAAGCAAGATCGTTGCAGCACAGGAAGACAACGTAGATCGCGACAAAATCAACGACGATGTTACCGCGTTGAAGGACCAGATCAACTCGGTGGTGAACGCCGCGCAATTCAACGGTCTCAACCTGGTTAACGGTTCAGCCGGATCCGCTTCGATCCTCGCGTCCCTTGACCGGGACAATGCAGGCAACGTAACCGCGTCTTCTATCACTGTTGCGGGTCAGGACCTTTCGACCGGTGGGTACACGGCGGCTCAGGTCTTTGACGGATCGACCGGATCTTCCACCGGCAACGACCGTGTGGGTGCAACGATTGACAACGGCGCAACTTCGGCAACTGCGCTGGTTACGGATGAATCCAGTGGTGCGTTTGCGGCCGGTGACAAAGTTGTCGTGGCGATCGACGATCAGGTCGTGTCCTACACGGTTTCTGCAACGGATGCGGCTGCCGCGACCACGGGTGATATTGTTGCCATTGGCCTGAAGGCGAAGATTGAAGAGCTGGGTATCTCGGGTCTGACGGTCGACTATGACTCGGGTACGGCAGGCACCTTATCCGTTGCCAATGCGACCGGCACAGACATCTCGTTCTCGGCCCAGTACGTGAACGCGGGTTCGGGTGGTCTTGGCGCGTTGACCGGCATTGACGTTTCGACCGGTGCAGGGGCAACGGCCGCGTTGGCCACAATCGAAACGCTGATCGACACATCGATCGACGCATCGGCCGCTTTTGGTTCTTCGCAAGGTCGGATCGAGACGCAGAAAGAGTTCATTTCGAACCTGGCGGATTCGTTCAAATCCGGGATCGGCGCGTTGGTCGATGCGGATATGGAGGAGACCTCGGCACGCCTGCAGGCTCTTCAGGTTCAGCAGCAGCTGGCCACCCAGTCGCTGTCGATTGCCAATCAGGCACCGCAGTCGATTTTGTCTCTGTTCCGCTAAGTTCAGGACAATGGTCGGGGCGCGGCGACGCGCCCCGATACTAACCGCCAAATGGCGGATTACCGGAAGGATTTCACGTGACACCGCAAGCCCTTGCACAACGCGCATATGCACAGACCGCCGCGCCAACGCGTACCCCGCGAGACACTGAATACGAAGCGATTTCGAAAATCACACGCAGGCTCAAGGCCGCTGCGGCCGGTCAGCAGTCCGATTTTGGCGCATTTGTGCAGGCTCTGCATGAAAACCGGCGCCTGTGGACTGTATTGGCCAGTGGTGTCACCGACTCTGACAATGCTTTGCCCAATGATCTGCGTGCGCGGATATTCTATCTGGCCGAGTTTACCGAACAGCACAGCAGTCAGATACTAGGGAACAAAGCATCGGTTGAACCTTTGTTAGAGATCAACATGGCAGTCCTGCGCGGCCTTCGCCAAATGGGGGCGACCTGATGGCAGGATTGGTTTTGAAATTGGCACCGAAAGAGCGGGTTTTGATCAATGGCGTAGTCGTTGAAAATGGCGACCGGCGCAGCCGGTTTTCGATCATGACGCCCGAGGCAAACGTATTGCGCCTGCGGGATGCGATTCACCCGGATCAGGTAAATACGCCGGTTCGACGCGTCTGCTACGCCGCTCAGCTGGTGCTGTCTGGCGATATGGAACCTGATCAGGCCCGCCAACAATTGTTGCGCCGCGTCGAAGAGCTGAGCCAGGTCTTTACCGACGCCGATAGCCGCCGGGTTTTGTCCGAGGCAACCCAAGCACTGCTGGACCAGCAATTTTACAAATGCCTCAAGGCTCTGCGCGCGCTGCTGCCGCGCGAAGAGCGGCTGATGGCCTACCAGTAATGACGTTCCAGCCGGTCATACCTTCGGGCGGCATTGTCGGTTGGCGGTTTCTGCAGCGTACATATGACGCCCAGATCGACAGCTTTTCCTCATCCTCCGTCAACAAAAGGGACAGCGAGTACTTTCTGCAAAACATCAAAAAGGTCCAAACGGCAGAGGATCTGGTGTCCGACCGCCGGTTGTTGCAAGTCGCGCTGGGCGCCTTTGGGTTGGAGTCTGACCTGGACAATCGCTATTTCATCCAGAAAATCCTGTCCGACGGAACAAAAGCCCAGGATGCGCTATCCAACCGTCTGTCCGACAAAAGGTATCGGCAATTTTCCGAGGCGTTTGGGCTGGGGCCGGGCGAGGTTCGCAAAACCGGGCTGATCATCAACATGGAGGACATTGTGCACGACAATGTCGTGTCGCGTTTTGAAATCGCGGTGGGCGAGTCAGATGAAACGATGCGTATCGCTTTGTATGCCCAGCATGCGCTGCGTGATCTGGCGCAAAAGGCGGGCAGCAAAGATACCAAATGGTTCGATTTGATGAGCCTGCCACCGCTGCGGCGCATGATGGAGACGGCACTTGGGTTGCCGTCCAGCTTTGGCCAGTTGAACATCGACAGACAGTTGGAAGTATTCAAACACAGGTTGTCAGGGCTGACTGGGTCCGACGACCTGACCCAGTTCAAGGATGAGGCCGCAGTCGGGCGGCTGACAGATCAATTCCTTGCCCGCAGTCAGATCGCCCAGCTTGAAAGCATCATTTCCCCGGCGCAGACCGCGCTGATCCTACTGGGCGGGTAAGGCATGGAAACCATTGGTCACGCACCCGAACCTTGATCAGAAATCCCAACACTCAGCGCTTTGAAAAATGCAAACCGATTGCGGAATTCAAGCGTTCAGAACGGCATCCGCGGAAGTTCTGAGAGCATATGACTCGACCGGTTGCGACACGTTATGCAGCTTGACGTCGCCAAGCGGCAAGGCATTCGCGCAAGCAGGCAGAATATCGGCAGACACGACGATCCTGTGGTTCTTGGTTTTTCCGTATTCACCCAGACGCGCAGCGATATTCGCGGCTTGTCCGATCACGGTAAAGTCCAGCCGTTCGCGCGAGCCGACATTGCCGTAGGTCACGCGCCCATAGGCAACGCCGATAGAGCAATCGCAATGCGCATCGGACCCTGATTGGCGCAGCTCCCCCAGTCTTTCGACGATATCGATGGCGCTGCGCTGGGCATTATCGCGGGCGGCTTTTGCATCCTCGCCTGCCGGAAACACGGCAAGGACAGCGTCGCCTATGAACTTTAGGACCTCGCCGCCATTTTCATGCACGATGCCAGAAACGGTTTCGAAAAAGTCGTTCAACAGATTGATATACGCCTCACGCCCAAGCTGTTCCTCAAGACTGGTCGAATTGCGGAGGTCGCAGAACATGATGGCAGCATCAATTTCATCGCCGTCACCGCGCCGGATTTCACCCCCAAGTACGCGCGCACCCGATCGTTTTCCGACATAGGTTTCCAGCAGGACCTGCGCGTTTTCGCGCTGCATGAAAACCTCATAGAACCGGGCGATGACCAGCGAACATTCGAACACCAGCCCAAGGTTTTCGGTTGTGAAACCGTCCGGGTGATCACAGGTCAGGGTCAGAACGTTGGTCCGCCCATCCGAGAACGGCAACGGCATGGCGACATAGTCGGTTGCCCCCTTTTCCCGCAGGTCTTCCATGATCGGAAAGCTGTTGTGGGGGTTTTCGGCGTTCAACCGCTGACGCACTCCGCCCAGCCCGTTCGACACATGGCGCAAAGGGCTGTTGATGTATGCCGGGTGGTCGTGGATTTCATAGGTCGGAACATTGGTCGAGATCTCAGCCTCGCCCTTTTCCCAAATATAGTGTTTGCCGGCGATCAAAGGGTGCAGGGACCATGTCAGAATGCTGAGGCGTTGAATGGCAATCCCGTGTTCCAGCATTTTCTCGGCCAGCGCTTTGGTGAACGCCTCAGGCGTGTTGTTTGCGGATGCCCCACGCATCAGCCAATCGATCAAAGGGCCACTGATATTGCCGTCTTGGGGTTCCCGCAGTTGGTTGTCGCCCAAATCGATCCGGGAATAAGCATTGGGTAAAAACCCGATATGCCCCTGAATGGCAGCGCTTTCGGGAAGAGCTTCTTCGTAGGCCCAAACGGAATTGGCGAGTCGTTCGTCGCCAAGAATGACGTCGTGATAGGTTGCGGTGCCCTTGAAGGGGCAAAAAGTCTGCAGCTCGGTTTCGTCGCTGAGATCCACCAGCACGTCTTCGCGCGGAATGTAGATCGTCGGCGGCAACCGTGTTTCGTACATGACTTTGGCGTTGCTGCTTTCGGCTAAAAGGGTCTGGTCCCGGTAAATCGCAATCTTACCATCTAACCGTTCGACCGAGATTCCATAGCCTTTTGGTCTTGCTGTGGCGTGGACGTTCATCCTCATCCTCCCTGGCGCGGGGTCCCTATAGGATGGGCCTTGTGAAGAGGTTTTCCAAGGGGCAGCCTCGGCATTCTTCTGCACGATAGCTGTGCGGTCCTAGTGGATCAGACCATCTGGATTACGTCCTTTTCGATGGACAACATATAACCTTTCTTGGCGATGTTCTTGACCAGCAATTCGCTGACCATCTGATTACCCAAAGCGTCACGCAGCCGTTTTATCCGCGTCGCACCAGCAGCTTCGTCACAATCGGCGGCGCTTTTGCCCGAAATCACCGCTTCGATCTGAACGCCGGACAGAACCTCGTCATCCAGTCGGGATTCGGCAAGGACTGACAGGGTCTCCATCGCAGCTGGGGTCAGTTTGAAGTCCATGTTGTTCAGATAGACGGTGTTTTCCTCGCGACTGATCAGTAGCGAGGTAACCTGAATGCCAGTTCGTTCGATCTGTGCCATCCGGCGGTTCAGCATGACCAGCATCACCAGAAACACTAGGGCCGTCACAAGCATGGCGCTGGCAAAGACCAACAATACGAAAATCACCATCCGATAGCTGGATAGGGTGTCGGCAAAGGCGGTGCCGGATTGGGCCAAAATCTCCAACAGCCGAATTTCGGTCTGCGAGGTCAAATCGCTTTCGACAAACAGCCGTTCAACACGCGCGTTAAAGGCGTTGGCGTCCGGCAAGGTCCAGAACAGAAAGACGGCGGCAGTGACAAGGATCAGTACGATCGCCACTATGCCTGCGCCGACCAGTCTTGTGCCAGATCGCCGGGTATCAGTAACGGAGATAGAATTGTCCGGCATTGGCCTTCCTTTTATCCAACCCTTCTGGCCCAAAGACAGACATGACATTCAACAATGTCCAGCCCGACGCGCTGAGGCGTTTTGAGGCTTCTTGCTGAGCCTGGCCTTTGTCACAGGCCGAAACCTGCATCACGCCGTAATGCAGTCGCAGCGGATTGTCCTGCTTGGCCTTGTAATCCGCATAGCACTCTGCCGACGCAGCAGTACCAAGCGATATCAGGGCCGCAACGGCCAGAGAAGAGAGGATTGGTTTCATAGGCTGCATCCTGCGCATGGGTTTGCACGATATTCAATAACATAAGGGGTTTGAGGGGGGTGATATCGGATAACACCCGCCCGTTATTGCTTGTCTGAAGGGAGCGGACCCAGTGTTGGGGCATCACGTTTGCGGTCTGTGTCGGATCGCCCCGAAACACCAGGAAGGACACGCATCATGCACCGGAAGTTCATCGCTTTTATCGTTGCCACCGCTATCACCATCACCGGCGTCTCAGCCTCGCAGGCGCGGGCGGCGGATGCCAAGGACATCCTTGGCGGGCTTGCTGCCATCGCGATCATCGGTGCCGGGGTCCACTACTATAACAAGGAAAAACGCAAGGACCGGACGACGCGTCATCAGACCTATACGCCTCAGCCTTATGTGGCCCAGCCCAGTTACCCAGTGCGCCCCTTGCCGCAACACGTCGCGCGGTATGATCTGCCGCAGAAATGCCTGCGCAAGTATAGCGCCTATTCGAACAATCACCCGCTTCTGGCTCCGAAATGCCTCAAGAAGCATTACAAACATGCCAATAGCCTGCCGCAAGAGTGCAAGGTCGGTTTCTGGAACGGCAATAAGGTGAACCGGGCATATGAACCCGCATGCCTGCGCCAGAAGGGATACCGCGTCGTTTACAAGTAATCACTTTCGAGCAGGAGCGGTGCCACAGAAGCGCCGCGCAGGAGAGGGTGGCACAAGCCGCCCTCTCTTTTTGTCTTGCGGTGGGGCGCGAAACGCGGTTTTCGGTTGGTATGACAACGCCAGATTATTCGATTGAACAGGCGGCAGTGGCGCAAGGGTATCTGCGCATTGCCGGTGTGGATGAAGTGGGCCGTGGGCCATTGGCCGGGCCAGTGGTTGCTGCCGCCGTGATCCTGAACCCCGAAGATATTCCCGAGGGGCTAAATGACTCCAAGAAACTGACGGCCAAACGGCGCGTTGCAATGGACGCTGCCGTTCGCGACCGGGCGGAATTCGCCATTGCCGACGCTTCGGTTGCCGAGATTGACGAACACAACATCTTGCGTGCCTCGCATCTGGCGATGGAACGTGCGGTTGCGGCCTTGGATCCGCCGCCTGACTATCTGCTGATCGACGGAAACATGATCCCTCGCGGTTTGACGATCCCGGCGCAAGCGGTAGTCAAAGGGGATGCGCATTCCGTGTCGATTGCAGCGGCTTCCATCATTGCCAAAAACTGGCGCGATCAACTGATGGTGGATTTGGCGCAACAGCATCCAGGCTATGGATGGGAGAAGAACGCAGGCTATCCGTCAAAACAACACAGGGAAGCGCTGCAAAAACTTGGTGTGACCCCACATCATAGGCGTTCGTTCAAGCCGGTACACAATATCTTGTATCAAGAGTAAATCGTAAGCCGCTGATTCAAAAAAGAAATTGACGACGAATCGACTTTGACTCATCCTTGTCTCAACCAAATGAGCGCAAAAGCGCCGTGGATACTTGAGGCAGTAGAATGACAACAACCACTAAAAAGGGCGCAAAAGCGCTCCCTTTAAACACGATTCTATCAGGCGACTGCATCGATGTGATGAACAGTCTGCCTGCGGAATCGGTTGATCTGATTTTCGCGGATCCGCCGTATAATCTTCAACTCAAAGGCCAGCTGCATCGCCCCGATAACAGCCAGGTTGATGCGGTCGACGATCACTGGGATCAGTTTTCAAGCTTTGGTGTTTATGACCAGTTCACCCGCGAATGGCTGAAAGCGGCGCATCGTCTGCTCAAGCCCAATGGCGCGATTTGGGTGATTGGGTCCTACCACAACATTTTTCGCGTCGGTACAGCCCTGCAGGACGCCGGATACTGGATTCTGAACGACGTTGTCTGGCGCAAATCGAACCCGATGCCGAATTTCCGCGGCAAGCGGTTTACCAACGCGCATGAGACGATGATTTGGGCCTCAAAGCGCGAAGGTGCTAAGTATACTTTCAACTACGAAGCCCTAAAAGCGCTGAACGAAGGCGTGCAGATGCGCAGCGATTGGGTTCTGCCAATCTGCACCGGGCATGAGCGCCTCAAGGATGAAAACGGCGACAAGGCGCATCCGACGCAAAAGCCGGAATCCCTGTTGCACCGTGTCCTGATCGGTTCGACCAACCCCGGTGATGTTATTTTGGATCCGTTCTTTGGCACGGGTACCACTGGTGCTGTCGCCAAGATGCTGGGCCGCGAATTCATCGGGATCGAACGCGAGGAAAGCTATCGCAAGGTCGCCGAGAAGCGGATTTCCAAAGTCCGCAAGTTCGACCGTGAGGCGCTGGAAGTCAGCGCAAGCAAGCGCGCTGAGCCGCGCGTGCCCTTCGGTCAGCTGGTCGAACGTGGCATGCTGCGCCCGGGTGAAGAGCTTTATTCGATGAATCAACGCCACAAGGCCAAGGTTCGGGCTGACGGAACGCTGGTGGGCGATAACGTCAAAGGTTCGATCCACCAGGTCGGCGCGCATCTGGAAAACGCGCCCTCTTGCAATGGCTGGACTTACTGGTGCTTTAAACGCGATGGGAAAACGGTGCCGATCGACGTTTTGCGTCAGCAGATCCGGGCCGAGTTGCACAACTGATTTCAAGAATACCGCCGGTGCCTGTGGCCTGACACAAGGCACTACGCCTTGCCCCGCCGATCTCGGCGGGGTCTTTTGTTTTATTCTTCATTCAGTTCCGATATGAGATTCCTTGTCCTGCTGCTTACGGAAGGAACCTTGGCAATGTCGGATACCACAGCCAGCGAATCCCGATTTGGGCGGTTTTTTGTGACACAGCCAGACAAGTATGATCTGGACAACAAGTACACCGAGGCAGCGCTGGAACGGCACAAGCGCGAAGGGTTGGAACTTGCCGTCCGCGCCCGCTGGGTGGCGATGGGCCTTACCGGCATTTTGTTGATCTACCTGAACCCCCATTGGGACGTTCTGTGGTATCACTTCATCCTGTTATTGATTTGCGCCAATGGTTGGTTGATCCGGCGGGCTGGCAGCGTGGGCCAGTCACGAGTCGAGCTTTTGCTGATCTTCGTCGACTTGCTGATTATGACTTTGGGGATGATCGTGCCGAACCCGTTCAGCGATGATGTTCGACCGCTGGCAATGCAATACCGGTTCGACAACTTCCAGTATTTCTTCATCATTCTGGCCGCGGGAACTCTGGCCTATTCGTGGCGCACAGTCGTGGCTATCGGCACGTGGACGGCGGCGATGTGGACGGTAGGCTGGATCATCGCCTGGTGGGTGGCTACGCCAATCCCGGGCATCAGTGAGCGCGTGTACGAGGCATTGGCCGGGTATCCGGATGTTGCGGAGTTGCTGGACCCCAACAGTTTCATGGTCCCTCAGCGTATTCAGCAGGTGATCGTATTCCTAATGGTCGCGGTTACGCTTGGTATCTCGATGCGGCGGCTCAATCGATTGTTGATGACAAATGCCGGGCTTGAGAGGGAGCGTGCAAACCTGTCGCGATATTTCTCTCCGAATGTCGTGGACGAACTCAGCCAGAATGATGAGCCGCTCAAGCAGGTTCGCAAAGAAGACATCGCCGTTTTGTTCATCGACATCGTGGGGTTTACCAAATTCGCGGCCGGGCGCGACCCGTATGAAGTCATCGAAGTTTTGCGTGGGTTTCACGCGCGAATGGAAACCGAAGTGTTTCGCCATCATGGCACGTTGGACAAATATCTTGGGGATGGTTTGATGGCCACATTCGGTACGCCGGTGACGACCCCATTGGATGCCAGTAACGCGGTGGCTTGCGCGCGCGATATGGTGGATGTGATTGATCGCTGGAACCTGGAGCGGCGACGGGCAGGTGAGCCGCAAATTCGTGTAGGAATTGGGGTTCACTATGGCTCGGTGGTATTGGGAGATATCGGAGCGAACCGACTGGAATTTGCGGTTATCGGGGATGCGGTGAATGTCTCCGCCAAGCTCGAAGCGATGACGCGTGACCTTGGTGTTCGCGTGGTGCTGAGTGACGCGGTCCGGGCACAGGTGATGCAGGAGGGCAATAACGCCGCTGACCTGACAGCAGGTTTTGTGAAGCATGAAAACCAGCCAGTCCGCGGGGTGCAGGGCACTATGGATATCTGGGCGCAGTAGAACGGGCAGCTCCCGCCGATCTGACACGCATCAGAGATGCGCGTCATTCTGTTGGGCCGGGCAGCGCGCGGGCGCGCGCTGCGGTCAGGACCGCGGCAACGGGTTGCGAGATCTGTTGTACGGCTTCCAATCGGTGACTTCGGGATAATATTGACGTCGCCAGGCCCGAACGCGGGGGTTCATGACGCGCCGCCAAAGCGGTGGGACCATCGCAGCGACGGTCATAACCGGATAGCCATAGGGAAGTTGCGGGGCCGCATCTTCCGAATGATGCTGCAGCAGCGGAAAGCGTCGGTTGGGTTTGTAGTGATGGTCCGAGTGACGCTGCAGGTTGATCAGCAGCCAGTTCGACGCTTTTTGCGAAGCGTTCCACGAGTGGCGCGGCTGGACATGCTCGTACTTGCCATCGCCAAGGTGTTTGCGGGTCAGGCCGTAATGTTCGACGTAGTTCACCAGTTCCAGCTGCCATATGGCGACGCCCGCCTGCACCAGGAACAGGGCAACGCCCGGCCATCCCCCGACCACGAAAGCCAACGCCAGCATACCCGCCTGAAGCGCCCAATAGCGCCAGAACGGGTTCGCGGGGTCGGTCCACGGACGTTGCTTGCGCCCCAGCTTGTCCCTTTCTGCGTGGAAGGCGGACGCAAGGCATTGCCACAGAACGCGCGGATAGAAGCGGTGAAACCCTTCATTGTACCGTGCAGTGACCGGATCGCGTGGTGTTCCGACATAGCGATGGTGAACCAGCAGGTGCTCTGACCGGAAGTGAGAATACAACACCATGGCCAGTAGAATATCACCCAGCCAACGTTCCGACCGCCCTTTCTGGTGCATTAGTTCATGGCTGTAGTTGATCCCGATGGTGCCCGAGATCACACCCATCCCGAAGAACAATCCAATCTTGCTAAAAACAGACAGGTGATCGGTATGTGTGGCGTACCAGAGCAACCCAAACAGCGTAAGAAACTGAACCGGGGCCCATGCCTTGGTCAGCAGAATGTACCATTTGAGACCGCCGTCCGGCGTGGCCGGATCGGCATTTTCAAGGTTCAGCCCCGTTAACCGATCCAGAACTGCAAACGCCCACCAAGTCGAAAGAGGCACAAGCAAGACCCACCAACCTCCGGCAACGGCGGTAAGCCAAATGACGGGGATCAGCAGGAAGGACACCCAGAAGGGCAATGCCGCTTGCCAGCGTGACAGACTGTCTGATGCGATCATCGCTTCGCTCCGAGAAACTGTGGGCAGACTAGCCTCACCCGGCAATGCCACACAATGGGTTACGTAGAGCGCCAGAGGTCATACGCTTTGCGCATAACAGTAGGTAGGTCACTGGGGCGGAAAGCGTGTTTTTCCATTACAATCAGATCGTCATGCGACCAGCCGACCGGCAGCGTGGTCGTCCAGATGCGCAGGATCAGGTGGAAATGGGTAAAGGTGTGGCGTACCTCACCCGGCAGCACCTGCCATTTGCACGGAAAGGGCGGTGCCTCGGCCGGGCCGTCTGACCATTCTGATCCGGGCCAGCCCAGCATGCCACCCAGCAGGCCCTTGTCGGGACGACGTTCCATCAGAAAGGCTCCGTTATCGCCTTGGGCTATATAAACATGGCCGTATCGCGTGGATTTGGGCTTTTTTGGAGTCTTGCGTGGCAAATCGGATTGCGTTCCAGCGGCGCGAGCGGCGCAGGGGGCTTGCACCGGGCAGATACCGCAGGCCGGAGATTTTGGTGTGCAGATTGTTGCCCCCAGATCCATGACCGCCTGCGCATAATCACCCGGTCGCGTGGCAGGCGTAAGTGCAGCCGCATGCTTTTTCAGTTGCGGTTTTGAACCGGGCAAAGGGTCGTGAACGTCGAAAAGTCGGGCCATAACCCGTTCCACGTTGCCGTCCAACACGGTTTCGGGCCGGTCGAAGGCGATGGCGGAAATTGCAGCGGCGGTGTAGGGACCGATTCCCGGCAAATTGAGGAGCGCGTCATAGGTATCGGGGAACGTTCCACCATGCTGTTCGGCCACAACCCGGGCGCATTTCAGAAGGTTCCTCGCACGCGCGTAATAGCCAAGCCCTGCCCATTCCCCCATAACCTGATCATCCGGGGCAGCGGCCAGTGCCTTAACTGTCGGCCAACGGGTTGTGAATCGCACGAAATAGTCGCGCACAGCCGCAACAGTGGTCTGCTGCAGCATGACCTCGGACAACCAAATGCGGTAGGGGTCGGGCATCACACCCGCAGCCCGATCGGCTGGAGCTACGCGCCAAGGCATCTCGCGGGCATGGCGGTCGTACCAATCCAGCAGCGCACTGCTCACGTCAAATTCACCGGAGTCACGCAAGTTTTATCTATCTCTCTGTCGGGTTTCGCTGGCGCCTGTTGTCCTGCCCTTTACAATAGCGGCGCAGGAGTTGGAAACCAGATGCAGCGCAGACGTTCTTCGACCCGCGGGTTCAAACGCACCGCGACATTGCTGAACGACCAGATCAGGCGCGCCGGTGAAAGCCGGGGCTTTGCCGTATCACGCCTGCTGACCCATTGGTCCGAGATCGTTGGACAGGATATGGCCGCTATCGCGCGACCGGTAAAAGTGGGTTACGGGAAGGGTGGCATTGGCGCCACGCTGACGGTACTGACCACTGGCCCGCAGGCTCCGATGCTGGAGATGCAGAAGGAACAATTGCGCGGCAAGGTGAACGCGGTTTATGGCTATAACGCCATCAGCCGGGTACGCATCACCCAGACCGCTCCGACAGGATTTGCCGAGGGGCAGGCCAGTTTCGACCACAAGCCGAAACAAGCGAAACCCAAGATCGAACCAGAAATAGCAGCCGAGGCGGACCGGGCTGCGCAAGAAGTTCACGATGGTGATCTGCGCGCAGCCCTTGAACGTCTGGGCCGTAACGTTTTATCCAAGCAAAAACGCTGAGAAAGGGCTGAGAAA
The DNA here is from genome assembly GCF_059611065.1 of Ruegeria sp. CDSB086. Classification (NCBI taxonomy): domain Bacteria; kingdom Pseudomonadati; phylum Pseudomonadota; class Alphaproteobacteria; order Rhodobacterales; family Roseobacteraceae; genus Ruegeria; species Ruegeria sp. CDSB086. The sequence goes on along the minus strand of NZ_JBXWOV010000009.1, from coordinate 129,727 downwards.
TGAGCCGTATTGCAACCGGAATTTGTGCGGCCGTCGCCGTGGCCGCTGGCGGTTATTGGCTGTCGCTGTCGAATTCCAACCCCGCCTATCCGCTGATTAGCAGCGCCGAGGCGCAAGAGGCCGATCTGGACACCTCGACCATCGTCGAGATGACTCTGGGTGCCGAAGACGCACCGGTCGAGATCATCGAATATGCGTCCTATACCTGCCCGCATTGTGCGAATTTCCACACGGGAGCGTACAAGCAGCTCAAGAAAGATTTCATCGACACAGGTAAGGTGAAGTTCATCTATCGCGAGGTCTACTTTGACCGCTATGGCCTGTGGGCGTCAATGGTTGCGCGCTGCGGCGGGCCCGAAAAGTTCTTTGGCATCTCCGACCTGATCTACGAAGGCCAGTCCGAGTGGACCAAAGCCGGTGGTCCCGCTGAAATCGTGGACGAGCTGCGCAAAATCGGGCGTCTGGCTGGTATCGACAATGATCAGCTTGAAGCCTGCTTGCAGGACGGAACCCGCGCGCAGACGCTGGTCGCCTGGTATCAGGAAAACGCCGAGCGCGACGGTATTCAGGCGACCCCATCCTTCATAGTGAATGGCAAGTCGGTTGAGAATCAGTCCTATGACGGCTTCAAAAAGCTGATCGAAGACGAACTGGGCAGCTAATTGCTTTTACGACCGGCTCAATCCGGGCCGGTCGTCCTTCAGGGCGACGGTGCGACCTGCAAAAGCATCTGCCTGACCTTGTCTGCCTCATCGACCTTCAAACGAACCGGAAGCGTGATGACCTTGCTGCGAAACGCAGCGGGCAGGCGAACGGCGTCTTTTTCCGTGGTGACCATTTGCGCGCGCAACAAGCGGGCTTCGTTTTCAAGACGAGTCATCAAGGCGGGTGTCAGCGGCTGGTGGTCATCCAGCGCTTCGGCTCGCAGCAAGGTCGCGCCTTGTTGGCGCAAAGTGGCGAAGAACTTCTCGGGGTGTCCGATGCCTGCAAAGGCAAGAACGGGCGTATCGCTCCAATCCATGCCGGTTTGCAGCGGCTCAACCGCGCCGGTCGTATGTGGGACGGACAGTTTTTTTCCCCAACGTTCGGCAAACTCGATTTGGGAATCAGCTTCGCCAAGGGACAGCACCAGATCAGCGCGCCGTAATCCGACTTCCACCGGTTCCCTCAGGGGGCCAGCCGGCAAGCACAGCCCATTTCCAAATCCGCGCGATGCGTCCACCACAATGACCGAGAAATCCTTCGCAACCGAGGGGTTTTGAAACCCGTCGTCCAGCACGACGACTGTGGCACCCGCCGCGGCGGCTGCCTTTGCTCCAGCAGCGCGGTCTTTGGCGACCCAGACATCGGCAAAAGCCGCCAGCAACAGGGGCTCATCCCCGACCTGCGCCGCGGTATGCTTGCCGGGGTCCACGCGCACCGGTCCTTCGAGCGAGCCGCCATGGCCGCGCGTGACCACATGTGTCTCATGCCAGGCATCGCGCAATTGCTCGATTACCCAGATCACAGTCGGGGTCTTGCCGGTGCCGCCCGCGTTCAGGTTGCCAATACAAATGACAGGAATACCCGGGTTAATGCCGGGTTCCGAGGCGACCCGACGCGCCGTAGCGCCAGCATAGAGCCGCCCAAGCGGTGCCAGCATTCGAGCGCGCAGGTCCAGCCGATCTGGCGCGGTTTTCCAGAAATCAGGTGCTCGCATCGTCTGCACTCCGCTGGTCCAGGTAGTCCTGAATCATGTCGATCAGGTGATCCGCCTGAGGCGCACCTTCGGTTACGATCTGCCACCCGGCCAGTGCCATATTGGCGGCCTGATCCGGCGCCAACAGCTCGACCACTGCATCGCCCAGCTCGGTGGCGGACCTGACTGTGCGCGCGGCCCCCGCCCTGTCGAGCTGATCGTAAAGCTGTTGTTGGCTGTGCACAAATGGTCCGTGGATCAAAGCAGAGCCCAGCGCCGTGGCGATCAGCGGGTCCGCCCCCCCGGCGCCGCGTTCCAGAGAGCTGCCCATGAAGGTAACGGGCGATACCCGCTGCCAAAGACCCAGATCCTCGGGCACGGCGGAGAGGATCACCTGTGTCATATCCTCGATCGTCCCGCTTTCATCCCAGTTGGTGCAACGCAGATCCATCGCTTCAAGCCGCCGATGCAGCGGTCCGGCTTCGGCAACATCGGCCACTTGCAATACCAACGCCAAACGCGGCAGCATGCGCATTGCCTGTCTATGGGCGCTGAGGACCGAGATGAATTCTTTGTCCTGGACCCACGCCGCTAACCAGACCGGTCGGCCAGACAGCGCATGGTTCACCTCGATCAGCTCGTCCTCGGGCCATGGGCGCGGATTGGGGCTGATATGAAGGGGCGGTGCCTCTTGCACCTTGTTCGAAGCGACGCCTAGCCGCCGAATTTGACGGGCGATTTCCGGTGTCGTGCACAGGATCGTCTGAAAACAGTCAATCGTGTATCTTGTGATATCGGGTAACCAACGGCCGCCCCGTGCGATTTTCACGTCCGCCTGTGCTTCGATCAACATCAGGGGAATCCCGCGTTCCTCGGCGCGCGTGATCACGTTAGGCATCAGGCCGCCCCCGACCCATATTCCGATATCCGGACGCCAATGGTCCAGAAACGCGCGCGCAGCCCCGGTTTGTTCGGCGGGCAGGTTGACCAAAGGGTATCCGCTGCTGGCCCACCTTGTCAGATCTGCATCGGGTGGCGCGGTCAGAACCACCGACAGATTGGGGCGCGTCTGCTGCAACCGCTGGCAAAAATCAACAATAGCGCGGTGACGTTCCCACGCATTTATGTGCAACCACAGAACCTCGCCCTCGGGGCGCGCAATATCGCCGTTGCTGGCGGTATTCTGCATACCCCAGGACAGCACGCGATAGGCGGCAAGGCTTAACGAGCGTGGCTTGCTCATGGTGCGATTCCAGGGCTTTCCGGTTCGAGTTGTTCCGACAGTAGCCCATAAACACCTGAACCCGCAGCGATCACACCGTTCAGACGCGGAGTTTCATTGTTGAACCGCAGAGGCAGCCCCGCGCGGTCCGAACACCGGCCGAGGGCTTCGCGTATAATCAGATCACCGGCGGCGATGTCCCATTCCCAACTGGGCCTGAGGGTCATCATCCCGTCAAATCGTCCCTGTGCAACAAGGGCCATGCGATAGGCCAGAGATGGCCTGTAGTTCCGTTTGAACTCGGGTACCTGCCCCTGACGCCAGTGTTGCGGCTGCATGTTGGGTTTCGCGGCCAACACCTCGGCGCTTTCTAACACACCGAGTTCGCTGACCCGAATCTTTTCGGCGTTGAGCGTAGCATCCTGACCTTTTGCTGCGGCATAAAGCAGGTTTCGCAAAGGCAGGTAGATCACAGCGGCCGTCACTTCGCCCTGTTCGGCGATAGCCAATGAGTGGGCCCAGGTCCGCGAGCCTTCGGCAAAGCTGCGGGTGCCGTCGATGGGATCAATGATGAAAACACGGTCTTTCGATAGCCTGTCAGTTGAATCCTCGGTTTCCTCGCTCAACCAGCCATACCCCGGACGCGCTGCGGGCAGCATTTGCTCAAGCATCTCGTTCACGGCAAGATCAGCTTCGGTCACCGGGCCGGCCCCGTCGGGTTTATCCCAGCGTTGCGCCGTTGTCCCCGAAAACCGAGTGGCGATCTTTCCGGCCTCTAATGCGGCGTCAATCAGCAGTTGCAGGTCAGGTGCCGGCAAGTGTCATTCCTTCGATCAGGATCGATGGCACCACGCGGGACAAGTACGTACGTGCGTCATTTGCCGGAATAATCCGTTTCAGCATGTCACGCAGATTGCCAGCGATCGTACATTCGTTGACGGGATGGGTGATTTCCCCGTTTTCGACCCAAAAGCCTGATGCCCCACGTGAGTAGTCGCCGGTATTGGGGTTGATCGTCGATCCGATCATCGAGGTCACCAGCAGGCCGGTTCCCATGTCACGCAGCAGATCGTCCCGGCTGTGCGTGCCTTGGGTCAGGCTCAGGTTCCAGTTGCTGGGCGACGGGGGGCCGGACACGCCACGCGCCGCATTCCCGGTCGAGGTCATGCCCAGTTTTCGTGCGCTGGCCAAATCCAGGGTCCACCCGGTCAGTACTCCGTTTTCAACAACGGCCCTTCGCTGTGTTGGCAAACCTTCGGCGTCAAAGGGGCGAGAGCCCGAGATACGCGGGCGATGCGGGTCTTCGATCAGTGACAGGTGTTCAGGCAGGACCTGCTCTCCCAGGCTGTCCTTCAGCCATGACGCACCACGGGCAATGGCGGCGCCGTTGCTGGCGGCCAAAAGATGACCGATCAGCGAAGACGAAATCCGCTCGTCGAACAGGACAGGGAATGTGCCTGTCGCGGGTTTTTGTGCCCCAATCAGCGCAACGGCGCGTTCACCTGCCGAGCGGCCAATCTCATCAGGGCTGCGCAGGTCACTCTGGAATGTGCGGCTGTCGCCGTCGTAGTCGCGTTCCATCCCTGTGCCTTGGCCCGAGATAGCAACGCAAGAGGTCGAGCGGCTGCTGCGGGAATACCCGCCGGAAAAGCCATTTGTGGCAGCCAGATGCACGCGGTGGGTGCCATAAGCGGCCGCGGCGTCTGATACTTGGGACACGCCTTCTATGGCCAAAGCGGCAGCTTCGGCAGCCAGTGCATCCTGCAAAAGCGTATCCGCCGACGGTTCCGGCGTCGGGTCGAATTGTTCCAGCGCCGCGATATCCCAGTCTTTTGCAAGCTGGTCGGGCGTGGCCAACCCTGTAAAAGGATCTTCCGGAGCTTCGTTTGCCATGGCCACTGCACGTTGCGCCATCGCCGTCAGCGTTTCGGGGCGACTGTCCGAACTTGAGACGATCGCCTGCCGCTTGCCTAGAAACACACGCAGTCCCAGGTCGGTGCCTTCGGACCGTTCGGCGTGCTCCAGCGCGCCACCGCGGACTTCAACCGATACCGATGAGCCATCCAGAACGATGGCATCCGCCGCTTCGGCCCCGGCTTTGCGGGCCGCGTCCAGCAGATTATGGCTGATTTCTTCGGGTGTGCGGGTCATGAGGCCTCCGGTCTGTGTGCATTCGACCTAGCCTTGGACCGCCGGTCTCGCAAGGCCTGCGGCTATTTTAGGTTGAGCAAACTATTGAAATGGAATTCGCCACGATGCGCCCGGTGCCGGAGTTCGCACCACGGGCGAAGGATTGGGAAGGCAGCGGTGCCGCCTTCCCGAAGTGTTACTTGATACGCTGGCCGTTCGCCAGAATCTGACCATCCGCAGTGAATTCGATTTCCGAATTCAGCGTGTCGGGCTCGTCACCCGGTACGGCCATCAGACCCATCATCATCCGAGCGCCCATTGCATCGCTGTCCGACACCAGCCCCATCTCGATCAACTTGTCGATCAGGGCGTTGGCACCATTCAGTTTCAGCTTGGCAACGCCGGTCGGCGTGGGCATTCCGTCGAACTCTGAGACGTTGGAGTTGTCGAAGGTGAAATCGCCTTCACCGGTCAGCTTGGCTCCGACCAGAGACACCAGCAGTTCGTTGATCTTCAGCGAGTGTAATTCGCCCGGTGCTGCGTCAGATGTATCCAGGTTTTCGACTGCGGTAGGATCAAAGATGTTCAACAGAACCTTGGCGGTCCCGGTCGTGTCCAGCGCAATCGTCGCCGGGTCGCGCGGCAGTGCGCCTGCTGGGTCGAACATGCTCCACAGAATATCCGACATGGTGAAGTCGGTCAGGTTCATGGCGAACCCAAACGGTTGGATTTCCTCGGATTTCTGCACCGGAATTTCAAACTTGAACCCGGCATTCTCCATCGCGATTTCGATCGGGAAAGGCAGGTCGGCCGTCGTCACTGCGACTTTCGCGCTGTTCTGCTCGATGTCATAGGCAAGACGCTCTGCGTCGATGCTGGCGCCAAATTTGCCACCCTGAGACTCGCTTCCGACCGAGAATGCCTCGCCTTCGCTGGTGCCTGCAATCGCGTTCTGGCCGGATCCGTAGGTGAACAGCCCCGAGAACGAGAAGCCCGCCTCATAGAAGGCCTGCGGGTCCGAGATGTCGAATTCGGATGGGATAACGTTTGTGCCCTCAAACGCCAGCTGGCTCATCGAGCCGTCAACCCTAGCCGTGTCGCCGCTGTCCGGGTCCTGGAACGCCATATCATAGGTCATCCCACCCGCGGTGAACTTCTGATCAATGTCACGGTTTTCGCCGATTTTCATGACCGAGCTGCCAGCCAGATCTGTCATGTTTAAGCTGAGCGCGAGCGCATCAGCGGGCATCTTTTCGCCGTCCACATTCAGACCATCCAGCTTGATACCTATCGTGTCGGCCGAATAGTCGTAGGTCATTTCGTCGGGCGAGCCTGAAACGACCAGGTTCATTCCGGTCTCAGAATAGTTGATATCGACCGAGAATTCCTCGCCATCTCCCTGGCCGGACACGGTCATCACATAAGTGTCAGGGAAATCGATGCTGACCGTGCCGTCGCCGTTTTCCGTCAGGCTCATTTCCGGAACGACCATCTGGAAGGTTGCATCCTCTTCCGGCAGGTCCATCGAAACAGCCATGTCGGCAATCGTAGTTACATTGCCTGAAACGGTTTCGTCGCCCGAAACGGTGTACCCCATCTGACCCAGATAGGTTTTCCAATCATTCCAGACATCCTGCGAGGTCAGGTCGGCAAGTGCGCCTTGTGTGATAACGGCATATGCCAATACAGCACCGCAACTGCGGCGAAGGAAAACGGACATTACAGTACCCTTCTAGATAATTTTGCCGGCATCGTCGTGCTTGTGACGTCGGGCGTCAAGGGGCAAGGGCTGGACCCTTTCCCCCTTCGCGCGGTAAGCATTCACACAAATTCAAACCGTTGGAGGTATAGGAACCAAATGCAGGGGAAAACCGTACTGATAACTGGGGCCAGCCGCGGCATCGGAGCAGAGGCAGGGCGCCTTTTTGCCGCAGCAGGTGCGAACGTGGCGCTGCTCGCGCGTAGCCGCGATCAGATCGCCGCATTGGCAACTGCGCTGGGCGAAAACGCAATCGCACTGGAATGTGACGTCAGTGATTTTGCGCAGGTTGAACAGGCTGTGGCAGATTGCGTCGACCGCTTTGGTGGTTTGGATGTTCTGATCGGGAATGCCGGTGTTATTGACCCGATCTTCCATCTTTCGAACGCGGATGTCGCGGCCTGGGACAAGGCGATAGACATAAATCTCAAGGGTGTGTTCTACGGAATGCGCGCTGCCCTGCCCATCATGCGCGCAGCAGGTGGAGGCACCGTGCTGACCGTATCATCAGGCGCGGCCTCGAACCCGGTTGAGGCATGGAGCCACTATTGTGCCTCCAAGGCTGGTGCAAAAATGCTGACGGAATGCCTCCATCTTGAGGAATCGTTGCACGGTATCCGCGCCATGGGTCTGTCCCCGGGCACCGTGGCGACGGATATGCAGCGGGTAATCAAGACAAGCGGTATCAACGCCGTCAGCCAGTTGGATTGGAGCGATCATATTCCCGCCGATTGGCCAGCCAAAGCGCTGCTGTGGATGTGCACGTCCGATGCGGATGAATTTTTGGGATCCGAAATCTCGTTGCGGCGTGAAGATATTCGACAAAGGGTTGGGCTGACGTGATCGAACTAAACAAAGAAGACGGTTTGTGGATTGTTACGTTGAACAACCCCGGCAAAGCCAACGCGCTGACCGGGGCGATGCTGACTGAGCTGGCCGAAATTGCCGAAGCCGCCACTGAGGCACGCGCGTTGATCCTGACCGGGACGGGCAGTGTGTTCAGTGCCGGGGCGGATCTGGCTGAGGCACGCGCGGGGCTTGCAACTTCGGATGTATGGGAGCGTTTGTCGGGCGCAATCGCCGCCCTGCCATGCCTGACGGTCGCCGCGTTGAATGGAACCCTGGCTGGGGGAGCGAACGGTATGGTGCTGGCCTGCGATATTCGAATTGCAGTCCCGTCCGCCAAGTTCTTCTATCCCGTGATGAAACTGGGGTTTTTACCGCAACCGTCTGATCCCGCCCGCATGTCAGCCCTGATCGGACCATCCCGCACCAAGATGATCCTGATGGCCGGGCAAAAGATCACCGCGGATGAGGCTTATACCTTTGGTCTGGTGGACCGGGTGGTGGCACCGGATGCGCTGATGCAGACAGCGCGTGAACTGGTCGCTGATAGCACCGCCGCCGACCCCAAGATCGCTGCCGGTATTGCCGGGCTGTGCGGATGAGGCTGTCTGGCTTGCGACTACGCGTCGCCGATCCTGAACAACTGGGCAAATTCTATACGGATGTCCTTGGGATGCCGGTTCAGGCCCAGGGGGTGAGCCTGCGCATCGGCTATCCGGGGCAGGACGCCGATTTGCTGCTGATGCCTGGCGGCGGCGGATACACCCATGACACAGGACAACGCTATTGGAAGATCGGCATCACCGTTCCGGATGTCGATCTGGCGGCCGCTTTCCTGCGCGAAAAGGGAATTGAGGTTTCGGACCCGAAGCAGTTTCTGAACATCGGGTATATGTGCCATCTCAAAGACCCAGAAGGGTTCGTGATCGAGCTGCTTCAGCATGATTTCGAAGGCAACCGGCCGCTAAACGCAGCAGATCCGAGCGATCCGTTTGCGCAGGCTTGTATCGGCCAGATCACCCTGCGCACCGGAAATATAGAAGCCGAGGATGAATTCTGCCGGGGCAAGGGCATGCGCCTGCTTTCGATGCAGGACATTGGGCAATACGGCTTTGATCTGCATTTTTACGCGTTCACCGACGAGGCTCCGCCAAATCCAGACCCTTGGTCAGTAGGAAATCGCGAATGGCTGTGGAAACGCCCCTACACAACGTTGGAGTTCCAACACGTCAAAGGCGTCAGGTTTGCCAATGTACCCGATTATCGCGGGTTGGAGTTTCAGGGGCTTGCCGCGCCGACGCGGGACGCGTTTGGCGACCCGGTTAATCCCGGCTGATCAACGACCTCGACGCTTGCCCGGAACTTTCGAGCGAAAGCCGGGCGGGCGTTTGCGAACCCAATTCAGGAATTTCTCCAACCTCGGATGGGCGCGCAGGGCCTCGACGCTGTTGAATTCACGGGCCAATTCCGCCTCGGTCAGGGTCGCATGCACCTCTTTATGGCAGATCTGGTGCAGCAGGACGGTGGGTCCGCCCTTGCCCCCTTTGAGTTTTGGGATCAGATGGTGCAGGCTTCCGCCCCCGTCCGGGATCGGGCGGTTGCAGAGCGGGCAGGTCGGATCGCGGTTCGTCATGACGAGGGTAAGGTTGCGTCAGGTGGCGCGAAAGGCAAGAGGGCAGGGATGGCAAAGGCACTGGTGATCGGCGGCGGACCCGCAGGCCTGATGGTGGCCGAGGAAATGGCCAAAGCCGGGCATTCTGTTGTTGTGGCCGAGGCCAAGCCTTCGGTGGCGCGAAAATTCCTGATGGCCGGGAAGTCCGGGCTGAATTTGACCAAGGACGAGCCGCTTGAGACTTTGCTGGGATCCTATGGTGAGGCTGCGACCTGGTTGCGACCAATGATTGCCGAATTTGATGCCTCGGACGTGCAAACATGGGCGCAAGGGTTGGGGCAAGAGCTGTTCACAGGCTCGACCGGGCGGGTGTTTCCGACATCGATGAAGGCCTCTCCGCTGTTGCGGGCGTGGCTGGCACGGCTGGCAGAGGCTGGCGTTCAGGTCAGAACACGCTGGCGGTGGTTTGGTTGGGACGGTGCCCAAGCCGTATTCGACACGGATGATGGCAGGCAGAAGCTATTCCCCGATGTGACCGTTCTTGCGCTGGGCGGGGCAAGCTGGTCGCGGTTGGGATCAGACGGCGCATGGGCATCGGTGCTGACGGGTAAAGGCGTGCCCCTCACACCTTTCGCACCCGCAAACTCAGCCATTTCCGTGGAATGGAGCCCCCATATGCAGCCGCATTTTGGCGCGGCTTTGAAATCGGTGCGATGGAGGGCCGGAGAGTTGGAAAGTCGCGGCGAGGCTGCGGTTTCGGCGAAAGGGTTGGAAGGGGGTGGATTGTACTCACTGACCCCGGCCTTGCGTGACAGAGCACCGCTTTTTGTCGATTTGGTTCCGGATTTGGATGCCGATACGTTGCGAAGTCGTTTTGCGTCAAAGAAATCGAAAACGACCTTTTCGCAGTGGCTGAAGAAATCTCTGCACCTGTCTCCGCAAAAGGTCGCCCTGTTTCATGAAATGTCCAAGCGCGATGGCCAGTTTCCATCGCTAGACGTAAGCGTGATCAAGCATCTGCAGATCAGACACTCGGGCCTGCGCCCGATGGACGAGGCCATCTCCACAGCAGGAGGTGTGCCACGTTCGGCGCTTAATGAGGGGCTCATGCTTACTGCATGTCCCGGAGTGTTTTGCGCGGGCGAGATGCTGGATTGGGAGGCCCCGACCGGGGGGTACCTTCTGACAGCCTGCCTAGCGACCGGCCGTTGGGCTGGGCGTTCGGCGGCATATTGGTTGGATCAAAGCGGTTAGCGGGTCCGCGCCAGCATCGCCAAACGGATCATGGCACGTTCGACCAATGCCATGGCCGGTGCCGTTTGCCCGGCCGAGCGCAGCGACAGGTCCGTATCTGTCAGAACCGTCAACGCAGTTTGCAATTTTGGCGCACCCCACCCTTGGGCCTGACGCAGAATGCGGTCGCGCCGTTTCCCATAAACCGGGGGGCGCAGCTTTCCGATGCCCTGTGCTGCTCCGCCCGGATCGGATGCGCAGGCGTACAAAGTGCGGAAGTGCCTTGTCGCGCCGATGCACAGGCTGACCGCATTGGTTCCCTGTGATTGCAAACGTCGGATCAGCGGGCCGATTTCACCCGCGCGACCATCGGCAACCACGTTCAGCACATCATCCAGTGCGGCCTCGGTCGAGCGGGGCGCGCAGGCTTCGACGTCTTCAATGGTCAGCTCGGAACTGTCACCGCGCTTGTAAAGCGACAGTTTCTCAATCGTTTGGGTAAAGTCACCGGGGCTTATACCGGTTGCCAGCTCAGCAATCGCGGCCATCGAATCGCGCGGGATGTTTTGCAAACCGGCCTCAGAAAGTATTCGTTCGACTTCGGCCCGGGATGGTGGGTCGTCATAGATACCTACCGCATAGGCCGAGCGGTGCGATTCGAACGCTTTGCGAATCTTGGAGCTGGCCTTGAGCTGCCCGGCGGTGACGATGATCTGGGCATCGCCAGCCACCCAATCTTCCAGCGCGGCAAGGATTGCTGGGGCGGCCGTGTCGGTTGTGTCTTCGACGAATACAGCGCGTGGCCCGGGAAAGAACCCGACCGCCTTGACCGCGTCCAGCAACAAGGCCGGATCGCCACGCAGATCGCTTCCGGGCAGGCGGGTCAACCGCATCTCTTCTTCTGCATTGGCGCCCAGCAGAGCGGCCAAAACCTGTTGCCGCTTTAGCGCCACGCGCATCGCATCCGCACCGTAGATCAACAGCCCGGCCTTGTCCGCGTCGGGTCTCGAGAAATATCCCTCGGCCTCGCGCGGGCTCAGCTTCATACGGACAGGCCCGGCGTGGCGTACAGCCGACTGATGATCTGATCGGACAGAATCACCATCAGGCGCTGCGTTGCATCCCGCTCATCAGCCAGGGTGGATACGGTGGAACCGGCAGCCGAATACCCCACGAAGTCCGTCACCGAGCCCGACGCAAGAACTTGCCCCGTCGCTTTCGATCTAAGCGAATAGTTGGCGGTCCCGTTGATGATAAGACGGTTGGTTTCGTTCGTTGAGGTGATCGATGCCGCCACCGTCTGGGTCACGACGGAAACGTCCAGACTGTATTCACTGCCGGATGTTGCGCTACGGCCTAGCTTTTGTTCCAGATCTTCGACCAGAAGAAAGCTGGTGACCGTGTTTGGTGCCGACACTTCTACGCGGCCAAAAAGGGCCGAGCCCGATCCGCCCGGAGCGTACACAGGTTCAAACCCGCAGGCGGCAAGGGCCAAGGGCATCAGCAACAAGGTTCTGCGGTTAAACGACGACATTCACAATCCGGCCCGGTACAACGATTACTTTCTTGGGTGTGGCGCCATCTAGCGCCTTTTGCACAGCTTCGGTGCTCAGCGCGACTTTTTCAACCTCGTCCTTGGGCATATCTTTGGCCACGCTGATTTCCGCGCGGCGCTTGCCGTTGATCTGGATCGGCAGGGTGACGGTGTCGTCCACCAGCATAGCTGCATCCGCAACCGGCCATGATGCCGTGGCAACCAGCCCTTCGCCACCCAGCAGCTGCCAAAGCTCCTCGGACAGGTGCGGGGTCATCGGCGACATCAGCTGTGCCAGCGTTTTGGCGGCCTCGCGTTTGGCTGCGGTGCCCGCCTTGGATTTGGCCAGGGTGTTGGTGAAAGCATAAAGCTTGGCGATTGAGGCGTTGAAGCCGAAAGATTCGACTCCGCCTGTGACGTCATGGATGGCTTTGTGCATCTCGCGCAGCAGGGTTTCATCCTCGGCATTGGCCGGAACATCCGATTCGGCGATTTCCGAGGCGATCCGATGCACACGGCTGAGGTGCTTGAACGCAGCCTCGGCCCCGGATGCGGTCCATTCCACATCCCGTTCAGGCGGCGAATCGGACAGGACGAACCAACGCGCAGTATCCGCGCCGAAGGCCGAGATGATGCTGACCGGGTCGACTACGTTTTTCTTTGATTTCGACATCTTGGCCGAGGGGATAATCTCAACCTCGGTGCCGTCGGCCAGTTTTCCGTCGGTCACATCTTCGGGCAGGTGATAAACCGGACGGCCATTGGCGTCGCGTGTCTGATAGATCTCATGCGTGACCATGCCCTGCGTGAACAACGCATTGAACGGCTCGATGGCTTTCTTAGGCAGGTGACCCGTGATGTTCATCGCCCGCGCGAAGAAGCGCGAATAGAGCAGGTGCAGAATCGCGTGCTCGATACCGCCGATATACTGGTCGACATTCATCCAGTATTCGGCCTCGGCCAGATCGGTGGGTGTGTCAGCGCGTGGCGCGGTGAAACGGGCGAAATACCACGACGAATCGACAAACGTATCCATCGTATCCGTTTCACGTTTGGCAGGCGCGCCGCAAGACGGGCAAGGGGTGTCACGCCAATTGGCATGGCGGTCCAGCGGGTTGCCGGGGATCGAGAAGTCGATGGGTTTGCCGTTGCCATCGTCGTAAGGCAATTCGATCGGCAGATTCTCTTTCTTCTCGGGCACGGTGCCACATTTGTCGCAATGCACGACCGGAATCGGGCAACCCCAATAGCGTTGACGGCTGAGCCCCCAATCGCGTAGGCGATATTTGGTGACGCCTTCACCCCAACCTGCTTTTTCCGCGAAATCGACGGTGGCGTTGATCGCCTCATCCCCCGTGGCCTCGGTCAGGCCTGCGAAGTGGTCCACCCAGCGGACTTTTTCAGTTTTCGGCGGCACAAAAGCGATCTTGTCGACCGTCGTATTGTCACCCAGTGCAAAGAAGGTGTCGATGACCGGCAGGCCATACTTGCGGCAGAAATCAAGGTCGCGCTGGTCATGCGCGGGGCAGGCAAAGATCGCGCCAGTTCCGTAATCCATCAGGATGAAGTTGGCGATCCAGACCGGCAGTTCCCAGTTCGGGTCCAGCGGGTGACGCACGCGAATGCCGGTGTCGCAACCCAGCTTTTCGGCCGTCTCGATGGCCTCTTCCGTGGTGCCACCCTTGCGGCATTCGGCAACAAACTCAGCAACTTCGGGGTTTTCGGCCTCAAGCTGCTTGGCAATCGGGTGATCCGGCGAAATACCAACAAAGGACGCGCCCAACAGCGTATCGGGCCGAGTCGTATAGACGGTGATGGGCTCACCACCATCAGTACGTTCGAAGCCAAATTGCAGGCCGCGCGACTTGCCGATCCAGTTTTCCTGCATCAGCCGCACTTTGGCAGGCCAGTTCTCCAGCGTATCAAGCGCATCCAGCAATTCTTCGGAATAGTCCGAGATTTTGAAGAACCACTGTGTCAGCTCGCGCCGTTCTACCAGTGCGCCTGAGCGCCAGCCACGTCCATTTTCCACCTGTTCATTGGCCAGAACGGTCATGTCGACCGGGTCCCAGTTCACCACGGCGTTCTTGCGGTAAACCAACCCAGTATCGAGCATATCGAGGAACAGAGCCTGCTGCTGGCCATAATATTCGGGGTCACAGGTGGCGAATTCGCGGGACCAGTCAATCGACAGGCCCAGTGGCTTCATCTGTCCGCGCATGTCGGCGATGTTGCTATAGGTCCAGTCTTTCGGGTGGCCGCCAATGGCCATGGCGGCGTTCTCTGCGGGCATCCCGAAGGCATCCCAGCCCATCGGGTGCAGCACGTTATGCCCCGTCGCGAGCTTGTGACGCGCAATGACGTCGCCCATCGTATAGTTGCGCACATGCCCCATATGGATTCGCCCTGACGGGTAGGGGAACATCTCAAGCACATAATATTTCGGCTTGTCCGCCTTATGGTCGGCGGTGAAGATCCCGGCCTTGTCCCAGGCCTCTTGCCATTTTGCTTCGATTTCGGTGGCCGAGTAGCGCGACATTGTGCGGTCCTTCGTGAATGAAAACGCCGGGCGTGAACCCGGCGTGGTAATATTGTGATTTTCAGCGGGTGGCTAGAGTTTGTTGTCCGCAATGCGCAACTGGCGTGCGCGATTCAGGATCGCATCCTCGACCGCCCGGGCCGTTGCAGCGCTGACCGGAGCGCCTCCGCTGCTTTGCAGTGCTACCGAAAGGGACCGCGCCGCCAGGGCCGGGTCACTTATATGCACGGTCGCGCGATAAGAGCGTCCGCCACCAGGAGGCGTGCCGTAACCTGTTACGATCACGCCGGTAAATGGATCAACTTCCTGAATTGGGAGGAAATTCAGCACATCCAGTGAGGCCGCCCACAAATACCGGTTCACATTGACGATCTGTTCAGCATTCCCGCGGTTGAACACGTCCCAGATTGTCGTGCGTTCTGGATCGTTCAGCTCTCGTTCTTCCGTGCGTGTGCTATCTGTATACAGCAACGCGGGATTCGGAGCCGCACTCTGATTCTGTCCGCAGGCCGACACGGCAGCAGTCATTATGATCAAACCGAAAATCGTCTGCAGGCGCATTGTCGACTGGTCCTGTTTCACTTGGTCTACTTTATTACGTGTTACTCCTAGACAAGGTCCAGTTCAGCAACAACCCTATTCTTGTTACTCATGTCAGTGTGGACGGCAGATTAGCCCCCGATTATCGACTGTGGCATCCTTGCACCAATTTGGGGCCAATGCACCCTTCACATTTAAGGCAAGCTTGCGTGAAGGGGGTAATTCGAGCGAAACGGTTCCCGTGCTGAGACATGTGCTGAGGCATGTGTCGAGTAGAAAAACTTTTGAAACCGAGGGAAACAAGATGAAAAAAGTTCTCTTCGCATCGACCGCTCTGATCGCAACCGCAAGTGTTGCAGCGGCCGACGTTAAATTCAGCGGCTATGGCCGTTTTGGTATTGGCTACTACGAAGATCGTACCGGTACTGTTAACAACTTCACCACAGATGCAAACGGCGACATCATCGCTGATGGCACCTCGACCGTCGAAACCGACAGCACCATCCTGGTCTCGCGTTTCCGTCTGAACATCGACGGCACCGCAGAAACCGATGGCGGCGTTGAGTTCTCGGCTCGTGTTCGTCTGCAGGCTGACGAAAACGCCGGCAACGGTGAGCAGAACAGCGCTGGCCTGAACGGCGCACGCTTCTCGGTCATCTACGGTGGTCTGCGTGTTGACGCCGGCAACGTTGCGGGTTCCTTCGACAACCTGGCAAACTACTACGGTAACGAGCCTGGCCTGGAAGCCTTCATCGGTCAGTACTCGGGCGTTGACTATAGCTTCCTGGCTTACTCGTCGACCGGTTCGGGTTCGAACGCTGTGTTCTTCCAGTACGCAGTTGGCGATTTCGCATTCGGCGCGTCATATGACCAAGCAACTATTGCTTTTGACGGTGTTGCGCAGGACGCAGACCGCTGGGACATCAGCGCAACTTACAACTTCAACAACATCACCGCTGCACTGGCCTATGGTCAGACCAAGGCGAACGTGAACAGCGCGAGCGAAAAGCAGTCGCTGACCGTTCTGACCCTGGGTGCAGAATTCGGTGACTTCTCGGGTACTCTGTTTGTAGCTGACGATGACGTTGTAAACGACGATCGCAACGGCACCGCATACGGTCTGTCGCTGGCCTACAACCTGGGCGCGGCAACCACTCTGACCGCTGCTTACGGTGACGGTTCGGCGGACGACGACCTGCAGCAGTATGGTATCGGCGTTAAGTACGACCTGGGCGGCGGTGCATCGCTGCGCGGTGGTCTCGGCCAAGAGAAGCGCGGCGACGGCGACAGCCGTGTACGTGCCGACTTCGGTGCTCAGTTCAACTTCTAAGTTGAGCTAAACCACAAAGTTTAAGGGCAGGTCTTCGGACCTGCCCTTTTCTTTTGCGCGGACTTGGTGTTTTCCTGCCCCAAAGCAGAGAGAGGAAATCCATGTCGCTGCACGACATCACTGCCCGCATCGCCAAGGCCGAATCCGCCGCCGGACGACTTGCGGGTTCGACAAAGCTGATCGCGGTTTCAAAGGTCCAGCCGAATGAACGTGTTGAGGCTGTGCTGAGCCAAGGCCACCGCTGTTTTGGGGAAAACCGCGTGCAGGAAGCGGCCGAAAAGTGGCCGGGCTTTAAGGAGCAATTCTCAGGGATAGACCTGCATCTGATCGGACCGCTGCAAACCAACAAGGCCCGGCAGGCAATTGAACTGTTCAACGCGATTCACTCGGTGGATCGGCCCAAGCTTGCCAAAACGCTGGCACGGTTGGCGCAAGAGGTTGGCCACTGCCCGGATCTGTTCATTCAGGTCAATACCGGAGAAGAAGAGCAAAAAGCAGGGATCATGCCGGTTGATGCGGACGCCTTCATCGCCGAGTGCCGCGAACTGGATTTGCCGGTTCAGGGTCTGATGGCAATCCCGCCGGTTGAAGAGGAACCCTCGCTGCATTTTGCGTTGCTGGCCAAGATCGCCGAACGCAACGGTTTAGAAGGGCTCTCGATGGGGATGAGCGGTGACTTCGAGCAGGCGATCGCGTTGGGGGCCACCCATGTGCGCGTGGGGTCCGCGATCTTTGGCGAGAGGGTCAAACCTGCGGGATAATCAGACGCGTTCCGGGGGAAATTCTACGCGCGATCCAATGCAGATGGTCGCGGCGAAAAGCGACACAGCCTTCGGTCGGGTAGCCGGGGCGTCTCCACTGGTGAAGGAAAATGGCTGATCCCCGGCCTGACACAGAGTTCGGCCAGTTCCAGTCGGTGATCAGAACAAGATCGTACAGGGGGTCCGCGCGCCGCAGCTTTTCGTGGCTGGGGGCATAGGGCGCGCTGACCATCTGATTGTACTGGCTGTCCGCGCTGTCATCAGACCAAAGATCGCCGGGGCCTATTGGGATGGCCCATGAGGACGGAGCTGCAATTCTATCTGGTCGAAACAGCATACCGACTATGTGATGCACACCGATTGGCGTTGCCCCATCGCCTTCGTGCTTGTCATCCGTCAGGCCGCCTTTTCCGATCGAACAAGGAAAGAGGCGCCCGGCAAACCTTATGCCCCGTGGCGTAAGAACCAGATCGTCCGGGGTCACAGCAAATGGCCTGATTTCGCTGCCTTGGTGGCCAGATACCCCCGGTTGTGGGCTGTTTCACCCACTTTCAGCGGTACTCTTTCGGTCACCGCGATGCCTGTCTTTTCCATCATCGCGATTTTCGCCGGGTTGTTTGTCAGCAACCGAACCGACGAAAAACCAAGTTCTTTCAGAATGTCCGAGCCTAGTCGGAAATCACGTTCATCGTCTTCGAACCCCAATCGGTGATTGGCCTCGACCGTGTCAAAACCCTGATCCTGTAGGAAATAGGCCCGCATTTTGTTGGCAAGGCCGATGCCGCGTCCTTCTTGATTGAGGTACAGCAACACGCCTGCGCCCTCGGACCCCATCTGGGCAAGCGCACCACGCAGCTGCGGCCCGCAATCGCATTTCAAGCTGCCCATCAAGTCGCCTGTGAAACAGGCCGAATGCAAACGGGCCAGCACAGGTTTGCTTCGGTCCGGACGCCCAATTTCCACGGCATAATGCTCTTCTCCGCCATCTTCGGGGCGGAAAACGTGCAGCCGACCGGCCTCGGACACTTCCATCGGCAGGCGCGCGGCGGCAATCGCGTGCAGGGTGCTTCGATCTGCCAGATGCGGCGCAGCGCGGGTATGGTCGATGCAGGTCAGGCCATGTGCCACCGCAAAATCGCGACCGTCATCAATTGGAACCACCACGGCGGCCGGCAAGAGGCGTGCGGACTTCGTCAAAGCGATGGCAATTCGGTGCAGGTTTGCGCTACCCTGACGCTCGGACATCAGAGGGCCTTTCATCGGGGTATTTAGATCATCCGAGGGATCGGCGACCGCCTGAACCCATGCGATGTCGGTGTCCGATGGGATGATTACCCGTGCGAGGTCGCCATCATAGGCGCGTGCCTTCAGCGTTTCTGCGCGTCTTACGGTGATCGCGACCACAGGCTGACCTTCGAAGTTCCGAAGGTCGGCCAGCCGTTGTGCGCTTAATGTCTCGGACGCTATCGCTATGACGCTGAACCCGCTGTCATCAGTCAATACGACGGGAACGCCCATACGCAGATCCGCGCGGGCCCGTGCCAGCAATTCCGAGATATCGGGGATAAGACTCATCTATGTTACCCTATAACGTGTTGGTCTTCGTCTAACCCGAACAGAAGAAAAAGTGAAACAATTCCTCTGCGTCAGACACGAGGGCGTGAGACCATTGCAGTAAATCTTGTTGATTGCATCTTCCGCACGCAAATGGTGGAAAAGGCTTAGGAGGACCGGACATGGCTCAGCTCAAGAAAATCCTGCTGGTGGATGACGATGAAGATCTGCGCGAGGCGCTCAGCGAGCAACTCGTGATGACCGAGGATTTCGACGTGTTCGAAGCGGCAGACGGTCAATCCGCCATGGAGCGCGCACGCGAGGCGATTTACGATCTGGTCATTCTGGACGTCGGTCTGCCGGATACGGACGGTCGTGAGCTGTGCCGTCTGATGCGCAAACAAGGCGTCAAAAGCCCGATCCTGATGCTGACCGGCCATGACAGCGACGCAGATACCATTCTGGGTTTGGATGCCGGTGCCAATGATTACGTCTCTAAGCCGTTCAAATTTCCGGTCCTACTGGCCCGTATCCGCGCGCAGTTGCGCCAGCATGAACAATCCGAAGACGCGGTCTTTGTGCTGGGGCCGTATACCTTTAAGCCGGCGATGAAGATGTTGATCACCGAAGAGGATCGCAAGATCCGCCTGACCGAGAAAGAAACCAACATTCTCAAGTTCCTGTACCGCTCGGCAGATGGCGTGGTCGCCCGCGACGTTCTGCTGCACGAGGTCTGGGGCTATAACGCCGGTGTCACCACACATACGCTGGAAACCCACATCTATCGTCTGCGCCAAAAGATCGAACCCGACCCATCGAACGCGCGCCTTTTGGTCACAGAATCGGGCGGATATCGCTTGGTCTCGTAACTCCGGGTGGATTGACGTGGATCAAAGTGATACTCTGGATGTGTAATTAGAGTACTCCCAACCCGCGCATGTCCGGGTTATGACATGCACCTCCCTGTTGGACTGCCGGGCCTTATGGCCCGGCCTTTTTTGTTGGGCTGGGGATGGATGCCGGCTTTGAGCCCAAAGTGCTCAATCCCGAGCATAGTTCCAATGTCGGCTTTAGTTATCTCTGCTTGCCAAAACTCACACCGATAGCTTTGGTTCGAAGGTCGTTAGAAAGTCCTGCTAGCCACACTGGGAAAGTGACCCCCGTGACCCGGAAATGGGCCAAAGTTTCGCCCGAATGCTGACACAAGCTGTCAACGATTTGGTTCTGGGCCGAAACTCTATGATTCTGAAACGCTTCTTTCGCTACCTCCTTTCCGCAGTAGTCGCGTCTACCGCCGTGGCAATTCTCATCGCGGTGGTTTGGATTGGCTATTTTGCGTATTTGGTGTTTACCGCTCCGACGCACAGTGAGAGGGTCGAGGCTGAGCGGGCAGAGAAACTCCGCACGAAAGCCGAGGAATGGACAGACTTCTGCACGCAGTACGACTGCGATGACGTACCTGAAGGATACATCGTCAAGAACATCGGGCAGGAGACCCTAAGCCTAATCCACTATGCCCAGCCGTTTCCGGGAGACACCTGTCGGTTAACGACTGATAGCTTTGATGAAACCGAATACTTGGACGGTAAGGTGCTCCGTGGGGCAGCCTTGGATCGTCGCGCGACCTCCTATTTTGTCCGTTGTGCAGAACCCACCATGCCCTTTACCAGATGGGAAGATTACATTATTTTCTACAGAGGGCAGTTTGGGTCTGAAGAACCTAACCGCAATAACGTCTTTCTTGAAGTTTTGGGCCCGGCGCGGTTTTGGAAGGGTGACTCCAAACCCACCTATGCCTCGCTGCGCGCGTTCTTGCGTCCCGCTTCGCAAGATTTCGATATTATTGACCACAGCTCACTTGAGAGCCAGCGCCGTGTTTACTTGTCAAAATCCCGTATGTTTCAGGGCCGTTATGTCGTGCTGTTCTGTAATGACAGGTGCGACATGCAAACCGTCAGCTTTGCGGAGGATGAAGGCTTGAATACGCTCCATTTCAAACAGCTGATTCAATTCTCTTTGCGTGGTTGGGATTGCAGCGCCTTCACCAATGGCGCGTTCACCGAACTATGGAAGTGTGGCCCCCCGATGGAGGATCACCTCGACTCCATGGCGAACTACATTCGCTTTCTAGATCAGGCTGTAGACGCGGCGCGCCGCCGACCGCTTCCGAAGTTGCAATAGGGTGTTTGCATTTCGATCCACTGGATAGGATCGTTTGAACAACCCTAAAATGTGTTACCTTCACGAGCGGTCGTTCATTTTCTTCGAGCGAACGACAGCATTGTCCGCATAACTGCTTTTGGGCCTCTTTTCCAATGGCACCCCACTCCAACCCACGCTAACCTCCGCCCAACCGCGACAGAGGAATCCCCCATGCCCTTTACTCTTGCCACCTGGAACATCAACTCGGTCCGCCTGCGCGAGCCTATCGTGCTGAAATTACTGCAGGAAGAGGCTCCCGATGTATTGTGTTTGCAGGAGTGCAAGTCGCCGGTTGAGAAGATCCCAACCGACGGATTTGCCGAACTGGGGTACACCCACATGGTTGCGAGGGGCCAGAAGGGGTATAACGGCGTCGCCATCCTTTCGCGCCTGCCGATGGAAGAAGTCGGTGACAAGGATTTTGCAGGTCTCGGCCACGCGCGCCACATCGCTGGGCGATTGGAAAACGGTGTCACCATTCACAACTTCTATGTCCCGGCCGGTGGCGACATCCCAGACCGAGAAAAGAACGAGAAGTTTGGGCAGAAGCTCGACTACCTCACAGATATGCGCGACTGGTTCCATGCCGAAAAGCCCGAAAAGTCCATTCTGGTTGGCGATCTGAATATCGCCCCGCGCGAGGATGACGTCTGGTCGCATAAGCAACTTCTCAAGGTTGTCTCACACACGCCGATCGAGGTTGAGGCGCTGGCCGAAACGCAGGACGCAGGCGGATGGGTGGACATTACCCGTCAGGACATCCCCGACGGGCAGCTATACAGTTGGTGGTCCTACCGGGCCCGCGATTGGGACGCAGCCGACAAGGGGCGGCGTCTGGACCATGTCTGGGCCACGCAGGATATCTCGAACGCGGGGCACTCCAGCCGCGTTCTGCGCGATGCGCGAGGGTGGGAAAAACCCAGCGACCACGCACCAGTCTTTGCGACATTCGACCTTTGACCCTGCAACTCTCCCCTTGGTTTCTGCCCTTTGCAGTTGCATATAGGGGCCAAATTCGAACGAAAGAGTGAATGCCATGGACCTTCTGAACGCCGCAGCCGGACCCGATACCGCCGATCTGATCAAGGACGGATCCGAGGCCACCTTTATGGCCGATGTCGTCGAGGCCTCGCAGGAAACCCCCGTCATCGTGGATTTTTGGGCGCCCTGGTGTGGCCCGTGCAAAACCCTTGGCCCATTGCTGGAAGAGGCCGTGACAGCCGCCAAAGGCGCGGTGAAGATGGTCAAGATCAACGTGGATGAGGCGCAGATGATCGCCTCGCAAATGCGCGTTCAGTCGATCCCGACAGTGTACGCGTTCTACAAAGGCCAGCCGGTCGATGGGTTTCAGGGTGCCGTTCCAGGGTCCGAGATCAAGGCGTTTGTGGACCGAGTGATTGAGGCCGCCGGTGGTGAAAGCCCCGGCGGTCAGTTGGATGACGCAGTTCTGGCCGCTGAAGAAATGCTAGCCGAAGGTGCAGCCGTCGACGCCGCGCAGACCTTTTCCGCCATTCTGGGGGAAGACCCGAACCACGCTGCAGCCTATGGCGGCCTGGTACGTGCCCATATTGCAGCCGGTGATCTGGAGCAAGCCGAGGCCATTTTGAATGGCGCACCCGCAGAGATTTCAACCTCGGCCGAGGTTGAAGCAGCCCATGCCCAGCTTGAGCTGGCGAAACAAGCGGCTGATGCAGGTCCCGTGGGTGAGCTGAAAGCAGCGGTCGAGGCAGATGCCGACAACCATCAGGCGCGGTTCGATCTTGCACAGGCGCTGCACGCCAGTGGTGAAGTTGAAGAGGCTGTTACGCAATTGTTGGAACTGTTCCGCCGCGACCGCGAGTGGGATGACGGTGCCGCAAAGGCGCAACTGTTCACCATTTTTGACGCGCTGAAGCCCAATGATCCGATTGTTCTGAACGGGCGGCGCAAGCTCAGCTCGATGATATTTGCCTAATTCCTGATCAGGGCTACACTCGGGTACATGATGCATCCCGCTGATCTGCCGGAGACGGTATCCGTTTTCCCATTGCCCGGGGCGCTTTTGCTGCCCCGGTCTCGCTTGCCGCTACATATTTTTGAGCCGCGTTACCTGCAAATGCTGGACGACGCGCTGAAAACGCCTGAACGCTTGATCGGCATGGCCCAGCCGAACCCCTGTCAGTCCAACGAAAGCAAGCTGCACCAAATCGGTTGTGCCGGACGTGTGACACAGTTTTCTGAAACCGAAGATGGTCGCTACCTGATTACATTGTCCGGCATCTCGCGATTTCGGATCAAGTCCGAGCTGGATGCGTTTACGCCTTATCGCCGTTGTGCTGTTTCATGGGACGGGTTTGACCGCGATCTTGGCAAGGCCGAGGCGGACAATGCGTTCGATCGGTTGCGATTTTTGGATCTGCTTGAACGGTTTTTTTCCTCGCGCCAGCTGTCGACCGACTGGGACACGTTGAAGGATGCCGATGACGAGCTGCTAGTGAATTCTCTGTCGATGCTGCTGGATTTCGATCCCGAAGAGAAACAGGCGCTGCTTGAGGCACCTTGCCTTCGCACGCGCCGCGAGACATTGGTGACATTGATTGAATTCGCCATGCGCGGCGGATCGAGCGAGGAAAAACTGCAATGACCGAACCTGAACACCCATTTGATCGCCACATGCTTGAGGCGCTGATCTGTCCGCAGACGCACACTACTTTGCACTACGACGCCGAAAAGCAGGAACTGGTGTCCAAAGCTGCCAATCTAGCCTTTCCGATCCGCAACGGTATCCCGGTGATGCTGGTGGATGAAGCCCGGCACCTTGACTAAATCGCGCGCCCTTGCAGAAGTTTTGGCAGATCTCCGGTCAGCCCGGCGGCCTCACGGACAAAGCCGCGACGTAGTCCGGGGATCGAGCCGACGATCTCCATCCCGATGTCGCGCCCGAAGCGCAGAATCGGGTTGTCGTTCGAAAACAGCTTGTTGAACACATCGGTCGCCATGGCCAGCGCCGCCGTGTCGAACCGTCTCCATTCCTGGTAACGTTCCAAAACCAATACCGAACTGATATCTTCGCCACGCCGTCCGGCCAGTGTCAGAACTTCCGCCAAGGCACCCACGTCCCGAAGACCTGCGTTCAAACCCTGACCTGCAATTGGATGCATGCCGTGGGCGGCGTCCCCGACCAAAGCCATGCGGTCACCGATAAAGGAATTGGCGATCGTCAGGTTTAGCGGATAGGTGAATCGGTCGCCCTGAAGGCGGATGTCACCCAGAAAATCACCAAAGCGCGGGCGCAATACCTGCAGATAGTCCGCCTCGGGCATGGCGTTGATGCGTTTGGCCATTTCGGAGCGTTCGCTCCAGACGATCGAGCTGCGATTGCCGGTCAGCGGCAGAATCGCCAAGGGGCCGGGGGGCATGAAGAACTGATGCGCCACGCCGTTATGGGGCAGGTCATGCTCAATGGCACAGACCAGCGCGGTCTGGCCGTAGTCCCAACCGGTGCGCTTGATCCCAGCACGCGCGGCGGTGCCACTGCGGCGCCCGTCACAGCCAACCAACAATCCGCCGGTCAGGGTCGTGCCATCATCCAGCGTCAGCGCTACGCCGGTATCATCAGAGGCCTGCGCGACAACGGTTTTGCCGCTGATCTGCGTGATGCTGCCCTGTTCGGCCATGGCATCCAGAAAAGCGCGGCGCAGGTGGCGGTCTTCGACCATGTAACCCATCGGGCCTTCTTCTATCTCGGCATGGTCAAAATGCAGGAAAAACGGGGATGGACCAGCGCCGGAATGGCCATCAGTGACCTTGATCTCAAGCATGGGCTGGGCACGGTCTGCCACCTTGTCCCAGACGCCAACCGCATCCAACAACCGCTGCGAGGCTAGCGCCAGCGCATAGGCGCGCCCGTCAAAAGCCGCGTTTTTCCGTGCTTTTTCGGCCAATGCGTCGATGACGGTGACAGAATGCCCCGTCTGGGCCAGTGCCAGTGCCAGGGCCGGGCCGTTCAGGCCGCCGCCTACGATCAGGATATCCGAGTTGTGTTCCATGGCCTGCAATATGCGCGCCCTTTCGGGATTGTCCATGTGCGGTCCTGTCGCTACCTTCCCTAAAAGTGCTTTTTTTCCAAGGGGGCAGGGATGCAGGACTGGCTGACCATGGCGGCGTGTGATCTGGGTCGGGGTATCGGCATGGGACAGATCGATCCGGTTGAATTGACCGAGACCTATCTGGCCGCTATCGACGCGCATCCGCACCGTGACAGGATCTATGCCCGCGTTACGCATGATCGTGCACGAGCTGAGGCACAGGCTGCGCAGGAGCGCGCCAATCTGGGCCTGCGGCGGTCCCTGTTGGATGGTGTGCCGATCAGCTGGAAAGATCTGTTCGACACCGCCGGCACCGCGACTGAGGCAGGCTCGGCCTTGCTGAAAGGCCGGGTGCCCGAAATGGACGCGGTCGTTGTGCGTAACGCCACCGCCATGGGCACGGTCTGTCTGGGTAAGACGCATATGAGCGAGCTGGCTTTCTCAGGCCTTGGCCTGAACCCGATCACTGGCACACCCCCATGCATTGACGACGAAGACGCTGTATCCGGAGGCTCTTCTTCCGGCGCGGCGGCATCGGTGGCCTGGGGGCTTGCCGCCTGTGGGATCGGTTCAGATACGGGCGGGTCAGTGCGCATTCCAGCGGCCTGGAACAATCTGGTCGGGCTGAAAACCACCGCCGGGCGCGTCAGCCTTGAGGGTACAGTGCCCTTGTGTCTGCGGTTCGACACTATTGGTCCACTGACCCGCTCAGTCGAGGACACGGCTCAGATGCTGGCCTTGCTCGAGGGGCGCTCTCCACTGGATCTTCGCGGTGCCAGCCTGAAAGGCCGCCGCTTTGCCAATCTTCAGACTGTGGCGCAGGACGACCTGAGGGATGAACCGCGTAAGGCCTTTGAGGATGGGTTGCAAAGACTCACCGAGGCAGGCGCCGAGATCGTTCCGCTGGACGTCCCCGAGCTGCACGACGCCATGGCGCTGTCCGGCATTCTGTACACGACCGAAGCTTATGGGTTGTGGCGCGATGTGATCGAGGCCAACCCTGACGCCATGTATCCCGAGATACTGGAACGGTTTCGGTCGGGTCAAAACGCGACCGGAGCCGATTACATCGCGGCCTGGTCCAGGCTGAAAGCCTGTCGGGCGGCATGGGATGCCGCCACATCCGGGTTTGATGCAGTGCTTGCGCCGACAGCGCCCATTTTGCCGCCGAATCTGGATCGGTTGATGAATGACCATGACTACTATGTCACGGAAAATCTGTTGGCGCTGCGCAACACCCGTATTGGCAATCTGATGGGACTTGCTGCACTGACACTGCCGACCGGAATACCCGGCTGTGGCGTGATGATGATGGGATATCCGGGCTCGGAAGAGGCCCTGCTAAGGCTGGGATCAGCGGCCGAGACGGCGTTGGCCTGAATGCCACAATCCCCTGATTCGCCACCTCTTTGTCTGGACGAAACCGGGTGCGATCTGTAGTCTGCCTGTAAAACGGGGCGAAATGATCCCGGTATTGAGGCAGTAGTTATGAATTTCCCCGAACGGTTTTCGGACCTACCGGAATATGCATTCCCGCGTCTGCGCACCCTGTTGGATCATCACCAGCCGGGTGGCGAAGTGATTCACATGACCATTGGCGCGCCTATGCATGATTTTCCGGCGTGGGTCACCGATGTGATCACAGAAAACGCGGCCGGGTTTAAAGGATACCCTCCAAACGAAGGGTCGCCCGAGTTGCGGTCGGCGATTACTGACTGGATTGATCGCCGCTATGGCGTTTCGATGGACCCTGACACCAACGTGATGGCGTTGAATGGCACGCGCGAAGGATTGTACAACGCCGCGATGGCGCTGTGCCCCGAGCAGAAAAACGGTGAAAAGCCCGTCATACTGTGCCCGAATCCATTCTACCAGGTCTATATGGTGGCCTCACTGTCGGTTCGTGCCGAGCCTGTATTCGTATCCGCAACTGCCGCCACAGGTCACTTGCCGAACTATTCGGGGCTACCAAAGGACGTTCTGAACCGCACCGTAGCGGCCTATATCTGTTCTCCCGCCAATCCGCAGGGCGCAGTCGCCTCGCGCGACTATTGGGTCGAACTGATCCAACTGGCCGAAACCTATGATTTCCGCATCTTCGCGGATGAATGTTATTCCGAAATTTACCGCGACACGGCACCAACCGGTGTGCTGACCGCCGCGCAGGAACTTGGGGCCGATCCGGAGCGGATCACCTTGTTCAATTCACTGTCGAAGCGGTCCAATCTGGCTGGTCTGCGCTCGGGCCTGATCGCCGGTGGTCCCGAGACCATCAAGAGGGTCAAGCAGTTACGCAACTACGCAGGTGCGCCTTTACCGCTACCTTTGCAGGCTGCCGCCGCAAAAGTTTGGGCAGATGAGGTGCATGTTGTAGAGAACCGCGCGCTGTATCAGGAAAAATACACGATCGCGGATGAGGTTTTCGCGGGCGTGCAGGGCTATATGGCGCCTGAAGCCGGGTTTTTCCTATGGCTGCCAGTCGAAAATGGCGAGGAAACCACATTAAGGCTGTGGCAGGAAACCGGTGTTCGGGTGCTGCCTGGTGCATATCTTTCTCAAGGTGATCCGGGGCAAAACCCGGGCGAACAATTTATCCGGGTCGCAATGGTGGCCCCAAAAACAGAGTTGCGGCAGGGGCTGATTACGCTCCGTGACTGCATCTATTCGTGAGGTACGAGGGCAAAATGGCATCATATAACGCGCGCAACCGCGATCCATTGCTGGACAGTACGACCCAGGCCGCCATCGAAAGGCGTAGCAAGGAACTGATCGGGATCGCCCTGATCCTGCTGGGGCTGGCTTCAGCCGCGATGATCTGGTCCTACACGCCGGATGATCCGAACTGGATGGTGTCGACAGACGCGCCAGTGCAGAACTGGATGGGGCGGATTGGGGCGTCGATCGCCGCGCCGCTGTTCATGATCGTCGGATGGGGCAGTTGGAGCATCGCGCTGGTGCTGATTGGCTGGGGCATACGCTTTGCCGGGCACTTCGGCGAGGAACGCGCAGTGGCCCGCCTTATCTTTGCTCCGATCTGGATTGCCATCGTTTCCGTTTATGCCGCGACTTTGGTGCCGGGTGAGGCATGGCGCACGACCCACAGCTTTGGTCTGGGGGGCTTGTTCGGTGATACCGTCATGGGTGCGTTGCTGACACTGCTGCCTATATCGTCACATTTCATGGTCAAACTGATGTCGCTGGCGATGGCAGCTGGCATGCTGGTGCTGGGTACATTTGTCCTTGGATTCACAAAAGCCGACGTGCGCAAAGGCACGCGTGCCTTCTTGTTGGGCCTTGTGATGTCCTATGACATGTTGATGAACCTCTTGGGTCGCAGTGCGTCGGTTACCGCACAGGCGGCACGAGATCGCCGGGCACAGTGGGAAGAGCGCAAGGCCATCCGCGCAGAGGCCAACGACGCGGTGTTTGACGATGATATGGCGTATGCCGATCCGATGTTCGAAGAGCCGGATTTCGAAGAGCCCGAACCCGCAAAACCCGGTCTGCTGGCGCGGATGCCAAGCCTGATCCGCCGCGCCGATCCCATGCCGGAACCTGAACTGGTCGCCCGCGAACCGGTTGCCGGATTCGATGAAATGCCGGGTGAAGATCGTATCAAGTCCAAGATTTCCGCAGCCGTGCGCAATCGCAAAGTGGCCGCGGGTGAAGTGGCGCCAGAGGTCGATCCAACCCTGCCTTTGACCAAAGGGCGTGGCCGGGGGCCGGACCCGTTGATTTTGAACGCCAGAGGCGGAGAGGAGCTTCCCCCCGAGCCGCCGATGACATTGGACGGTCTGCCGCCTGAGCCGATGCTGACAGCAGAGCCTGAACCCGAGTGGCATCAGGAACCCCTGCATCATGATTTTGCGCCCGAGCCCGTCTTTGAGGATGAGGCCGTATTTGAAGACGCACCCGAACCCGAACCGGCCCCGCTTCCTGCGATGAAAATTCCAGTGGCCGAGCCGCGCAAACCCGTAGTGGCACAGCCTGTTCGCCGTACCCCTGCGCCGTCGCGTCGTGCACAGGCCGAAGCACAGCCTGGGTTGTCCTTTGAAGACCGGCATTCGGACTTTGAGCTGCCGCCTTTGAGCTTGCTGTCCAACCCTTCCAGCATTCAGCGCCATCACCTCAGCGATGAGGCATTGGAAGAAAACGCGCGCATGTTGGAAAACGTGCTGGACGACTATGGCGTCAAGGGTGAGATCACCAGTGTGCGCCCCGGCCCGGTTGTTACCATGTACGAACTAGAGCCTGCTCCGGGCCTGAAAGCGAGCCGGGTTATCGGTCTGGCCGACGATATTGCGCGCTCGATGTCGGCACTGTCGGCACGTGTTTCGACCCTGCCGGGTCGTTCGGTGATCGGGATCGAATTGCCCAATGAAAACCGCGAGATGGTGGTGTTGCGCGAAATCCTTGCCAGCCGTGATTTCGGTGATGGTAACCACGCGCTGCCACTGGCGCTGGGCAAGGATATCGGCGGCGAATCCATGGTCGCAAACCTGGCCAAGATGCCCCACTTGTTGATTGCGGGGACAACCGGTTCCGGTAAGTCGGTTGCGATCAACACCATGATCCTATCGCTGCTATATAAGCTGACACCGGACGAATGTCGCCTGATCATGATCGACCCCAAGATGCTGGAACTGTCCGTCTATGATGGCATTCCGCATCTGCTGTCGCCCGTTGTGACCGACCCGAAAAAGGCGGTTGTCGCGCTGAAATGGGTCGTGGGCGAGATGGAGGACCGCTATCGTAAAATGTCCAAGATGGGTGTGCGCAACATCGCGGGCTACAATGGCCGCGTGAAGGACGCGTTGGCCAAGGGCGAGATGTTCAGCCGCACCGTGCAGACCGGGTTCGACGATGAAACCGGCGAGCCAACGTTCGAGACAGAAGAGTTCGCGCCCGAAGCGATGCCCTACATCGTCGTGATTGTTGATGAGATGGCCGACCTGATGATGGTCGCGGGCAAAGAGATCGAGGCCTGTATCCAGCGACTGGCGCAGATGGCAAGGGCCTCGGGTATTCACCTGATCATGGCCACGCAGCGCCCCTCGGTCGATGTGATTACCGGTACGATCAAGGCGAACTTCCCAACCCGGATTTCGTTCCAGGTGACCTCGAAAGTCGACAGCCGCACTATTCTGGGCGAAATGGGGGCCGAGCAACTGCTGGGGCAGGGCGACATGCTGTATATGGCAGGTGGTGCCAAGATCACCCGTTGCCACGGCCCGTTTGTTTCGGACGAGGAAGTCGAGGAAATCGTCAACCACCTGAAACAGTTCGGCCCACCGGACTATGTGAACACCGTACTGGACGGCCCATCTGAGGATAAAGCCGACAACATCGATGCCGTATTGGGCCTCAACACCGGTGGCAACACCAACGGGGAAGACGCGCTATACGATCAGGCGGTGGCGATTGTGATCAAGGATCGCAAATGCTCGACCTCGTACATTCAGCGGAAACTTGCCATTGGCTACAACAAAGCTGCGCGACTTGTTGAGCAAATGGAAGATGAAGGCGTTGTTTCGTCGGCAAATCATGTCGGGAAACGCGAAATCCTCGTACCCGAACAATAGGATATTTAATAACAAGGGCAGAGCGCTTATCTGGGAACTTATGAAACAGATTGCCTTTGCCCTTGCTTTGACACTCGCCGCGCCTGCGGCCTGGGCGGCTGATAAGCTGCCGTTGTCCCAAATCTCAAACTACCTCAATGGCCTCAAAACCGTTGAGACCACGTTTACACAAGTCAACGATGACGGCTCGCTGAGCACCGGAAAGCTGTGGATAGAACGCCCCGGTAAGATGCGGTTCGAATATGACCCGCCCAACAGCGCTGTGGTTCTGGCGCGCGCAGGTACGGTGCAGATCTTTGATCCGAAATCTAACCAGCCCCCTGAACAGTATCCGTTGAAACGCACACCCCTGTCGCTGGTGCTGGCGCGTAACGTCAATCTGGGGCAGGCGAATATGGTGGTTGCCCATGATTTTGACGGGACGGCCACGGTTGTTACCGCTCGGGACCCAAAGAACCCCGATTCCGGCCGGATTGAACTGATGTTCACGGGGGACCCGATCGAGCTGCGCAAATGGGTCATTCACGACAATGCCGGCAGTCAGACGACCGTTCTGCTGGGGCAGCTGAGTACCGGCGGAAATCTCAGCAACGATCTGTTTTCCAGATCAAAAAGAAGCGGGTCAGGCAATCGCTGACCCGCACTCCTGTCAGTAGCGGCAATTGGCCAGCTGCGCCTGATAGAGCTTGGCGCGTGCATCCACGTCATTGGCGACGTTCAACAGCCAGGATTTGCTGTTATGGCTGCCGCGGGCAAAGCCGGTGTGCCCCTCGTGATAGGCCAGATACTGGTTGCGCGTATCTGTGGGGTGAATACCGTTCCGCTGATGGCTTTTGTTCATGTACCAGCCGATGAAATCTGACGCATCGCGGATGCGGTCCCGCTTGGCGCGGCGTTTGCCGGTCTCTTTGCGGTATTCATCCCAAGTGCCGTCCAGGGCCTGGCTGAAACCGTAGGCGCTGCTTTGACGGCCCATCGGGATCACACCCAGAACGTATTGGTGCGGCGTACGTGCGTCGTGCTTATAGCGGCTTTCCTGATAGATCGTCGCCATCTGAACGTGAATTGGGACGCCCCATTTCCGTTCGGTGCTTTTGAACGCCTTGATAAAATCAGGCCGTTCGCGCGCAATGCTGCACGCGTCATTCAATCTGCTCGGTGGCTGTTTGGACCCGCCACCGCAGGATGCCAAAAGCAGCACCCCGAAGAGTACGAAAAGAATTCTGCTCATGTGCCTCGTGCCTTTTTTCTTTATTCTAGCGCAAATTGAGCGATTAGGAAATCACAATCGTTATAGAACAATGGCTAGAATTATAGGCAAAGCGCCCACGCTAAGCACAGTTGATACCATGACCATCCCTGCAACCGCGTCCGAATCCGCGTCAAACCGCTCGGCCAGCAGGTACGATGTAACCGCGACTGGAGTGCACATCTGCAGGACCAATACTCCAAAAGCGGTTGCGTCCAGATCAAAGAATCGAGCTATTGCCCAGCCGAGCGCAAAGCAGACCAGCAGCTTCAGGACGGACAGCCAGATCGCCTGACCCAATTTGCGCGTCGTCAGCCTTGCAATTGCCACGCCGACTGTAATCAACATCATGGGGATGGCCATTTGGCCTAGCAGCTCTAGCGTATTGGTCAGGAACAGTGGCGTTTCCCAGTCTTGCCATAGGAATAAGGCCCCAAGCAGGGTCGCCCAAACCATCGGTTCGCGCGCAACTTTGCCGAATGCACCCTTTCCAGCGACGAGGTAAATTCCATAGGTGAAGGAAAACAGGGCGGTAATTGCCAGGAAAATGACTGCAAAACCCAGACCTGCCTGACCAAACGCAAAAATGCACAGCGGCAGGCCCAGATTTCCGGTATTGCCAAAAATCAGTGGCGACAGGTAAGTCCGACGGTCCAGGTTTGAAAGTCGAACGAAAACGCCAAAGGCCACGGCAAGGCCAATATGACCCGCAATTGCGGCCAGTGTGAAGCGGGTCAACTCTCCTGCCGGGATCTCGGTTTGCATCAGCGCCACAAAGATCAGGCTGGGCACGGCAAGCGTCACGGCAAGGCGCGTCACAAACTCCAAACGGTACTCAAAACCAAGTTTGACCCAGGTGAATCCAATGCCCGCCAGCAGAAAAACCGGCGCCACAATTTCGAACACTGTCAGTAAGATGTTCACAGACTGTTTCCTTTAATTTCCGATCAATGATTGGCATTCCGGCCCGGAAAGAGGTAGTAAGATCTCTGGGGGCTGAGATAATGCTGAAGACAAATGCCAAGTACCGCCTGGGACAGGTGGTCCGCCATAAAAAGCATCCCTTCCGAGGGGTGATTTTTGACGTGGACCCGGAATTTTCCAACACAGAAGAGTGGTATCAGGCCATTCCCGAGGACAGCCGCCCCATCAAGGATCAGCCGTTTTACCATCTGCTCGCAGAAAACGACCAATCCTTCTATGTGGCTTATGTTTCAGAACAAAATCTGGTTGCCGACCAATCCGGGGAACCGGTTGAGCATCCTGATATTCCTGACATGTTCGGTCCTTTCGAGAATGGCGCGTACCCGCTGCACTTTAATTTGAACTAAGTGATTTGGTGCGCCAGATTTCGCGCCCTGGTGGTCAGTAACCTAACGCACAACCGTCTTTTCTGGGGTCACTTGCGCCTTCCAGAACACCATCTGTGCGGATTCGGATTGCTTGCGCTCCGCCAAGGGGCGTTTCTGGAACCTGAACGTTGTGCCCAAAATCGCTCAATTGTTGAGATGTGCTGGGCGGAATTCCGCGTTCAAGTTTCAGAACGCCGCCGTCTGCAAAGGCGCGCGGGGCGTCCACAGAGGCCTGCAAACCCAACCCATGATCAGTGAGGTTGGACAATAGGCGTGCATGGCCTGTTGGTTGAAAAGCTCCGCCCATCACGCCAAATGGCATGAGCACACGGCCATCCTGTTTGAGCATACCGGGAATGATCGTGTGCATCGGGCGTTTGCCCGGGCCAAGCTCGTTTGGGTGACCGGGGCTCAGGTTGAAGCCTGAGCCGCGGTTTTGCAGCAAAATCCCGTATTTTTCCGATGCGATGCCAGACCCAAAGCTGTGAAATATGGAATAGATCAGCGAAACGGCCATCCGATCCCGGTCAACAACCGTAATATAGACCGTGTCCTTGTGAATGGACTCGGTTAGTGGGGCTGCCGCTGGCATGGCGCGCTTGGGGTCAATCAACGCGGCCAGCTTGTCCGCCACGCTCTGGTCGAGGAATCGTTCAGCGTGGGTCGTGTGATCGGGGTCCGCAATGAACCGATTGCGCGCGTCATAGGCGAGTTTCGAGGCCTCGGCCTCAAGATGGATGAGTTCTGGGCCAAATGGGTCAAGACCGGCCAGATCGAAGTTCTTTAGGATGTTCAAAAGCAGGATTGCAGTCGCACCCTGGCCGTTGGGCGGGTGTTCGACAAGATCGATGCCGTTGTAGTTTCCGCTGACAGGCTGGGATTTTGTGCATTGCGTGGCCAGAAAATCCTCGGCCATGTGAACACCACCCAATGCTGTTAGGGCGTCAATCATATCCTGTGCAATTTCACCGGAATAAAAGGCGTCACGACCATTGCGGGCAATCTGGCGCAGAACCTCTGCTTGCCCTGGCGCGCGAAAGACCTGACCTGTTTTTGGCGCTTCGCCGTCGGTCAGGTAGTGTCTGCGCGCGGCGCCCTGTAACGTGGCGGCCCCCGTTTTCCAATCAATGGCGACGCGGGGTGCAACTGGGACACCCACCTCGGCATAGTGAATGGCAGGTGCCAGTATCTCATCCAGCCCAAGCCTGCCCTCGGTTTCTGCCAGATGGCAAAAGGCATCAATCGCACCGGGAATGGTCACCGCATCGGGTGTGTTCAACGGCACTGTATCCAGCCCCTCGGCCCGCAACTTGTCCGCATTGGCAGCCGCCGGCGCGCGCCCGGATCCGTTCAGGGCGCGTATCTGATCTTCGCCTGCGCGGTTGAACAGGACAAAGCAATCGCCGCCGATGCCCGTCATCTGCGGCTCGCAAATTCCCAGCAGCACAGCGCCTGCGATGGCAGCGTCCATGGCATTGCCGCCTTGCTGCAGGATATTTACGGCAACCTGCGCGGCCAGAGGATGCGATGTGGCGCACATTCCCTCGGTTGCCAGAACTTCGGACCGACCTGGAGTGTGAAAATCCCGCATAGCTTTGCCTTCCCCTTTTGAACACGCCGAACGTAAAGCGCGGTCAGGGATTGTCTAGTCACATCAGCGGGAAGGGAGATCCTCGGCGCCGTTCACTGGGTGGGGGCTGTGACACGAGGCGCCGAGGGAAGCTATCTGAGCTACGGATACCTTTTTGCCCTTTGTTTGCGGCGCGGCAATGGTACGATCTGGGCCATTATGTGACTATTTTGGGTCAGGTGGTTGGGTTTGGAAAGTCAAACCGCAGGGACAACCGGTTGCAGCCATTGCGATGTTCATAGCGAATGTCGCTGGTCAGTTCGTGGATCAGGAACCAGCCAAACCCGCCTTCGGGCAACTCGTCGAGTGTCGATCCCAAAGGCGCGGGCACACTATCGGGCACGCGAAATCCCGGCAAAGGAGTCCCGGTGTCAGAGATCAAAATATCCAGCCAATTTTGGTGCAGCCGACAATGCACCCGGACCTTGGCCGGGGTGACGTCCGAATAAGCATGCTCCACCACATTGTTGATCGCCTCGGCCAGAGCGATTTTCACGTCGCTCGCCTTGTGTGGCGGTAGACCCTGCGCCTCCAGCCCTTTGCTTAGCTGGGCGATACCAACACTGGCTTCGGTTTCGGTTGCAGTAAAGCTCAGATCCAAGCAGTTCCCGTTCCCCATCGACATCGCGCCTATTCAATCCGTGAAGTCATTCCGCCGGCGGTGCCAGAGCGTCGTCCAGGGTAGGATAGAGGTTGAAAACCGTATCCATGCGGGTCAGCCGAAACACCTTTTCGACAAACGGGTGCAACCCGGCCAAATCCAACCTGCGGTCACTGCCCAGTTGTTTCATCGACGCGACGATGGCCCCAAGGCCGCTTGAATCGATAAATTCGACCCCCGTCAGGTCCAGAACAACGCGCGACGCGCCACCGTCGGCCTCATTGCGCATGTCTTCCTTGAACTGAATGGCCATTGCGGCATCAATCCGGTCCGAATGCACGGTAATGATCTGCGTCGTGTCTGTTATCTTACTGGTCAGGGCCATGCGCACGGGCTCTCTAAACTGAAAATCACTCGTAGAAATACGCTAGACGACAATTCTTACCATTCTGTATCCATTCCAGTAGAAAAGCGAAGGAGCATCCAGATGAAGCAAGTCGTTATCGCCGGCGCGGCGCGGACCCCGATGGGTGGGTTTCAGGGGATGTTCGATACCGTGACAGCGGCCGATCTGGGCGGCGACGCCATCAGGGCAGCGTTGCAAGGGGCCGGTACTGAAACCGTTGACGAAGTCCTTATGGGATGTGTTTTGCCGGCCGGGCAGGGGCAGGCGCCCGCGCGCCAGGCCGGTTTTGCGGCAGGGTTGGGCGAAGACGTTCCCGCCACAACGCTGAACAAAATGTGCGGATCGGGCATGAAAGCGGCCATGATGGCCTATGACCAGATCGCTTTAGGGCATGCCGATACAATGATCGCAGGTGGGATGGAGAGCATGACGAACGCGCCATACCTTTTACCCAAAATGCGCGAAGGCGCGCGATTGGGTCATACGCAGGCAATGGATCATATGTTCTTGGACGGGCTCGAGGACGCTTACGACAAAGGTCGCCTGATGGGCACATTCGCCGAAGACTGCGCCGAGGCCTATCAGTTCACGCGCGAAGCGCAGGACGAATATGCGCTGCGTTCATTGTCAAATGCGCTGGCCGCACAGGAAAACGGCGCATTCGCGGATGAAATCACGCCGGTTACGGTCCGCACCCGAAAGAGTGAGGTCACGCAGGCCACGGATGAACAGCCGCTTTCGGCGCGGCCCGAGAAGATCCCGACGCTCAAGCCGGCGTTTCGGAAGGATGGCACTGTCACGGCGGCAAACTCTTCTTCGATATCGGACGGTGCCGCTGCATTGGTGCTGGCATCCGAGAACGCAGCCCATGCGCAGGGTCTGACTGTGCGTGCCCGTATTGTCGGCCACGCTAGCCATGCGCAGGCACCGGGGCTGTTTACGACGGCACCTGTTCCGGCCGCGCAGAAACTGCTGACCAACATCGGCTGGTCCAAAGAAGATGTCGATCTGTGGGAGGTCAACGAAGCCTTTGCGGTCGTGCCGATGGCGTTCATGCACGAAATGGGTCTGCCCCGCGATATCGTCAACGTGAACGGCGGGGCTTGCGCACTTGGACATCCGATCGGTGCGTCGGGTGCGCGGATTATAGTCACGCTGCTGAACGCGTTGGAAAAGCGAAACCTGAAACGCGGGGTGGCGGCGATCTGCATCGGCGGCGGCGAAGGAACGGCGATCGCCATCGAACGCGTTTGACGCTTCACCTTTTTCCAAATACTCCGGTGCAAACGTGCCACGAGTTCTGACATGACAGCTGATTATAATACACTTGCCAAAACCATCGCAGCCCTGACCGAGGGGGAAACCGATGACGTGGCCCTGATGGCTACAGTCGCGTGCGAGGTGCATCATTCCGATGATCGATTTGACTGGACAGGCTTCTACCGGGTCACCGAGCCGGGGCTTTTGAAGATTGGACCTTATCAAGGTGGGCACGGCTGTCTGGTCATCCCGTTCGACCACGGTGTCTGTGGCGCTGCCGCCCGTACGGGCGAGGTACAGTTGGTGCCGGATGTGGATGCGTTTCCGGGCCATATCGCCTGCGCATCTTCGACCAGATCCGAGGTGGTGCTGCCTGTGCACAACGCCGCCGGTGACGTCATTGCGGTGTTCGATATCGACAGTGATCAACCCAACGCGTTCAATGAACAAGACGCAAGGCAACTGAGCGGAATTCTGTCCAGCGTATTCGCCAAGTAAAAATGGCCGGGGGCGTACCCCCGGCCATATTGATTAGTGTGTGCTTCCTATCAGGTGCTCAGAAGCTTGGCTTTCTGCGCTGCAAATTCCTCATCCGTCAGAACGCCTTTTTCCTTGAGCGCTGCAAGCCGTTCCAGCTCATCCGCGGCGGATACGGTTGCGACTGAGCGGATATAGTCCTTTTGCGCCTGTTCGATCTGGCTCATGGCTTCGGCATTGTGCTGGTGCATTTTGTCGCCGCGGACAATCAGGTAGGCCAGAACACCCATCCAAGGAATCAGGATGACAAAGGCAATCCAGACTGCCTTTCCACCGCCACTTAGGTCCTTGGATCGGAAGACATCGGCCACAACCGAAATCATCACCCAGAACCAGGCCACCATCAGGAACAGCCAGAAGATTGACCAGACTATGTCGAAGAAACCGATGCCGTTGTCCATTTGTCATTCAACCCTTTGCGAATGCGTAAGAATAATCATATTCAGATAGAATGAGAGTGTAGCAGACAGTTTCCCAAATGGTTAGCACCTAATCCCTGATGGAAATCTCGCGCTAGACTAGGCTGGGCAATTCCAAGGCCGCCAGAAGATAGGCTAGGACAGCCTGAGCGCCGAAAATCCCAAAGATGTAGTATGAAAACAGCCGCTTGCGGGTTTTGTGTCTGAAAATCCACCGCCCCAGCAATGCGCCTGGACTGCCGCCCAGCGCCGCCAGCCACAATAGTTTTCGTTCCGGGATACGCCCTTTCCGCCGTCTTGCCCGCAGCTTATCCCAGCCAAAGGCAAGCAAAGTCAGGGTGTTGACGACCCACAGATAAATCACCGCAATCCACATGGTTGACGGATATCCAAACAATGTCGTGGACCCAAGTGAAAAAAATCTTGGATTTTTCACGGAATCAATGCATCGTGAAAAACGAGGAGAAAATTTCACCAAACTTCGGAGCGTTCAGTGAACAGCCAAGCCCCGCACAGCGCCACACTCGGAGCCGATCTTCGGGCTTTGCGTAAGGCGCGTGGGTTGACGCTGACCGAGATCGCTGCACGTCTGGGTCGTTCTGTAGGTTGGCTTAGCCAAGTCGAGCGCGACAAATCCGACCCCTCAATTTCCGACCTGCGCCAGATTGCCGAATGTCTGGGCGTGCCGATGTCGATGCTGTTCGCGCATTCCTCCGCTCCGGCAGATGAGCAGGGGTATGTGGTGCGCGCCGGAACGCGCCGCCCGATGGGGTCCGGTGAGGAAGGGTTGATCGAAGAACTGCTTTCGCCCGATCTGACCGATGATTTCGAAATGGTGCATTCCACATTCAAGCCCCGATCGAAAATGCAAACTCCGGCCAACCGACCAACGCAGGAGGTAGGGTACATGGTGTCAGGGCGGTTGGAACTGACGATCAGTGGGCGCCAGTTTTCGGTCGGCCCCGGCGACAGCTTTCGGATCAAACATGAACCCTATCAATGGTCGAACCCCTATGATGAGCCCGCAGTGGCCATATGGGTTATCGCTCCGCCGGTGTACTGATGAGCTTTGAAGCCTGGACCATATTCGCGCTGTTTTGGGTGGTGTTCGTCACCACGCCGGGTCCGAATGCTGTAAACTGCATCTCGAACGGAATGAGCCTGCCGTTTCCCAAGGCGATGCTAGGTGTGCTGGCGATTCTAACGCAGGCCAGCGCGTTTCTGATTTTGTCAGCACTAGGTGTGACCGCGTTGATCGCAGCCTCCCCAACCGGGTTTTTCATCGCCAAACTGGTTGGTGCAGGGTTCCTGATCTGGGTTGGGGT
This sequence comes from Ruegeria sp. CDSB086, assembly GCF_059611065.1. Lineage (NCBI taxonomy): Bacteria > Pseudomonadati > Pseudomonadota > Alphaproteobacteria > Rhodobacterales > Roseobacteraceae > Ruegeria > Ruegeria sp. CDSB086. The sequence continues at coordinate 90,359 of NZ_JBXWOV010000009.1, read as the reverse complement.
TCGCGGTTGGATAAATGCCACGCGTCCGGCACCAGTTACCGAACGCCCCGCGCGTCACGTGTATCTGCACGCATTGGCGGTCGCGACGATCAACCCCAAAAGCGTGGCGGGGTATCTCGCCGCCTTTTCACAGTTTGTGCAACCGGATGTGCCGATCTGGCAGCAGATGGTCGTCGTCATGCCCACGGCGCTGGTCATTACCACGCTCAGCTATACCGGGTTCACCCTGATGGGTACATTGATGGGCAAAGCGGCGCTAGGAGCGGTTTTCAACACTTGGGTGCGTCGTGTCATGGCCGCCTGTTTCATCATCTATGGCGTGTTGCTGGGTGCCAGCTCCACGCCCGCAGCTAGGGGGTAATCAGATGCAAAACGGTTCTTGCCTCTGCGGCGCAGTCGCGTTCACGATTGACGGAGAGCTTTCACAGCCTTCGGCCTGCCATTGCGGTCAATGCCGCAAGCAGTCCGGCCATGTTTGGTCTTCGACCTGGACACATCAGGAAAACGTCAGCTTCACCGCCAGCGATACGCTTACGTGGTTCCGCGCTTCGGACACCGCCCGCCGCGGTTTCTGCCGTTCCTGCGGCTCGTTCCTCTTCTGGCAGCACAATGACGAGGACACGATTTCGATTTCCATGGGGGCTTTCGATACGCCCACCGGATTACAGCTCGCCCGGCACATCTTTGTGGCCGACAAGGGCGATTATTACGACATCACAGACGATCTGCCCCAACGGGCACAGTAACAAGGATCAAGACAAATGAGCGATTTTCCGACAAAAGCCCGCGTGGTTGTTATCGGTGGCGGTGTGGTGGGGGCCTCCTCGCTGTATCATCTGGCCAAGAAGGGCTGGACCGACTGTGTCCTGCTGGAAAAGAACGAATTGACCGCAGGCTCGACCTGGCACGCGGCGGGTAACGTTCCTACGTTCTCGAATTCATGGGCGATCATGAACATGCAGCGATACTCGACCGAGCTGTATTCGCGTCTGGGCGAAGAGGTCGACTATCCGATGAACTACCACGTTTCCGGCTCGATCCGTCTGGCGCACAGCAAAGAGCGGATGCAAGAGTTCGAACACGCCATGGCGATGGGACGCTATCAAGGCATCCCGATGGAGATGTGGACCCCGGAAGAAGCTAAAGAGCGCTATCCATTCCTAGAAACGCACGATCTTGAAGGCGTTCTGTACGATCCCACCGATGGTGATATTGATCCGGCGCAGCTGACACAGGCACTGGCCAAGGGTGCCCGTGACATGGGCCAGAAGATCATCCGCTTTTGCCCGGCAACTGGCGTAACTCAGCACGACGACGGCTCCTGGACCGTACACACCGACAAAGGCGATATCGCCTGCGACTATGTTGTGAACGCGGCTGGGTATTACGCGCAGCGCGTGGGAGAGTGGTTCAAACCTTTCGGCGGCCGCACAGTTCCCGCGATGGTGATGAGCCACCAGTACCTGCTGACCGACGAAGTTCCAGAAATTGAAGAATGGTCCAAAGCGAACGGTGGTAAGAAACTGCCACTGCTGCGCGACGTGGATATCTCGTACTACCTGCGGCAGGAAAAGAATGGCTTCAACCTTGGTCCGTATGAGCCTAACTGCAAGGGCCATTGGATGACTGAAGACGATGCTATGCCCAAGGATTTCTCGTTCCAGCTGTGGAACGATGATCTGGACCGCATCGAGGATATCGTCACTGACGCGATGGAGCGGGTTCCGCTGATGGCAACCTCGGGCGTTGGCCGTGTCATCAACGGCCCGATCCCCTATGCACCGGATGGTCTGCCGCTGATCGGCCCGATGCCGGGAGTTAGAAACGCGTTCGAAGCGCACACCTTTACTTTCGGCATCGCGCAGGGCGGTGGCGCGGGCAAAGTGCTGGCCGAATGGATCGTCGATGGCGCGACCGAATGGGACATGTGGGCCGTCGATCCGCGCCGCTACACCGACTACACAGATCAGGACTACTGCAACCAGAAAGGTCTGGAAGTTTATGGCAACGAATACGCCATGCACTTCCCTCATCACGAATGGCCTGCCGCACGCGACAAGAAACTGTCGCCGGTACATGACAAGGTCAAAGCGCTGGGCGGCGTGATGGGTGCCTATAATGGATGGGAGCGCGCCAACTGGTTCGCAAAGCCGGGCGACGACACGTCGCTTGATGCCACCCATACCTGGGGTCGGTCCGGCCCGTGGGAGCAGCGGATCCAAGAAGAATGCGAGGCCGTGCGAGATGATTGTGGAGTGCTGGATCTGCCAGGCTTCTCGCGCTTCATGGTCAAGGGAGAGGGCGCCGCTGAGGCGTTGCGCGGTCTCGCAACCGGAGGGCTGCCAAAGGTTGGCCGGATGAACCTCATCTATGTCTCTGATGATCGTGGCCGCATTCTGACCGAGATGTCCTGTATCCGTCTGGGCGAGGACGAATTCGTCATGATCACCGCCGCCACTGCGCAATGGCATGACCGTGACATCCTGATGAACGCAATGCCTGCCAGTGTGTCGATCGAGGACGTGACCACAACACGCGACACTCTGATCGTCACGGGCCCGAAATCGCGCGAGATCCTGTCGAACCTGACAGATGCCGACCTGACCACTGGTTGGCTGACCCACCAGTCCGCCACGGTTGCAGGCCAGCCCGCCTACCTGATCCGCGTCTCCTTTGCCGGTGAACTGGGATGGGAAGTGCACGCCCTGAACGAGCATATGCCTGCGATCTATGACGCAATCGTCGACGCTGGTGCCAAGCCGTTCGGGATGTATGCCCTGAACTCACTGCGTATCGAAAAAGGCTATCGGGCATGGAAGGGTGACCTGTCGACCGACTACTCTCTGCTGGAAGGTGGGCTGGAGCGTTTCGTCAAACTCGACAAGCCGCAGGACTTCCCTGGCAAGGCCGCGATCCTGAACGAAAAGCAGCAGGGCGTAAAAAAGGCCTTTGTCACCATTACAGTGGATGCAGGAGACTGCGACGCGCCCTACATGTCCTGCATCTGGCAGAACGGCGAGATCGTGGGCGAGACCACTTCGGGCGCATGGGGTTACCGCGTCGGCAAGTCCATTGCGCTGGGCATGGTCAAGGCCGAGCTTGCCAACCCCGGCACCGAGCTTGAAGTCGAAATCTACGGCCAAAAGTGCCGCGCCGTGGTAGAGCAGGATCAGCCGCTCTGGGATCCTGAGAACGAGCGGTTGCGCGCTTAAATTCTCACGGAGACCACCATGAGCAAACGATACGCCAAACTGGGACCCAGTGAGGGTCCCAACTATGACTGGGAAAATGACCACACCTTTGTGAAGGTGTCTGGTCAGGATACCGATGGCGCATACACGCTTATGGAAGATAATCTGAAGGCCAGCTTCGCGCTTGGCCTTCATCGCCATGACAACCATGCCGAAACCTTCTATTTTCTGGAAGGCGCGGTGGATTTCTACGTTGATGGCGGCTGGCATCGCTGTACTCCGGGCACAACCATGCATGTCCCGCCCGGAGTACCCCACGCGTGTCGCGTCGCCGATGGCGAGCCCGCCAGAATGCTGAAGATCTTTCAACCCTCGGGGTTCGACGGGTTTCTGGCTGAACTGGCAAAAATGACCGAGGCTGACTTTGCAGATGAGGCGAAAATGGCCGAGCTGAACGCGCGTTACGACATTGTGCCGATGGGGCCGGTTCCAGCCCATCCGGAAGACAGGGTCTAAAGATGACCACGCCCACGAAAATGTCCGGCGTTTACCTGACGCGCCACGGCGGTCCCGAAGCGCTGGAATGGCGCGAGGATATTCCGGTCCCAACGCCTGGTCCGGGGCAGGTTCTGGTTCGGGTCGCGGCTGCAGGGGTAAACAACACCGACATCAATACACGGGTCGGCTGGTATTCCTCGGACGTGACCGGGGCAACGGACGCCGTTGATCAGGATGTTGATGCCGGAGGCTGGGGAGGTGCGTTGCCGTTTCCGCGCATTCAGGGTGGCGATCTATGTGGGATAGTCGAATTGGCAGGGCAAGAGACCGGGTTTCAAGCCGGGCAACGGGTGACTTGCCCGATCAACTTGCCGCGCCCACGCCCCGGCAATCCGACTGACTTTATCGCATTAGGCTCTGAAATCGACGGAGCATTTGCGCAATATTGTCTGGTTCAGGCCGACGACCTGTACGACGTGACGACCTCACCTCTGTCAGATGTCGAAATCGCCGCCATCCCCTGTGCATTTGGCACAGCCGAAAATCTATTGACCCGTGCTGGCGTGACTGCCGGGCATAAGGTGCTGGTTACCGGTGCCTCGGGTGGCGTGGGCCTTGCCGCCGTGCAACTGGCGGCGCTACGTGGGGCGACGGTTTGGGGCGTTACGGGTTCAGCCAAGGCCGAGGTGGTCAAAGCGCAGGGTTCCGTGGACACCTTTGACCGCAACGCGACGCTGCCCAAGGGCATGTTCGACGTCGTGATCGACGTTGTCGGAGGCCCGGCCTGGCCCGGCCTGATCCTGGCCCTGAAACCCGGCGGTCATTATGCCGTTTCCGGGGCAATTGCAGGGCCGATAGTGCAGGCTGACCTGCGTGAGATCTACCTGCGCGACATCACGATTCACGGCTGCACACATCAGGCATTTGAAGTCTTTGGCCGCCTTGTCGAGATGATGAATGCGGGCCGCATCAAGCCTTTGGTTTCCAAGACCTATCCACTAAGAGACATCGCCAAGGCGCAGGAGGACTTTCAGTCCAAGGCGCTGCCGGGAAAACTCGTTCTAATTCCGTAGGAAGGTTGGCAAATGGCGGATATCACGCTTCTGGATGGCTCGATCGGGCAGGAACTGGTCAAACGCAGTGGGGACAAACCCACGCCGCTGTGGTCGACGCGCGTGATGATCGACCACCCGGAACTGGTGAAGGAGGTCCATGCCGAGTACTTCCGCCGTGGCGCGACGGTTGCAACGACTAACACCTACGCGGTCCATCGCTCTCGGCTGGAACGTCTGGATATGGAGGATCAACTGCCCGACCTAGTCCGTGCTGCGGTTACCCAGGCGAACCACGCACGCAAGGGCGGTTCCGGGCGCATCGCCGGGGCACTGGGTCCTTTGCTGGCGTCCTATCGCCCCGATCTGAACCCTGATGTGGAAGACGCCGCTGAAAAGTTTGCCGAGTTGGTTACCCTCATGTCCGATGACGTCGACCTATTCCTGATCGAAACCGTTTCCTCGGTACAAGAGGCCGAAGGGGCCCTGCGTGGTACGATCGATGCGGCCAAGCCGGTCTGGCTTGCGCTATCCGTTATGGATGATGACGGAACACGGCTGCGGTCTGGTGAACCGCTTGCCGATATTGCGCCTCTTGTGGATCGGTTTAACCCTGACGCTGTTCTGATAAACTGTTCGCGCCCCGAGGCTATTCCCGCCGCGCTCAAGGTCATAGCCACGATGAGGCGACCATTTGGGGCCTATGCAAACGGGTTCACAGGGATTGCACAGGATTTCCTGAAAGACGCGCCGACTGTCGACGTGTTGACGCAGCGCCACGATCTTGGACCTGAGGCTTATGCCGATCATGCCATGGAATGGGTAGCGCAGGGGGCAACGATTGTTGGCGGATGCTGCGAAGTCGGGCCGGATCACATAGAGATCCTTGCCGATCGATTGCGGTCCGCCGGGCACCGGATTGTCTGAGAGGAAAGTGATGCCATCGCCGTCGAACATCCCGGCTTCTAACGCGCAGCGACATTTCGACATCGTTGTCGCGCCGGGCTATGTGCTGCTGGAACTGGCGTCATTGGTTGAAGTGCTGCGGTTGGCCAACCGCGTTTGTCCGAGCCCGCCATTCACCTATGCCTATCGCTCTCTGAGGGGTGGCCCGGTCGCCAGCAGCAGCGAGGCGACGATCCAGACCGACCGCATTCCGTCGCAGCCCAACGCGGACTATTTGTTCGTCATCGGAAATTCCGACCCCGATCATCCTGATCTGTCTCTGGGGCGTGTTGTGTCGGATTATACTTTCCGCGGCGCACAGGTCTTTTTGCTGTCCGAAGCTGCAAGCCGCTATATCGACGAGCAGGGGACCGAGGACATGTCGACCCACTGGGAAAACGCGTCCTTCTTGCGTGAACGTCGCGCCCAGTTCGAGGCCAAACTGTCGATTGCAACAGAACAGGGCGCCGTGGTGACCTGCGCCGGGATGGAGGCCACTACCGATGTAGCGCTGGCCGTGATCGGGCGTCATATTTCCGGGCCAACAAGAATGACCGTGGCCGACATCATGCTGCACGAAAACATCCGGGATTTCTCGTCTCTCCAACCATTTTCCGGATCAAAGACCACCGCTACAGGTGACGCCAAGCTGGACCAGTGCATCAAAGTGATGCAGGCTAATATCGAAGACCCGCTGCCGATTAACGAAATCGTCGAAGCGCTAAAGCTTTCGAACCGGTCGCTGGAACGGAAATTCAAGAACTATTTCGGAACCACGCCAAACGGTTTTTATCGCGAAATGCGGCTGGCCAAGGCCAATAACCTGTTGCTGAACACAACGATGAGCGTGCGCGAAATCGGACTAGCCTGCGGTTTCCCCAACGGTTTCTCGTCGGTCTACAAAAGCTTTTTCGGCGTAACCCCCTTTGTGCTGAGACGCGAAAAACGGCAAGTCAAACAACGTTGATTTTTGCAAACGGGCTGACGTTTTTCGTGCATTCTGTGTCGCTCTTCCGTGTCATTTTGGGTGGAAACTCATAAAGCGGAATCATGAGAATGGCTGATCTTCCAAACAAGGCCCGTGTTGTCATCATCGGTGGCGGTGTCATCGGATGTTCGGTGGCATATCACCTGACCAAGAAAGGCTGGAAAGACGTTGTCCTGCTAGAGCGTAAGCAGCTGACCAGCGGCACGACCTGGCATGCGGCGGGTCTGATCGCTCAGCTGCGCGCAACGGCGAACATGACAAAGCTGGCGAAGTACAGCCAGGAACTCTATGGTTCGCTCGAAGAAGAAACCGGTGTGGCCACAGGCTTTAAACGCTGTGGATCAATCACTGTTGCGCTAACCGAAGAGCGCAAAGAAGAGATCTACCGTCAGGCGGCCATGGCGCGCGCTTTCGGCGTCGAGGTCGAAGAAATCGAGAATGAACGTGTTCAGGAGCTGTATCCCCACATCAACCTCGAAGGCGTGAAGGGTGCTGTTTACTTACCGCTGGATGGTCAGGGTGACCCGGCCAACATTGCCTTAGCGCTGGCAAAGGGCGCCCGTCAGCGTGGCGGTATCGTCAAAGAACGTGTGAAAGTCACCGACATCGTCAAGCAGGGCCGCAAGGTAACCGGCGTTGACTGGGTCGCAGATGACGGCAGCGCTTCGGGTCATATCGAATGCGACATGGTGGTGAACTGCGCCGGTATGTGGGGGCATCAGGTCGGCCAGATGGCTGGCGTGAACGTGCCGTTGCACGCCTGCGAACACTTCTACATCGTTACCGAAAATATCGACGGTTTGACCCAGCTGCCGGTACTGCGCGTTCCCGATGAATGCGCGTATTACAAAGAGGACGCAGGCAAAATCCTGTTGGGTGCATTTGAACCGAATGCCAAGCCCTGGGCGATGGACGGTATTCCTGACACCTTTGAATTCGACCAGTTGCCCGAGGATTTCGACCATTTCGAACCGATCCTCGAAGCTGCGTGTGAACGTATGCCGATGCTGGCCGAAGCGGGTATTCACACCTTCTTCAACGGGCCCGAGTCGTTTACCCCCGATGACGCCTATCATCTGGGCCTCGCGCCTGAGATGGACAATGTCTGGGTCGCGGCGGGCTTCAACTCGATCGGCATCCAGTCCGCCGGTGGCGCTGGCATGGCGCTGGCCGAATGGATGGATAGCGGTGAAAAACCGTTCGATCTGGGAGACGTGGACATCAGCCGGATGCAGCCGTTCCAGGGCAATAAGCAGTACCTGTTTGAGCGCTCGAAAGAGACTCTGGGTTTGCTCTATGCCGACCATTACCCCTATCGCCAAAAGGCCACTGCGCGCGGCGTGCGTCGGACCCCATTCCACCACCACCTGCTAGAACAGGGCGCGGTCATGGGCGAGTTGGCGGGTTGGGAACGTGCCAACTGGTTCGCGAATGAAGGGCAGGAGCGCGAGTATCAGTACAGCTGGAAACGCCAGAACTGGTTCGAGAACTCGGCTGCCGAGCATAAAGCCGTGCGCGAGAATGTCGGCATGTATGACATGTCGTCCTTTGGCAAAATCCGCGTTGACGGCCCCGATGCCGAAGCATTCATGAACTATATCGGTGGCGGCGATTACTCGGTCCCGAATGGCAAGATCGTCTATACTCAGTTCCTTAACCGCGCAGGCGGGATTGAGGCGGACGTGACTGTCACCCGCCTGACCGAGACCGCTTATCTGGTGGTGACCCCGGCAGCGACCCGTTTGTCTGACCAGACCTGGATGCAGCGCCATGCGGGCAACTTCAACGTCGTCGTCACCGATGTTACGGCGGGTGAGGGTGTTCTGGCCATTATGGGTCCAAATGCGCGTACGCTGCTTGAAAAGGTCTCGTCCAACGATTTCACCAACGCGACCAACCCGTTCGGCACCGCACAAGAAATCGAGATCGGCATGGGCCTGGCCCGCGCTCACCGTGTGACCTACGTGGGAGAACTTGGCTGGGAAATCTACGTCTCGTCTGACATGGCGGGACATGTGTTCGAAACCCTGCACGAGGCCGGACAGGACATGGGGCTAAAACTATGCGGCATGCATATGATGGACAGCGCACGGATCGAAAAGGGGTTTCGCCACTTCGGCCACGACATCACTTGTGAGGACCATGTGGTCGACGCCGGTCTTGGTTTTGCGGTCAAGGTCGACAAGGGCAGCGATTTCATCGGGCGTGAGGCGGTGATTGCGCGCAAGGAAAGCGGACCGCAAAACCGCCTTGTTCAGTTCAAGCTGACCGATCCGGAACCGCTGTTGTTCCATAACGAGCCGATCATCCGGGATGGCGAGTATGTGGGCTATCTGTCCTCAGGCAACTATGGCCACACGCTGGGCGGTGCGATCGGTCTGGGTTATGTGCCTTGCGAAGGCGAAAAGGCGGCTGACGTTTTGGCTTCGACCTACGAGATCGATGTCTGCGGTGTGAAGGTGAAAGCCGAAGCATCACTCAAGCCGATGTACGACCCAAAATCCGAGCGCGTTAAAGTTTAGCGCCAAGGTTTGACACACGGGGCGCTGCGGCGCCCCGTTTTATTGGTACATATCAATTTTCTTGATGCGACCGTTCACGGTTTTCGCAGTTTCCAAACCCTCCGGAACAGCCGTATAGACAAACGGTATCACCCGGAGATCCATGATGGCGGACGTCGCAACATCACCCCAGAATGAGGACACGCCAAAAGGATTGGCTCTGGCGGTGACCGCCTACGTTCTATGGGGTTTCCTGCCGCTTTACATGAAAGCTCTGGCGCATATCGGGCCGGTCGAGATCGTGGCGCATAGGATTGTATGGTCGGTGCCTGTGGCCGGGCTGTTGCTGGTGGCGCTAGGGCGAACCGGGGATTTGAAGGCTGCCTTGCAAAACCCGAAAATGCTGGGCATGGCCTGTCTGACAGCGGCTTTGATCTCGGTGAATTGGGCCATTTACGTCTGGGCGATTGCCAGCGGTAACGCATTGGACGCAGCGTTGGGCTATTACATCAACCCGCTGTTCAGCATTGCGCTAGGGGCGATCCTGTTACGTGAGCCTTTGAATCGTACGCAATTGGCGGCAGTGGGGTTAGCTGCTTTGGGTGTGTTGGTATTGATCGTCGAAGCGGGTCGGTTGCCGTGGGCCGCGCTGGCTCTGACGGTCAGTTGGGGGTTTTATGCTTTCTTCAAACGCTCGCTGCCCATCGGCCCCAATCAGGGCTTTCTGCTAGAGGTTCTGATCCTGCTGATCCCAGCCTTGGTCTACATCACCTGGTTGGGGGCAAAAGGAACCGGCCACTTTGGCGCTGCCGCTGGGGACACCATGCTGCTGGCCTGTGCCGGCATTGTCACCGCTGTTCCGCTGCTGGTCTATGCCAACGGGGCCAAATTGGTGCGGTTGTCCACAATGGGAATCCTGCAGTATATCGCGCCGACGATGATCTTTATCACGGCGATTACCGTGTTTGGGGAACAGATCGATCGGGGCCGGATGATCGCCTTCCCGCTGATCTGGGCGGCTTTGGTGGTCTATACGATCCCGATGATCCGCCAGATGCGGGGTCAGCGCTGATGCAATAAGTCGGCCGCGGCCTCCGCCCACAAGCGATAGGCTTTGGGGCTTGGGTGATATCCGTCCGGAGCAGCCAGTGCCGGGTCATCCGGAAACTCCAATGAAAGGTGCCGGGCTTGCGGGAATGTCGCAGAGGCCTTTTGCAAACCCCGATCCAGCCGGGCCGCCTGTCGCCCCAGTGCCCAGGCCAGCGGTTGGGGCAGGGCCGGAAAACGGTTCATCTGTGGCACGGCGGTGACCACGACACGTCGAACACCCAGATTGCTCGTCAGATGATCCAGAAGCTGGGTCTGCAAACCCGTGAACTTTTGCCGGGATACTCCACGCGTGACGTCGTTTACACCCAAGGCAGTCACGGCGGCGTCATAGCTGCCTTCAAGGCGGTTCAATCGTTCCAGCGTATCCTGTGTTGTGTGACCCGTCGTCGCCTCCAGTCGCCACTCCACGCTGTAATGGCGGGCCAACCGCGCCACGAGAAACCCCGAAAGCGCCTGTTGCTGTCGCCCCGCCCCCACACCTGCTGCCGAGCTGTCACCAGCGATGAGCAGTCGCAACCGGGGGCCGCGCCCTTCGCGCCCTTGGCGCGGGCCGGACGGTTCGGGCAGTAGCTGAGCGTTACGACGCACGGAAATCGCCTGTGCTGCCAGAACCGGCAACAGTGGGACACGCAATATCTGATCGGCGGCAATCGGGGCAGTCATGGTTAGCCGAGCGCGTTTTTGTATTCGAGGAAGCGGGCGTCCGTCATAACCCGAGCCATCATCGCCTCGCGCAGGGTACCAATGGTCTTGTAAGGGCGCATGACGACCTCGAATTCCTGTATCAGACCCTCATCGTTCAATGTGATCAGATCGACGCCGACCGCGTCCAGATCCCCGACCTTGCATTGAAATTCCAACGCCCAATCATTGCCTTCACCCATAATCCGGCGATAGCGGAAGTCGGAAAACACCTGTCCCACGTGACCCAGAACAGCCGCCACCGGTTCGCGTCCGGTCCAGGTGCTGTAGTAAGTTGGCGGGGAAAACCGTACGTCTTCGGCCAGCAATTCGTGGATCAGGGTTTCATCGCCCTTGGCGACAACGTCTTGCATGCGCGCGATTGTGGGGTGCATGGTCTCTCCTCTGCTTTGGGTCCGAGAGTTGCTGAACCGATCCGTTCAGGCAAGGCCGACGTTGCGGGAACCAAATCCGTGCGTTAGGCAGGCGCGCATGAGCGAAACCTATAATCCCCCGAATACGCCGTTGGATGTGCTGCATGAGGATGCACAGCTGATCGTGGTGAATAAGCCCTCGGGGTTGTTGTCTGTGCCGGGGCGTGGCGCGCATCTGGCCGATTGCCTGTTGACCCGCGTGCAGGCGGCGTTTCCTCAGGCTTTGCTGGTGCATCGGTTGGATCGGGATACCTCGGGTGTCATGGTGTTTGCCCAGTCACCGCACGCACAGCGGCATCTGAGCATGCAGTTTGAAAAGCGCCAGACCCGAAAAACCTATGTTGCGCGCGTTTGGGGGCGCATCGAGCAAAAGTCAGGAACCGTCGATCTGCCGTTGATCGTGGATTGGCCCAACCGCCCGCGCCAGATGGTATGTCACGAGACTGGCAAACCCGCCGTCACTGACTGGCGGTTTGTGAAATTCGAAGGTGAGACAACGCGCGTCCGATTGTTCCCCAAAACGGGCAGGTCGCATCAACTGCGCGTTCATATGCTGGCGCTGGGCCACCCCATTCTGGGCGATCCGTTCTACGCCGAGGGCGAAGCGCGCAAATTCCCGCGTCTGATGCTGCATTCTGAGGAACTGCGCCTGAAAAGCCCCGAGGGCGGAGTTTCGATGAAATTCCGCGCCCCGGCTGATTTCTAACCTCAGGCCGTGCTTGTCCACAGCATCTTGAGGTTGCCTAGCGAGAACCGTTTGGTCCGTTTGCGCGGTGCGCAGGGCTGACGGGCAGCCATAATTTCACGTTCGATCTCGAACGCGCGCAAAGTGTGATCCTGCGCCCAGCGGTCCAGTTTCAATGTCATCATCACGTGATTGTCGAGGTATGGCATGGTCGACCTCCTTTGGTTTGTTTCCCAAAGATCGCAGATCACTCCTGACACCACCCTGTCAGTGGGGTGTGCTAGGATGTCAGCAGACCGCCCGGAGAACCTTATGCGCCGCTCAACCCGCCTTTTTGAAATCATCCAGATCTTGCGTTCGGCCGAAATGCCTGTGACGGCGGAGGCACTGGCAGAAAAGCTGGAAGTGTCAGCGCGTACCGTCTATCGCGATATCGCCGCTTTGCAGGCACAGCGAACCCCGATCGAGGGTGAAGCCGGCGTGGGATACTTGATGCGGCGGGGATATGACCTGCCACCCTTGAATTTCGACGCTGAAGAGGTCGAGGCGCTGTGGGTCGGGTTGTCGATGCTGGCGCGCACCGGGGATAGCACCCTGCAACAAGCTGCGGACCGTGTTTGCCGCAAGATCGACGCTTTGCGCGCGCCTGCGGATTGGCTGCAAGTCGCCCCATGGGGTGCACCGTTGGATGATCCGGCCAAGGGGTGCGTGCCTGTCGTAAACTATCGCGAGGCCATCCGCTCTGAACGCAAAATTCTCATCACCTATGTGAATGCCCAAGGTGAGCGAACCGAGCGGATCGTCAGACCTGTCGCCCTGATCTACCACATTGAATGCACGATGTTGGCGGCGTGGTGCGAGCTGAGGAATGGGTTTCGCCATTTTCGTACGGATCGCATTTGGGCCTGCGACGTTACAGACGATCATTTCTGCGGGCAGGGGGAGCCACTGCGGGCTATCTGGCAAGACCAGAACCAATTGGATCCTGTTGAACGGCGGTAATTTGCCGACTTCACCCGATTGTTGCTTGAGCCTAAGATAAGGTAACGCGATATACTGCGCCAAACAAAGCGGGTTCGGTGAACGGGCCCCAGAGCAGAAGGTGATTTCATGACGATTTCCAAGAGTGTTCTTGCCGCAGGGCTGTGTTCGGCCATGTTTTTGGGGGCCTGTACGGACCCCGGCACGTTGAACCTGCCCTCGGACCCGAACCAGAACGCCAAGCAGGGTGCACTCCTTGGCGGTCTGATCGGCGCAGGTGTCGGCGCGATTGCCAATGGATCTGATCCGCTTTTGGGTGCGGTGGCAGGCGGTGCGATCGGTGCGGCAGGGGGTGGCCTGATCGGCAACCAACTGGATAGACAAGCCACAGAACTGCGTCAGCAACTGGCCAATCAGGGCATCATCGTTACCAACGCGGGCGACCGACTGATTGTGACCGTCCCGAATGATATCACCTTTGACACCGACAGCGCGACCGTGCGCCCGGCACTGCGGGCCGATCTGGTCCGGGTGGGGCAGAATCTGGTGAATTACCCCAACTCGAACGTGCAGGTCATCGGCAATACCGACAGCGACGGCGACGCCGCGTATAATCAGGGCCTGTCCGAACGCCGTGCGCGGTCTGTCGCGGATATTCTTCAGGCAAATGGCGTAAGCGGTGCACGCATCTCGACCATCGGCCAGGGCGAAAACCGCCCGATTGCCTCTAACCTGACGCCCGAGGGGAAGGCCCAGAACCGCCGGGTCGACATAGAGATCATTCCGAACGGAAACACATAATGACATGGGCACTTTCGGGTGCCCATTTTTCGCACATTGACTGCGCGTCATCCGGTCTTTGGTGCGCGCGAAAGTTACGCTAGCTATTGGGAAACACCCGAACCGGAGTTTCCCAATGTCTGACCCCATACTTCTGAGCCTGTCCGGCTCATTGCGCCAAAGCGCGACCAACCGCAAATTGTTGCGCGAAGCGGCCCGGCTGTTCGAGCCGGGGACACATATCGAAGCCGATCTGAACCTGCCGCTTTATGATGGTGATCTTGAGGATGGCGAGGGCATTCCTGCCGCAGTGCAAACCTTGTCCGATCAGATTGCGCAGGCTGATGCCGTGATCATTTCCACTCCGGAATACAACAAAGGCCCGTCGGGTGTTCTGAAAAACGCTTTGGACTGGGTCAGCCGAACCGATGGCCGCCCCTGGGCCGACAAACCGGTTGCCGTGATGTCAGCCGCCGCAGGGCGTGCGGGTGGCGAGCGGGCGCAGATGGTTCTGCGCGGCTATATGGTTCCGTTCCAGCCTCGTATCTTGCAGGGGCCAGAGATTCATCTCGCGAGCAGTTCGAACGAGTTTGACGAGCAGGGGAAATTGCTGAGCGACCGTTACGAAAGTTCTCTGCGGACACTCATGCAGAAACTACGTGCTGAGTCCGGGTTCTAAGATCGAGAGGTTGCTTGCCGGGTCTGGTCCGTCTGCATAGTCTGCCGCCATGACTGACGAAATACAGACCGATGTGATGGACCCGGCCCGCGCCTCTGCGCTGCTGGCTGCGCTTGGTTCCCATAAGAAATTCGATGCGGGCGATCAACTGCCGCTGTTCTTTCACCAGCTGTATTTCTGGTCGCCTCAGCCGCCTGCCAATTTGGGGCGGGACGGGCATCCAAAGGTTGGGGGCGGTCTGATCCCCGATATGGGCTTGCAACGTCGGATGTGGGCCGGGGGACGGTTGCAGTTTCACGCGCCGCTGGTCGCGGGTTCAAAAGCCGTGCGCCGGTCTGTTCTTGAAAGTGCGGCGACAAAAACCGGACGGACGGGACCGCTGGGGTTTGTTACCCTGCGACACGAGATTTCTCAGGACGGTCAATTGTGTCTGAGCGAATGGCAGGATCTGGTCTATCGGCCTGACCCTTCGGATACTGACATCAAGCCCAAGGCACCCGTGGCCCGTACCGATGAAACCCACAGGCGAGACGTCACTTTCGACAGCACGTTTTTGTTCCGATACTCGGCGCTGACCTTCAATGGGCACCGTATCCATTACGATTTGGACTACGCGCGGGATGTCGAAGGCTATGACGGCCTGGTCGTTCATGGCCCTTTGCTGGCACAATTATTGATGCTGTTTGCCGAGGATCTGGCAGGTCCCTTGGCTCAGTTTTCATTTCGCGCGTCATCGCCGCTAATGCACTCTGAGACGGCGACCTTGTGCTGGAATGGCCAAGCGATGTGGGTGCGCGGACCAGATGGGCGGCAATGCATGTCCGCCGAGTTTGTCCCGCGATCAGAGTGATGCTTCGGGTCTGAAATCACTCGGGATCGCGTCCCGGTTCTCAAGAACCAGATCCGCCATGACCTCAGCTACTTTCGGGGCCATGCCAAAGCCGATCTTGAAACCACCATTGGCAATGAATTGACCTTTGTGTACCGGGTGCGCGCCCAGCATCGGTGCGCGGCTTTTGCTGCGCGGCCGTACACCCGCCCATCGTTCGATGACCTCTGCGCCATGCAGGACGGGAACGGCCCGCATCGCCCGGTCTAAAACGTCATCCAGAGCCGCGTCCGTGCTGGTCGGATCGTCATAGTCACGCTCCGAGGTCGAACCGATTGCCAACGTCCCGTCCGCATGCGGTATGAAGTGGATTGTGTCCGCAAACAGTTGTGGAACCTCTCCCGCATCAAACCGCAGAAGTGCGGCTTGACCCTTGACGCCGTTGCCAACGGTTTTGCCAAAAGCCTCGGTCAGTTCCTGCAGACCGGCAAGGCCGGTGGCATGGACAACCTGTCCGCGATCTGGTGCGTCGGCTACGACCTCGACCCCCATCACCGCCAGTGCGGCAACCAATGCAGCACAGGCCCGGCGGGGATGCATGCGTGCGCTGAGTGTATCATGGACGACAAAGCCCGTGGGGCTGGGTGGGCACCAAGCACCGATTGCGGCTGTTTCAACAACGCTCCATTTGGCGCGGGCTTGCCACAGTTCCGCTGCTGTGATGGCGCGCGCATGGGCAAGATCCAGTGTTCGGGTGTCGGCGATGGGTTGCAGCCGTCCCAGCCGCGCATATCCGGGTGAGACACCGCCTGTGGCCTCGACCTGTTTCCAGAATGGTTCGGCCATGATCAGGCTGTCGAACTGAAACGCCTTCTTGGCATTCCAGTTTTCGGGCACATGCGGTGCCAGTGCGCCAACCAGGCCGCCGCTGGATCCGGCTCCGGGACCAAAAGGGTCGACGATCTGCACCTTTGCGCCTCGCCGTGCGCAGGTCCAGGCGATTGACAGGCCGAAAATCCCTGCACCGCGCACCGTCACATCGACCATTGCCATTCCCCTTTACCTTGTTCAGTGTCGCGCCGCTTAGCTACAGGATTCCCCGATGGCAGACCAGCGTGCCGAACTGACATGGACTGAGGATCAGATCCCGGTCTCGGATCGTTTCGACGATCCGTATTTCTCGTTGCAAAACGGGCTGGAAGAGACGCGGCATGTGTTTCTGGCGGGCAATGAGCTGCCTGCGCGGTTCGCACCTGGCTTCCACATTGCTGAATTGGGCTTTGGCACCGGGTTGAACATGCTGACTGTCTGGTCAGAGTGGGAGAGATCGGGCCAGACCACGCCGCTGTCCTTTACCAGTTTTGAGGCCTATCCGATGGCACCCGCGGACATGTCCCGAGCGCTGGCGGCCTTTCCTGAACTTGCGCCTTGGTCTGACCGGTTCCTTGCGCAATGGGAGGGCGGCACATGTGATTTGGGCACCCTGCGGCTGGAGGTTGTTGAAGGCGATGCACGTCAAACCCTGCAAGCATGGGAAGGTGCCGCCGATGCGTGGTTCTTGGATGGGTTCTCTCCGGCTAAAAACCCCGAATTATGGGGTGCAGACCTGATGCAGCAAGTCGCCGACCACACGGCCACTGGCGGAACGGCGGCAACGTATACAGCCGCCGGGTTCGTGCGACGGGGGCTTGAGGACGCCGGTTTCACAGTTACACGCGCACCCGGTTATGGCCGCAAGCGCCACATGACCCGGGCGGTCAAATCATGACGCAGCAGAACAATACGCGCGCCGGGATTGCGTTGATGATCGGGGCGACCATCGTCTTCGCACTGCAGGATGGTATTTCGCGCCATCTGGCGGGAACATACAACACATACATGGTGGTGATGATCCGCTATTGGTTCTTCGCCGCCTTTGTCATCGCTTTGGCCGCACGTGCGCCCGGCGGATTGAAGGCCACCACCCAGACAAGCCAGCTGAAGCTGCAGATATTTCGTGGCCTTCTGCTGGCGGCCGAGATCTGTGTCGCGGTGTTCAGTTTCACTGTTCTGGGCCTGATCGACGCGATGGCCGTATTCATCTGCTACCCGTTGTTGATCGCCGCTCTCAGCGGGCCGGTATTGGGCGAACAGGTCGGCTGGCGACGCTGGGCCGCAATCGGCGTTGGGTGCATCGGTGTTCTGATCATTCTCCAGCCCGGCGTGGGTGTCTTTAACCCTTGGGCCATTGTACCGCTGATCTCGGCTTTCATGTTTGCAGTCTATGGTTTGCTGACCCGTTACGTGTCCCGCCGGGACAATTCCGCCACCAGCTTTTTCTGGACGGGCGTCAGCGGTGCCGTCGCCATGACGCTAGTGGGAATGTGGTTCTGGGAACCGATGGCCCAAACGGATTGGGCCTGGATGGCGCTGCTATGCGTGAGCGGCGTTCTTGGACACTGGTTGCTGATCAAATGCTATGAGATGGCCGAGGCCAGCGCGGTGCAGCCCTTCGCCTATTTCCACTTGGTCTGGAGCGCGATCCTGGGAATCTCGGTCTTTGGTGAAACGCTGCGCCCCGAAGTGGTCATAGGCGCAGCGCTGGTTGTCGCCGCTGGGCTGTTCACCCTATGGCGCGAAAGACGCCAGCGTTGACCCGACCAGTTCCTGCGAGAACGGGATCGGCAAGGCAGGTTGGCCAAGACGGGCGCGATAGACCGGCAGGCTTTCCGACACACGCATCACGTAGTTGCGGGTCTCGCTGAACGGGATCGCCTCAATCCAGTCGACCACGTCGATTTCACCTGCGCGCGGGTCGCCATAGCGATCCATCCACGACATCGGCCGACGCGGACCTGCGTTATATCCGGCCGCCATCATCACGACGTTTCCGTTGAAATCAGCGGCCAGACCGGACAGGTAATTGGCACCCAACTTGGCATTATATTGCCAATCCGAGGTCAGCTTGATCGTCTTGTGGCCGCTTAGGATACCCAATTCCTTGGCCACAAGCTTTGCCGTGGCCGGCATGACCTGCATCAGCCCGCGCGCTCCGGCTCCACTGATCACAACGGGGTCAAACTCGCTTTCCCGACGGGCAATGGCCAGTGTCATTTCCTTGGCCATGGGCAGACCCATGTCGGCAACCGGGTGTACCGGATAATACGCGGCTGGCAAAACCAGGCCGACTGTTGCAGCGCGTTTGGCGATCATCACGGCCAGATGCGGCTGTTTTAACTCGATCACCAAATCGCCCAACTGATTGGCCTGAACCGGGTCCAACCCTTCAACCAGATGGGTCAGGAACCGTTCAGACAGGGTGTCTTCGTCAGCCTTCAGCAGCAGTAGCCCCGCCTCCAGTACACTTGAATTGGAGAACTCAGCTTGCTTCCAGTGTGGCGCCCGGCGGGGGGTGGCCAGTTCACTATCGAAAGGACGCCCAATCTGTTCCGCCGCCAGCAAGCCGTAGAAAGAGGATTGATAATCTGCACCCATTGCATAGGCGTCATAGGCTTTTTCGGCGTCACCATGGGCCGCATAGGCACGACCCAACCAATACCCGGCGCGTCCTTTCGAAATCGGCGATTTCACCGCGTCCGAGAAGTTCTGGAAATGCCGGATCGCGGTCGCAGGATCATTCAGCTTCCGCAAGGCCAGAAACCCGGAAAGCCACTCCAGATCCGCATAGCCATAACCCATTTCTGGCGTCATGTGGTGATTGGCAGCAATCTGATAAGCGCGGTTCTGGTCCCCATTTCGCATCTCAAGTCGGGCCAACCGGCGGCGGCCTTCGGCCCATTTGTCAGGTTCTCCCAACGCATCAGGGCCGGAAGAACGCGCCAGCATCAAGTCAATCGCGCTGTCGTCCAGTTCTTTCTTGTCACGCCAGACGAACCTGTCAAAAGCCAAGCCCGGTGAATCACCCAGCGATTTCGGAACTGCCGCCACCTTGCCGTCGACGCCGAGTTGCCGTTTCTGAAGGCCGATCCGCGCCTCAGCCAGTTTACGCTGATCAGCGCTGACCAGCGGCAGCATCTGACCTGCGCTGACAAGGTGGTTGTCCCATAGCATCCGATCCAGACGGGCAGCGTGATGGGGTTTCAGAAGTTTTCCAAAGTTCTCAAGATAGTCTTTTTGCAGACCCGAGCCCATTGGCATCGTCCGCCAGGCCGCGACGATATCGGCCTCGGCATCTCCCTGACGACCCTTTGCCTTCAATGCGACTGCATAGTTCAACGCACCCTCTGCGGTTTGCGGCGGCTGTTCGGCATAGAATCTAAGAACGCGGTCCGGATCGGCGCCAGTAAAGGCGGGCTCACTTTTACGCCGCAACCAAGCCAGACCAGGCCAGTCTGGACGACGATCCAAAAACACCAGAACGTCACCCGAACTGCCAAACCCTTCGCGCAGCCAGTGCCAAACGATGATGTCCCGAGACACTGAACCCCGCGCACCAGAAACACGCAGGGCTTCATTCCAGTCCCCCTTGCGCATTTCATTCATGCCGGCCCGCAGATCACCTGCGGCGTCGGCCCGCACTTGTGTGCCCGAAATCAGAATTACGACCGTCAAAAACGCCAGAAAGCGTGTCATCCCTTGCATTTCCCAACCAACCAAGGATACAGCCATTCAGGATAAAGCTTGCGCCGTCGGGTTCAACTCAAGAAAGACAGATTTCTGGCAAACCGAGGCGTAAAAATTACAAACTGCACCTAAGGAGCGTGTCATGTTCAAAGGCTCTATGCCAGCCCTCGTCACACCGTTTAGCAACGGCGAGTTGGACCTGAAGACGCTCAAACACTTGGTGGAATGGCAGATTCAGGAAGGCTCCACCGGACTGGTTCCCGTTGGCACCACCGGCGAAAGCCCCACTCTGAGCCACGAAGAGCATGAAACTGTTGTCGACGAGGTTGTCAAAGCCTCGGCTGGTCGTGTTCCTGTGATCGCAGGTGCCGGGTCAAACAACACTGTTGAGGCCATCCGGTTTGTGCGATTCGCGCAGAAAGTAGGCGCCGATGCAGCTCTGGTCGTGACGCCATATTACAACAAGCCCACGCAAAAGGGTCTGCTGATGCATTTCCGTGCGCTGCATGATTGCGCGGATATTCCGATCATCATCTACAACATTCCCGGTCGGTCAATCATCGACATGACCCCTGAAACCATGGGTGAGTTGGCGAAACTGCCACGCATCGTCGGTGTAAAGGACGCAACCGGAGATCTGGCCCGCGTCAGCCAACAGCGCGCGTCCTGCGGCCCGGACTTTTGCCAGTTGTCAGGCGAGGACGCGACGGCGCTTGGTTTCAACGCGCATGGCGGTGTGGGCTGTATTTCGGTCACCGCGAACGTCGCACCCAAACTGTGTGCCGAATTCCAGCAGGCGACGCTGAACGGCGACTATGCCAAAGCGTTGGAGTATCAGGACCGCCTGATGCCCCTGCACGAAGCGATCTTTATCGAGCCCGGCCTCGTGGGTGCCAAATACGCGCTCAGCAAATTGGGTCTGTGCAGCGAAGAAGTCCGCTCGCCCCTGTCCGGGCTGGAAAGCAGCACCAAATCCGCGATTGACGCGGCGCTCCAGCACGCAGGCCTTATCTAAGGCGAATTCAAAAAAGAAAAAAGGCGGCCTCGAACCTCGAGCGCCGCCTTTTTTGTTCCGGTTCCAGACTTCATCTGGCCCAAAATATCCCGGGGGCGTCGCGGCTTGCCGCGACGGGGGCAGAGCCCCCTATCGTTTTCCGTAATACAGTCCAACGACATGCTCGGCCTGCGCAAAGAAAAGCCAGCGCGATGTGGCAACGCCGGCAAGGTGCGACGCCACGGCCAGCAGTGCAAAGAAGTGGCCGAACGGCAGTAGCAGCAGGATAACCGGCAGGACAAACGCCAACACAAACGAGATGATGCGCAGCTTTTCAGCATGCTTGCGGCCAACGACGTGAACGAATTCACGAAGCAAATAGTTGGTGCCGGTATGAGGAGGCTCGAATGCGCGCACGGTGCCGCGATCGCCCAATCCGGTAGCCGTGCCCAGATTTGTGCCGGACTCCTCCAGCGCTTTGTCGCCCTTTTTCCAATACAATATCTGCACCAGCGCCGCGATCAGCAGCAGCGGCAGCGCTACCCGGACCTGCCCGGCCAGCAGGGCACCGCCTGCAAGGCTGAAGCTGAGGAACATGGCCGGAGTCAGGTTCATATTCCAGCGGGGAATGGTTTTGAGCTGCGTGTAGATCATCGACGTGGTGAAGACGGTCAGTAGCGAGAACAGCGCACCGATCCAGCCAAGAATGCTCCAGCGTTGGCCCAGGAAGATCACGCCAATCGCATAAAGCCCCATGACGATCAGAGCGATGACCGCGCACCAGCCTTCGCGACTGAGCCAGCTGGTCTTCCATTGCGTAAACGCTTTCCAGGCCCGCTCGGGGTGGCCAAGGTGAAAGGTGGACGCCATCAGGCCGCCAACGGACAGGGCGTAGGCGATGGCGAAAAAGACAAAAGCGACCCAGCCAGAGACGTCTGGCAGACCGAGGCTCAAAAAGAACAACAGTCCAAAGCCAAGACCCGACAGGGTGGTGAAAATGATGACGGAAGGTGCTGGATGCATCAGAGCTTCTCCAAGGTCTTGTCCAGCCAACTAAGGAACCCTTTGGGCTCTTCAGCGACCGGGGCCAGCAACGGGGCCAGGATGTCGATCTGATCTTCGACGTTATCCTTGGGCCGTGGCGGCAGGTATTTGTTGACTGGTTTGGTGCCCATTTCCGGCATCAGATCCATGCCACCGCGTTCGGCGACCAGTTTGCTGACATCGCTGTCCGCATCGCCCAGATCACCGAAGTGGCGCGCGCCTGCGGGACAGGTGCGTACGCAAGACGGAACACGGTCTACTTCCGGCAGGTTTTCGTTGTAGATACGGTCAACGCAGAGGGTGCATTTCTTCATCACCCCTTCGGCCTGATCCAGTTCACGTGCGCCGTAGGGGCAAGACCACGCGCACAGGCCACAGCCGATGCAGTCGCTTTCATTGACCAGAACGATGCCGTCCTCGACCCGCTTGTAGCTGGCCCCTGTGGGGCAAACGGTGACGCAAGGCGCGTCCTCGCAGTGCAAGCAGGATTTGGGGAAGTGGATCAGCTGGGCGTGACCTTCCGCCGGTTGCACCTCATAGGAATGCACCCGGTTCAGGAAAGTGCCGGACGGGTTGGCACCATAAGCGTCCTGATCGGATAGCGGCGCGCCGTAGTTTTCCGTGTTCCAGCCTTTGCATGAGATGACGCAGGCGTGGCAGCCAACGCAGGTGTCCAGGTCGATGACCAGACCCATCTTGCGGTCGGTGGATGTGGGGAGCTGGGTCATGACTACCTTGCCTCCGCTTTTGTGGTGAGGGCGGACTGGGGTGCTGCCCCAGACCCCGCGATATTTTTGGCCAGATGACGCAGGGACCGGGTCATTTGCCTACCTTCCATGCCAAATCCTTCGGTCCAGTTCCGACCGGAGATTCAATCGGTGGGAATTCCGGTTGGCTTTCCGCATCCGTTGGTGGGTCAGCTTTTTCGATCTTCACTTTCAGGTCGAACCAGGCTGCCTGGCCGGTGATCGGGTCAGAGTTTGCCCACCGCAGACCATCGCCCTTGGGCGGCAGCAGTTCGTGGATCAGGTGGTTCAGCAGGAAGCCCTTGGTGGCCTCGGGCGCGTCGTCTTGCAGCGCCCATGCGCCTTTGCGTTTGCCAATGGCGTTCCAGGTCCAGACGGTGTTTTCGTTCAGGGCCGCCATTTCCATGACCGGCACCGTGATCTCGCCATGCGGCGAGGTCACCTTGGCCCAATCACCGTCGCTCAGGCCATTCTCGCGCATCAGCTTAGTCGGAACATAAAGTGGGTTGCGGCCGTGCAACTGGCGCAGCCATGCGTTCTGGGTTCCCCAGCTGTGATACATTGCCATGGGGCGCTGGGTCAGAGCGTTGACAGTAAAGCCTTCGTTGCCGGTCTGGTCGGTCTCGTACCAGATGGGCATCGGGTCCAATGTCTCTTTGATGCGTTCCCGCAGGTGTTCCGGGGGCTGACGTTCGCCATGGCCTTCGGCGGCAAGCTGGAATTTGCGCATCGGCTCGGAATACAGCTGGAACAGGTATGGCTGCGGGCTGTCATAGATGCCCATGCCGACAGCCCAATCCTGATAGGCTGCGTTCCATGGTTTGTAGTAATCCGCGCCCTCGGGGATATGGGCCACGTAGAAGCCGCCGTTTTCGATATAGCGGTTCAACTGATCGGGGTTGACCTCACCCCGGCCTTCCTTGTCGCCGTTTTCACCACGGAAACCGGCAAGTGGGCCGATGCCGGGCTTGCGCTCGTGATTGACGATATAGTCGGCGTAATCTGTCCATTTGGCGCTGCCGTCTTCATTGGTGAAGCCCGGCAGGCCCAAGCGGTTGGCCAGTTCGACAAGCGCTGACTGGAAGCCTTTGACGTCCCGGTCGGGTTCAATCACAGGCCAGCGGATTGCGTCGGCTGCCGCGTCTGCTTCGCAGATCGGGCGATCGAGCAGCGAGATACAGTCGTGGCGTTCTAGATAGGTGGTATCCGGCAGGATCAAGTCGGCATAGGCCACCATTTCCGACGAATAGGCGTCGGAGTAGATGATATGAGGGATTACATAATCGCCGTTCTCATCCTTGTCCGTCAGCATTTCCATGACACCTTTGGTGTTCATGGATGAGTTCCAGGACATGTTGGCCATGTACATGAACAGCGTGTCGATCTTGTAGGGATCGCCCGCATGTGCGTTCGAGATCACCATATGCATCAGCCCGTGGCTGGACATCGGGTTGTCCCATGTGAACGCCTTGTCGATCCGCGCCGGGCTGCCGTCTGCCTTCAGCGCCAGATCCTCTGGCCCTTGAACGAAGCCTAGATGCGGGCCGTCGAGCGGCGTATTCGGGGTCACCTTGCAGTGCGGTCTCGGGTGCGCCTCAACCGGTTTGGGATAGGGCGGCTTGAAGCGGAAGCCACCGGGGACTTCGACTGTGCCGAGGATGATCTGCAACACGTGCAGTGCGCGGCAGGTCTGGAAGCCATTGGCATGGGCCGAGACACCGCGCATCGAATGCATGGCAACCGGGCGGCCGATCATCTTGGTGTGTTTTTCGCCGCGGAAATCGGTCCATTCGCGCTCCAGCTCGAACGCCTCGTCAAAAGCAACGCGGGCCAACTCGCCCGCGATGGCGCGGATACGGGTGGCGGGGATGCCGCACTGCTCGGCGATGTTCTCGGGCGCGTATTCGTCGCTGAGGTAGCGTTCAGCCATCAGATGGAACACGGGCCGGTGGGTGACGCCATCCTTCTCAAAGGTCGCCGACAGGTCGGGGCGGACACCCGGTTTGTCAAACGCCGTCAGCTCGCCCGTGTTGCGATCAACAACCAGCGGCTTGCCATTCTCATCGCGCAGGAACAGACCCTTGGTGGGGCCTTCGGACGCGTCGACCAGAACCGGCGCGTTGGTGTAACGGCTGAGATAGTCCAGATCGATCTTGCCGGCCTTCATCAGCACGTGGATCATCGACAGGATGAACAAACCATCCGTGCCGGGAGTGATCCCGACCCAATCATCAGCCACCGCGTTGTAGCCCGAGCGGATCGGGTTGACGCCGATCACCCGTGCGCCACGGGCTTTGATCTTGCCGATGCCCATCTTGATTGGGTTGCTGTCGTGATCTTCGGCAACACCGAACAGCATGAACAGCTTGGTGTGATCCCAGTCAGGCTGGCCGAATTCCCAGAACGCACCGCCCATCGTATAGATGCCGCCCGCAGCCATGTTGACGGAACAGAAGCCACCGTGTGCTGCATAGTTACAGGTGCCGAAATTCTGCGCCCAAAAGCTGGTAAAGCTTTGGCTTTGGTCCCGACCGGTGAAGAAGGCCAGTTTTTCGGGGTTATCCTCGCGGATCGGCTTGAGCCAGCCAACGGCGATGTCCAGCGCCTCGTCCCAACTGATCTCTTCGAACTTGCCCGAACCACGTGGACCGACGCGTTTCAGTGGGGCGCGCAGACGCGAAGGGGCATTGACCTGCATGATCCCTGCCGAGCCCTTGGCGCACAAGACGCCCTTGTTAACCGGGTGATCGCGGTTGCCTTCGATATAGGCAACCTTGCCGTCCTTCATGTGTACGTTGATGCCGCAGCGACAGGCGCACATGTAGCACGTTGTTTTTCTGACCTCGTCAGAGACCTTGGGAGAGGTATTAATGATTGGCTGGTTCATTTCTGGTCCCTGTGGCTTTTGATCCGATTATTCTCATGAGCAGAGATCAATCGGAACAGTATTTCGCTTTAGCCGGATTTACGAGGCGTCTGTCCGGGTTTTGGATGTTTCTGCTTGCACGGCCGTAACCGCGATCATGTGCAGAACGTCCTCGGCGGAGCATCCGCGTGAAAGGTCGTTGGCCGGTTTCGCCAGCCCCTGAAGGACCGGGCCGATTGCTTCGGCACCCCCAATACGCTGCGCGATCTTGTAGCCAAGGTTGCCTGCGTCGAGGTTCGGGAACACAAAGACATTTGCCTCGCCGCGCAGGGGCGAATCCTTGGCTTTCTTTGCAGCCACCTCGGGGACGAACGCAGCGTCAAACTGCAGCTCGCCGTCGATCAACAGATCGGGATCAGCCGATTTTGCAAGCTGCGTGGCCTCACTGACCTTCGTGACCTTCGGATGATTGGCGCTGCCGCCGGTGGAAAAGGACAGCATCGCAACGCGGGGTGTCTCATGCGTCAGTGCCTTGAAAGACGCAGCAGATGCCCGGGCGATTTCGGCCAGTTCCTGTTCGTTCGGATCAACGACCAGGCCGCAATCGGCAAAGATATGCGCTCCACGGACCGTGTGGTGATCGCGGCAGTAGAGCATCAGGAAAAAGCTGGAAACCATGGCCGCGTCGGGCGCTTTGCCGATGATCTGCAAAGCAGCGCGCACTGTGGCCGACGTGGTCTCAACAGCTCCGCCGACGGTTCCGTCGGCATTACCGGTATGAACCAGCATCGCGGCATAGTTCAGGCGGTGTTTGATTTCTTCAGCGGCCTTTTCAGGCGTCATGCCCTTGTGCTTGCGCCGCTCGAAAAGCTCAGCTGCAAACGCTTCGGCAAGGGGAGAGTCCGATGGATCGTGGATTTCGATGCCGTCGACATCCTGACCAGCCTGTTCGGCCAGCAGGGCAGTTACTTTGGCTTTGTCGCCAACCAGAATGATGCGTGCGACACCTTCCTTGCGGGCCTTCAAAGCACCTTCAACAACACGTGGATCATCGCCCTCAGCGAGGGCGATGATCTTGTCGGAGCTGCTGGCAGCTCCGAGAATTGTGCGCAATGGCTTCACGCGATTATGCCCCGACCGACGTATTCATGTCAGCCGCGTCGATACCGGCAACACGGACCGGCTTTTTCATGGCGTCGCGACGGAAAGGATCGCCCAGTTCCTGGTTGATCATGGCTTCGATCAGAGTGGTGATGCCATTTTTCTGGTCGATGATCGCCTGGTTCAGGGCCGCGGTCAGCTCGTCCTGAGTGCGTGCAACGACGCCTTTCAGACCACATGCGGTTGCGATACCGGCATAAGAGACCTGTTGGTCCAGCTCGGTGCCAACAAAGTTGTCGTCGAACCACAGGGTCGAGTTACGCTTTTCAGCGCCCCACTGGTAGTTGCGGAAAACGATCTGGGTCACGGCGGGCCATTCTTCGCGGCCAATCGCGGTCAATTCGTTCACAGCGATACCAAATGCGCCGTCACCCGAGAAGCCGACAACCGGAACGTCCGGGCAACCAATTTTCGCGCCAACAACGGCAGGCAGGCCGTAACCACAGGGGCCAAACAAGCCAGGTGCCAGGTACTTGCGGCCTTCTTCGAAGGACGGGTACGCGTTACCGATGGCGCAGTTGTTGCCGATATCGGACGAGATGATTGCCTCGGTCGGCAGCGCCGCTTGAATTGCGCGCCATGCCATGCGGGGGCTCATCCAGTCGGGCTTGGCGGCACGTGCACGCTCGTTCCAGGTGGTGCCCGGATCGTCGTTCTCGTGGGTCAGGGAGCTCAGTTCTTGCGCCCAAGCCGATTTGGTGGTGGCGATCAGGTTCTTGCGGTCTTCGCGACCTGCTTCACCGGCGTTGTCGCCCAGACGTTCCAGCAGACCTTCGGCCACTTTCTTGGCGTCGCCGACGATGCCAACGGTCACGTCTTTGGTCAGGCCGATACGATCAGGGTTCAGGTCAACCTGAATGATCTTGGCATCGGTCGGCCAGTAGTTGATGCCGTAGCCAGGCAAGGTCGAGAACGGGTTCAGACGAGTGCCCAGAGCCAGAACAACGTCCGCTTTGGCGATCAGTTCCATACCGGCTTTTGAACCGTTATAGCCCAGCGGACCGGCAAACAGCGGGTGCGAGCCGGGGAAGGCGTCGTTGTGCTGATAGCCAACGCAGACCGGTGCGGTCAGACGTTCAGCCAGATCGGCGGACGCAGGGATCGCGCCGGACAGAACAACGCCAGCACCGTTCAGGATGACCGGGAATTTGGCGTCGGACAACAGGGCCGCGGCTTCGTCCAGTGCTTCGTTGCCACCAGCGGTCGCTGCGAATTCGACGATCTTGGGTAGTTCGACGTCGATGACCTGAGTCCACATGTCGCGCGGGATGTTCATCTGAGCAGGTGCTGAAGCACGCTTGGCTTGCAGGATGACGCGGTTCAGAACTTCGGCGACACGGCTGGGGTCACGCAGTTCTTCCTGGTAGGCAACACAGTCCGCAAACATGCGCATCTGTTCCATTTCCTGGAAGCCACCCTGGCCGATGGTCTTGTTGGCTGCCTGCGGAGTGATCAGCAGAACCGGGGTGTGGTTCCAGTATGCGGTTTTAACGGCAGTCACAAAGTTGGTGATGCCGGGGCCGTTCTGCGCGATCATCATCGACATCTTGCCGGTGGCACGGGTGTAGCCGTCCGCCATCATGCCGCCCGAACCTTCGTGGGCGCAGTCCCAGAAATTGATGCCTGCGGCCGGGAAGATATCCGAAATCGGCATCATGGCCGAACCGATGATACCGAACGCATGTTCGATACCGTGCATTTGCAGAACCTTAACAAAGGCCTCTTCAGTGGTCATTTTCATCTGAGTGTTCTCCGCACAATTGAAGAAAGGTTCGGGCACAGCACCCGCCTTTGATACGGTTTTGGCGCAAGGGGCGAAGCGGCGTTAGGGCCAGAACGTTAGGCGGGATATGTCCAGAGTTGTGCTAGGCGGAACGGATGGCATCCGCGATCAGTTTAACGCCCGGCCCGATGCGGTCTCGGCCAATGGACGAGTATCCAAGGCGATAGAAGTTGCGCGGTTGGTGCAACCCATTGAAGAACGAGGCGCCTGGTTCGATGTGCACGCCCTGGCTCTGCAGCTTTTTGGCAAGTTTGGTCGTGTCCACACGATCGGGGGCCGACATCCAAAGCGACGACCCGCCCATGATTCCGCGTCCGGCAACGGTAAGCCCGTACTGTTCGACCGCGCTGTCCAACGCTTCGCGTCGCCGGGCAAGGGTCTTCGACATACGTCGAATCTGAGCATCATAATGGCCTAGGGACAGGAAATAGGCCGCGGTGCGCTGGATATGGCCCGGCGGGTGGCGCAGCACCAAAGAACGCAAGGCGCGAGCCTCGCGGATAAAGGGCTCGGACCCGACAATGTAGCCAAGGCGCAATCCGGGAAACAGCGATTTCGAGAAGCTGCCTACATAGATCACCCGTCCGTCGCGATCCATTGACTTGAGGGCCGGGGACGGGGATCCCAGAAAGGCCATTTCAAACTCGTAATCGTCCTCGACCACCATGGCGTCCAGTTCGCGGGCGCGTTTCAGCAACTCGTGGCGGCGATCGACGGGCATGGTTGCGGTCGTCGGGCTTTGATGGCTGGGGGTCGTGAAAATTACATCTGTTTCATCCGGCAACGCATCCGGGGTCAGGCCATCGCGGTCAACGGCCAGTGGTGAAACTTTGCAGTCGGAGTGATTTAGCAAATCCCGCAGTGCATAATAGCAAGGGTCTTCAATCACGGCAGTGCGGTTGCGGTTCAACAGGATGCGTGAGGCCAGCCACAGGGCGTTTTGCGCGCCCATAGTGATCAGGATCTCTTCGGGGCGGGCGGCGATTCCACGGCGCGGCAACGTGTGACGGGCGATGAATTCGATCAGCAGCGGATCATCCTGATCCATGTAGTCCCCGGTCAGGGAGGCAAAATCCTTGTGACCCAGTGCACGGACCGCGCAGAGACGCCAATTGGCGTGGTCGAACAATTTCCGATCTGCCTGACCATAGATGAAAGGGTATTTGTAATCGCGCCAATTACTGGGCTTGGGCAGCACGTCCCCGTCCGAGAACCTGCGTGCGAGGGCCGTGTCCCAGTCGACATTTTCATCGCGTTTTTGCACGGGCGAATACTTGGGTGGCACGGGCGCGTTTTGCGACACGAAATACCCCGACCGGCCTTTGGCAGTCAGGTAGTCATTGGCCAGTAGTTCCGTATACGCCAGTGTCACCGTGATCCGGCTAACACCCAGATGCGCCGCCAATTTGCGAGACGAGGGCAGCTTTTCCCCAACGTGGAACCGGCCAGACAAGATGCCTTCGGCAATCATCTGTTGGATCTGCGCCTGCAGCGTGCCCTGTCCGTTCAATTCCAGAAAGAATGTGTCGACCGATATTCCCATAGCGCCTTATAGGGTGGACTTAAGGTGAGGGCAATCTGGACTTAATCTCGTCTCGAGAATTCGTGAACAAGGCGCTTGACGAAAAAGAACGACTCACCTAAATAACTAGAAATCTAGTTTAATGGAGAAATCAGATGTGGGAAACAGCTGCAGCAGGATTCTCGGCCATGGGCTCTGAAGCGCGACTGAAGGTTCTCAAGACATTGGTTCGGGCTGGTGAGGCTGGGTTGACCGTTGGGGAAATCCAGAACCGCACAGGCATTGCCCCTTCGACATTGGCCCATCACCTGCGGTTCCTCGCGGCCGGCGGGGTCGTCGAGCAAGAGAAAATCGGGCGCGCCACCATCAACCGCGCAAATTACGAAGAATTGAGAGACCTCGCGCAGTTCATTCTTAGCGAATGCTGCGCGGACGAAGTGGGAAAGGCTGCGAACGATGGCTGAGCTGACACAAAACCCAAAGGCACCGGCAAAGGTGGCCGTTGATCTGATCAAAACCCCATGGGCGGTGATCGTGGCCATTTTGGCGCTTGTGGCCGTCCTTGACCCCGGCAATTGGGGAGAGGTTGTAACCTTTGCGGGCAAAGCCCTTGCACATACCGGCCAGTATATTCTGTTCGCCGTCTTGCTGCTGTCTTACCTCAAGGCGACCGGTGCCGAAGTGATGGTTGCGCGCGCCTTTGAGGGGCGCGAAACGCGGATGATCTTTTTGGCCGCAGTCTTCGGCGGCCTCGCACCGTTCTGTTCTTGCGAAGTCATTCCGTTCATTGCTGGTCTGCTGGCGCTTGGTGCGCCATTGTCGGCTGTCATGGCGTTCTGGCTCAGCTCGCCACTGATTGACCCACCGACCTTGTTGATCACGGCAGGCGCATTGGGTTGGCCATTTGCAATCGGCAAGGCCATTGCAGCGGTCGCATTGGGTCTGTTTGGAGGCTTTGCCGTCCGTGCCCTGATGCGAGGCGGCGCGTTTGCCCAGCCTCTGCGCGAATACAAACCGGCTGGCTGCGGATGCGGACCTAAACAGGAGGACAAACCTGTCTGGAAGTTCTGGCAGGTACCCGAGCGTCGTCAGAGCTTCCGGTCCGAGTTCATTCACAACAGCTTGTTCCTGCTTAAATGGTTGGCTCTGGCCTATGTGCTTGAGGCGTTGTTGGTCAGCTATGTGCCGGCCGATCTGATCGCGCGCGTTGTCGGCGGTGACGGTGTTGTACCCATTGTCATTGCCGCGTTGGTCGGGATGCCCGCTTACTTGAACTCCTACGTCGCGCCGCCGCTGCTGGCTGGCCTGATGGAACAAGGGATGAGCGCAGGGGCCGCGATGTCCTTCATGGTCGCGGGTGCCGTCAGTTCGATCCCGGCAATGGCCGCGGTCTGGTCATTGGTCAAACCACGGGTCTTTGCGACCTATCTGGGGCTGGGGATCACTGGGGCCATCACCGCTGGCATTCTGTTCCAGATGATCTGAAACCAAAGCCGCCCGGTGTTCTTACCGGGCGGCTTTACTTATCCTGCTTCGCAGTGGCGCGGCAGTTTGAACCGATACCGAGCCTCGCCACTGTCCACGTACACACGCTTTTCGATGCATGCCGTGGTGCCAACGGTTTGTGAGACCGGAGCGTCGGTCGAAGTGACCGAGGTCGCAGACCCGTCCGGCAGTCGGACCGAAGCAATGACGCCGTTCTTGAGGTCCCCGTTGATGGGTGTCGCTGACAAGACGTTGACGGTCATGAATGCCTCATGCTCGTGCTCGCCGCTGTCGTTGAAGATCAGCAAACCAGCAGCGACGGCAACAAGACCAACACCGCCTGCCACGGGCAAACCCCAGGTCTTCAGGAAGGCATAGATCGAAACGGCGCGATGCGGTCCAAATAGTTTGGAAAGAACGTTCAGCATGGTTTTCTCGTAAAAAAGCCCCGGTCCGTTCAGGCCGGGGCTGTCTGTGCTTTAGGGGCGCGGATCGTCTTCGTCTTCGTCGTCGGCACCGCCTTTGGGCAGGTTGAAGAAGCTGTCCGCGTCGAGGATTGGTTCTTCTTCTTTCTCTTCCGCAGGCTCGTCCGACAGCGAGAATGTTTCCAGACCTTCGATGGCAGTCGGGATCTTCGGCGCCGCGTCCATTTCCAGCGACTGTTCGGTCGAGACCAGCTTGCGGCGCTCGTCATCGCTCATGACGCCACCTTCGGCAGCTTTCTTTGCTGCGGCCTTCTGCACGATCGCGTCCAGCTCGGACTGTTTGCACAGACCTAGCGCAACGGGGTCGATCGGCTGCATATTGGAGATGTTCCAATGGGTCCGTTCACGGATCGACTGGATGGTTGGCTTGGTGGTGCCCACCAGCTTGGCGATCTGACCGTCGCTGAGTTCTGGGTGGAATTTGACCAGCCACAGGATCGAGTTCGGACGGTCCTGACGCTTGGATAGCGGGGTATAGCGCGGACCGCGACGCTTTTCCTCGCCGCTTGCAGCGGGGTTGAACTTGAGCTTCAGCTTGTGCAGCGGGTTGTTCTGCGCGGTGTCGATCTCGTCCTGGGTCAGCTGGTTGTTGGCGATGGGGTCAAAGCCTTTCACGCCAGCGGCCACATCGCCGTCTGCGATGCCCTGCACCTCAAGCTCGTGCATGCCTACGAAATCCGCGATCTGCTTGAAGCTGATCGTGGTGTTGTCCACCAGCCATACGGCTGTTGCCTTGGCCATAAGCGGTTTTGCCATCAGCCCGTCTCCTATAAATACATCTTTCCCGTCGCCGGAATTCGGCGGCCCCTTTTTTGGGGCAGGTTTCCGTTGTCGGGGAACTTGGTCCGTATATAGTCGCGCCAAGGCAAGAAGGGAAGAGGCGAATGCGCTGGGTTGTTTTGGGGCTGGTTTCGTGGGTTTTTGGTGCAATGGCGGCGCTGGGCGATGGCGAAAAAGCGGGCGAGTTTGACTACTATGTCTTGTCGCTTAGCTGGTCGCCCAACTGGTGCGCCCGCGAAGGCGACGCGCGCGGATCGGATCAATGCGACACCCGGCATGACCATGGCTGGATCCTGCATGGTCTGTGGCCTCAGTACCATCAGGGTTGGCCCGCCTTCTGCCGCACGCCCGAGGCGCCGCCATCGCGCGCTAATTCCCGCAAAATGACCGATATTCAGGGTAGTTCCGGTCTGGCGTGGCATCAGTGGAAAAAGCACGGCACCTGCTCGGGTCTCAGCGCGTCCGACTATTATGCGCTGTCCCGGCAGGCGTATGAGGCGGTTGAGCGTCCTCGGGTATTCCGCAAGCTGGATGCCTCGGTCAAATTACCTGCATCGGTCGTGGAAGAAGCCTTTCTGAAAGCCAACCCCGGCCTTGAGCGCGACATGATCACTGTGACCTGCAAGCAGGGCTATATAGAAGAGGTCCGCCTGTGCCTGTCGCGCGACCTTGAACCCGTGCCTTGTGGGCGAGACGTGATCCGAGATTGTACCGCCAAAGACGCCCTGTTTGATCCGATTCGTTAGAGCTTATTGTTCTGGCAGTCCCGGGCATATTCCAGCGCTTTGGCCGTGCCTTTTAGATCAATCGCCATCACCGTCTCACCCGCAGGGTTGTAAACCGTCATAGTCTTGTTCTGCGCAATCGCATTCACGAAGCTGCGGTCGGTGAAAAACACGGTTGCGCCTGGCACATCGCGCTGATTGAAGCCGATGGCAGTGGCGTCATAGCTTTTGCCGTCCAGATCGAACCGGATCGGATAACTCTCGCCCTGTTTGATGTCGCCCCACGCCTTGTTGTAGACGGCGAAATACCCGCGATTGTCCAGCGCGTCATAGCCCAGCCGCACGACTGAGAGATCCTGATAGATCGTCTGGATCAAGCACCCGTTGCCAAGCGCGGGGTCCATCATGATGTTCCAACCTTCGACAAAGCCTTTGTCGATGAGTTGTTGTGACAGGGCGGATGATGCGGTGAATGCGGCGAAGACAAGGGCGAGAATACGGGTCATTGAAAGCTCCGGACAAAACAGGGCAATTCCCGGTGAGGAAGGTTATTAGGTCTGAGATACCTACTAGATCTTATCACACCAAGAGGTTTTGTGTGACAAGCGGTGTGCACTTGTTGGTGCAGGTTTTTTGCTTAATTTGGCGACCTAAGCTGTAGTTGTGTCTGGCGGGAGACCGATTTCATGAATCGTGAAATGACCAAACTGTTGCGCAAGAGATGCGCTTCAATTCAATTTTTATTGTCAGAAAACAGCCCCCTGCGCGGTGAGTTCGAAGGAGGCAATGAGATTTCCCTTCTTACCGATGGCTCGATATTTCCACATGTCGCCCAGCATGAAGAATGGAGCTTCAACGAAACCAGGTTTATCGGGCAAGCCTGTCCAACTGGACCCTATCACCTAATCGATATCGGTGCGAATGTCGGTCTTTTTTCCCGGCAGGTCTTGATCAACTACCCTCAGGTAATATCAGCATCATGTTTTGAACCTAGCCCGGATAATACGGAGCATCTGAAGCGCAACCTCAAAGCGATGCCCATGGTGTCGGTTTTCGACTTTGGCTTAGGGCAATCAGACGGTGAACTGGCATTTTACAAAGACAGCGTAAATGGTGGGAATTTTTCCTTCAATCGAAACGCCGTGGCCGGCCGTGAGCATCAGGTCATCGTCGCCAAAATCAGAAGAATAACTGAGGGGCTGTTAGATAAATGCATGGGGGACGAGGCCAGTGACCGACGCCTGATTTGGAAATCCGACACACAGGGGCTGGACGAGGCATTGATGAGTGAATTGCCCGAAAGCTTCTGGCAGCGCGTTGATCTGGCTTGTTTTGAAGGATGGAGGATAGACAAGCCGTCTCATGACGAACAGGCTTTTCGAAACATCCTAAACAGCTTTGAATACGTGTATATTATTGGGTCGCGCAACAAAAGGCTGCGACGCATTAGCAGCTCAAGGTGTATTAGTTACTTGTCCGGAAGAGACCGCAAATGGGCAGACTTCTATCTGTCTCGGGTGGAATTGCACTAAAAGTAGCTTTGCTCAGGTTAAACCTCTGTGCGCTCTGACCGTAGCTTGGTTACCTACAGTTCTTTCCTTGCCCGCAGCGCAGCGGTAATCGTCCCATCATCCAGATAGTCCAACTCGCCCCCAATCGGCACACCCTGCGCCAGTGAAGTCAGACGGACCTGTCCCTCCAACTGATCGGCAATGTAATGGGCTGTGGTCTGGCCGTCGACGGTCGCGTTCAGCGCCAGAATGACTTCGGTGATCCCTTCGGCCATCACCCGATCCTTTAGACGGGGGATGCGAAGCTCGTCCGGTCCGACGCCGTCCAAGGCGGACAGCGTGCCGCCCAGAACGTGATAGCGACCCTTGAAAACTGCAGCGCGTTCCATCGCCCAGAGGTCGGCGACGTCTTCGACCACGCACAATTCTCCGGTCGCGCGATCCTCGCTATCGCAGATGTCGCAGATATCGGTGGTGCCCACGTTGCCGCAATTCAGGCATTCGCGGGCGGTGGCGGCCACCTGCTGCATTACGTCCGACAGGGGCGTCAGCAGCAGGGTGCGTTTTCGGATCAGGTGCAGCACCGCGCGGCGAGCCGAACGGGGGCCGAGGCCCGGCAGTTTGGCCATCAGGTCGATCAGATTGTCGATATCGCTGTTCGAACTCACGGCGTGCGCTCCTGCAAAAGGGCCGGGCAGTTGTGCCCGGCCTTTGGGTCGTCAGGAGTGTCTATCAGAACGGCAGCTTGATGTCTGCGGGCAGACCCATGCTTTCGGTCAGCCTTGCCATCTCTGCCTGAGAGCGCTCGGCCGCTTTGGTTTGCGCGTCCTTGATAGCGGCCAGAATCAGATCTTCGACAACTTCCTTATCGTCGCCATTGAAAATCGACGGATCGATGTCCAGACCCTTCAGCTCGCCTTTTGCTGTGGCGGTGGCCTTCACTAGCCCTGCACCGGATTCGCCTACAACCATCAGGTTGTTCAGCTCTTCCTGCATGTCCGTCATCTTGGTCTGCAAATCCTGTGCGGATTTCATCATCTTGGCCATATCGCCCAGACCGCCGAGTCCTTTGAGCATTTCTTTTCTCCTGCAAATCGGTTTGCCGCCTAAATACGGATGCTGCCGGTAGGGTACAAGGGGAGAGCTTTTCCCGCCCGTCGTCAAGGTCTTTGGCAAGACCTTTCCTCCCGTTGGGCCCGGCAGCGCGGGAGTGTTTCCGCTTTGGTCGCTCGGATCAATCCTCCTCGAACGGATCCCATTCGTCTTCGACCTCCGGCAGGGCTTCGGTTTCGACCTTGGCGGCGCGTTCTTCCGGGGTTTCGATCCGCTTGATGCGCGCTTTTGGAAACTGCATCAGAACGGCTTGAACCAGTGGGTGTTGTTCGGCCTGTGCTTTCAACGCCAGATCAGCCGCGTCTCGTACCTCGGCGATTGTTGCTGCGTCCCCGTCGGCCACAATTGAGACGGCCCATCGGTTTCCGGTCCAGCGTTGCAAGGCCGAACCAAGCCTTTGCGCCAGATCGGTCGGCGCTTTGTCCGTCGGCGTGAACTCGATTCGTCCCGGGGAATACGAGACGAGACGCACGCCGTTTTCGACCTCAACCAACAGTTTTACATCCCGGTTCGTGCGGATCAGTTCGACCACGTATTCGAAGGTTGGATAGTGTGCCAGCGCGGTCTGGACGTCCTGGGCAAGCGCTGCAGTGGGCGCCCCTGCAGGCCCGCGTTGCGCCGAGAGATGCGCAGAGGACGTCGCCTGTGCAGGTGCATGAGTTGGCACAGCCACACCTCCGCCAGGTCCCCCGCTTGGTGGGGGGGGAGGTGCATCCTGTAGTCGTTTGATAAGCTCTTCGGGGCTTGGCAAATCGGCCACATGGGTCAGACGAATGATTGCCATTTCGGCGGCCATCATCGCGTTGGGTGCTGCAGAGACCTCCTCCAGCGCTTTCAGCAACATCTGCCACATGCGTGTCAACACCCGCATCTGCAGCGCCTCGGCCATCTGTTGACCCCGTGCGCGTTCATCCGGTGAAACGGTGGGGTCATCGGCGGCATCGGGCGTGATTTTGACCACGGAAACCCAATGGGTGATCTCGGCCAGATCGCGCAGAACAGCCAGCGGATCGGCCCCTTCGGCATACTGGCCGCTCAACTCAGTCAATGCCCCAGCCGCATCGCCACGCAGAATCATGTCCATCAGATCCAGAACGCGCCCGCGATCTGCAAGGCCCAACATTGCCCGAACCTGATCGGCGCTTGTTTCCCCTGCACCATGTGAGATCGCCTGATCCAACAGCGAGGTCGCATCGCGCGCAGATCCTTCGGCCGCGCGTGTGATCAAAGCCAGCGCGTCTTCTGCGATCTGTGCGTTTTCCGCTGCGGCGATTTTGTTGAGCAGACCGATCATGTCCTCAGGTTCGATCCGGCGCAGGTCGAACCGCTGACAGCGGGACAGTACGGTCACCGGCACCTTGCGAATTTCGGTCGTCGCAAAGATGAACTTCACATGCTCGGGCGGTTCCTCGAGCGTTTTGAGCAGCGCATTGAAGGCGCTGGTCGACAGCATGTGAACTTCGTCGATGATGTAAATCTTATAACGCGCACTGGCGGCACGATATCGGACACTGTCGATAATCTCGCGAATGTCGTTCACACCGGTCCGGCTGGCGGCGTCCATCTCCATCACGTCGACATGGCGTCCTTCCATGATGGCAACGCAATGCTCGCACTGACCACAAGGTTCGGTCGTTGGTTTGCCTTCACCATCGGGACCGATGCAGTTCATACCTTTGGCGATAATCCGGGCGGTGGTGGTTTTGCCGGTGCCGCGAATACCGGTCATGATAAAGGCCTGCGCGATCCGATCCGCTTCGAACGCGTTTTTCAGCGTGCGCACCATTGCGTCCTGTCCAACCAGATCTGCAAAGGTTTCAGGGCGGTACTTGCGGGCAAGAACCTGATAGGCGGGGCTGGGCGTTTCGGTCATGTCTGCTCTGTCAGATTCGTGTCAGAAATGCAGCGTAGAGACCCGGGCCGCCCGCGTCCACAGCAGGCTTTGTGGAATTTCGGTTTGGACCGCGTCTGTAAGCGGGATAAACCGGCTGTCAAAATTTGGTGGGCCGGTGGCAGTAGGAGCATAAGCTTTGGCAAAATTTGCAATCTACGCGCTGCCTGTTGGCTCAGGCACCATGGCGCTGTCCCCTTTGCCTGGCGGCGGCGGTGGGTATGTGGACGATTTGAGGGTGATACAGGACTGGAACCCCGATCTGGTGATTTCAATGACCACCGAGGCCGAGATGCAGCAGATCGGCGCAGGCGGTTTTGGTCGAGACGTTCAAAGCAGGTCCGCTACCTGGGTGCATCTTCCGGTCGAGGATTTTGGCACGCCGCCCCTGCCAATCGAAACTCTTTGGCCCCAAGCCAGCGCAGCCGCCCGGCAGGTTCTGTCCGACGGTGGACGCGTGCTGGTGCATTGCCGGGGCGGTTGTGGGCGGTCGGGGATGGTCGCGCTGAGGCTCATGGTGGAAAGCGGTGAAGATCCAAACCACGCGCTAAACCGGCTGCGCTTGGCCCGACCA
Organism: Ruegeria sp. CDSB086; assembly: GCF_059611065.1. Lineage (NCBI taxonomy): Bacteria > Pseudomonadati > Pseudomonadota > Alphaproteobacteria > Rhodobacterales > Roseobacteraceae > Ruegeria > Ruegeria sp. CDSB086. The sequence continues at coordinate 51,762 of NZ_JBXWOV010000009.1, read as the reverse complement.
TGTGCGGTGGAAACGGATGAGCAGATGGCTTGGGCCATGAAACCGGCCCAGAGCGATCGGTGAACTAGGATCAGGCCGTGGCTTGTTGAACAACCTGATGCGATGGACGCGGTGCAAGGGACGATGCCTGAAGCATGGCGCAAGGCAAGGCCGCCAAAACACCAGCAGGCAGAGTGGAAAAGTCAGGGTTGAACATCATATCGGCGTATTCGTCCAACGTGTCGGCCGAGTCGCCCGTGTTTGCCCCGCAATAGACCCTGATCCGGGCCGGGCTGGCGCGAAACCGTGCGGTGCAACCCTCATCGCAATGGGTCAGTTCGCTGGAGCCGTCCACCTCAAATTCGCTGGTCGTCATTGGTTGTGCTGTTGCCATCGCCTCGGCCAATGACCGAGCCATTTGGGCCAATGCGGGGCAGGTTTTCCCCGTTTTCTGGCACAGGGTGGCGGTGAATTCGTGGGTCGTTGTCTTCCAGATCATAATGCGCCCTCCGCGCGGTGAGCGGGGGACGTGGAACAGGGAACTCAGCGTACTGAAGGCCTGCCCGGACACCCCGCCCGAGTTTCGGTTTTTACTTTGATGGCAGGTCTCCTGACTTGCGGGTCATTGCTTTGCCGACCTTCCCAGCCTTTCGGCCAGTGGTATTTCGGCATTGCTTACCGCTTACAGTTGCGGGGGCAGTCGCGGCCTTGGTCCGTTCCGGCTTTGCCGGGCTGGACCGCACCGAGTTCCCTTTTCATCCCGCCCCAATATAAGGACGAGAACCATCACCTCATCGCTAGCGGTTGTAGGTGGCTTGAGTCAAGCGGGCTGTTTTCCATCGTTCAAGTGGACGCTTGGTCACTTTGAAAATCTGTTGACTCTAGTCGCGCAAAAGCGCCGATATGCCATATGTGAACCGAATAGTTCAGATGCTTGCGAGGGCACCATGTTGGACAACACTCCGGTCGTTTTGACCGAAGACTTCACGTTTTCTGCCGGAGAGGCCGAACTGTCGGCACGGCTGTATATGCCTGCCTCGGCACCTGATGTGGCGGTTGTAGTCCATGCAGCCACAGGCGTACCGCGCGACTATTACCAGCATTTTGCGCGGTGGTTGGTGGAAGAACAGGGTATGGCCTGTCTGACCTATGACTATCGCGATTTTGGCCACTCTCTACACGGGCGCCTGCGCGATTCGCAGGCCACGATGGCTGACTGGGCGTTGATCGACATGCCCGCTGCTCGCGCTGAAATGCGACGCAGATTTCCCGCCGCCCAGCAGTGGAGCATTGGCCATTCGGTGGGTGGAATGCTGGGGCCAATTCAGCCCGATATTGAGCAGATCGACCGGATGATCTGTGTCTGTTCAGGTTTGGTGACGTTATCCGACCACCCCTGGCCGTATCGCGCACTGGCGACAATGTTCTGGTATGCCCACCCGCCATTGCTGGTTAAGGCATTGGGATACCTGCCGGGCAAGGCACTTGGGTTCGGCTCGGACCTTCCGGCACGTGTCTACTGGCAGTGGCGCAAATGGTGCACCGCTGCGCTGAGCTACGTGCCGGATATCGGCAAAAGCCTTCCAGACGCCCGTTGGGCTGCGTCGGAAACACCCGTTGATCTGTTCACAATGGACGATGATCAGGTGGTGCCGCCGAACGCGGTTTGGCGCTTGGCCGATCTTTACGGTCCCAAAGCCCGCCGGCATCAGTTGTCGCCGAAGGACTTTGGATTGGCCGAGGTTGGCCACATCGGCGCATTTGCGCGCCGAAATGCGGCCATATGGCCCCGGTTGATCGCCTGAGCCGGTACTTACAGCTTTTTGCGGGATTTCTTGTCCTGCTTCACCGATCGTACCATTTTACCAAAGGCCTTGTCGCGCGCGCGAGACTGCGCCACGGTTTCCGAGTTCCTTTCATCTTCGCGCCGCAGTTTTCGCCAACGCTCTAGCCGCTCTGTGTCAAGGGATCCGATGGAAATCGCATCCTGCACAGCGCATCCCGGCTCGGCCTGATGCTGACAATCGGAAAAGCGGCAGGTTTGGGCCAATTCCAGAATGTCGGAAAAGACCTCATCGACGCCATCTTGTGCATCCAGCAACCGCAAAGCCCGCATGCCGGGTGTATCGACCAGCCAGCCTCCGTTCCGCATCGGATGCAACGCGCGGGCAGTTGTCGTGTGCCGCCCGCGCGCGTCGTTCTCGCGAATACCGGACGTTGCCTCATCCAGACCAGTCATGGCGTTGACCAATGTTGTCTTGCCGACACCGGATGAGCCAACCAATGCAGCGGTCTGTCCAGGAGGGCACCAGGACAGTACTTGCTGCACGTCCAGGGTATCCAAAGCATTGATTGCCAGTACGGTCAAAAACGGAGCCAGCGACTCGGCTGCTTTGGAGAAATTACTAGGATCGGTACAGGTATCGGCCTTGGTTAGTATGACGACCGGATAGCACCCGGCCTGATGTGCCAAAGCCAAATACCGTTCCAGCCGGGCCAGATTGAAGTCGGCATTGCAGGAACTGACGATGAACAGCACATCCACATTGGCGGCGATCAACTGGACCTCGGCCGCGGTTCCGGCAGCGCGGCGTTTCAACAGGCTGCGGCGTTCCAGCAGGTGTTGAACCCGGTTTTGATCATCCGCCAATACCCAATCTCCGACGGCAAAGTCGCCCGTCGGTTGGATCAGGGTGAGCAGAGGTGTTTCACCGTTGATGCTTGCGCCGATCAGGCGATCACGGTGAACGGCTGTGATGCGAAAGGGAGCGCATGTAGGATTGGCCGCATGTTGTGCGGCAAAGTGTGAGGACCATCCCAGGTCCGAAAGTGTAAAAGACATTGTTCTGCCTGTGTTCAGGTACAGCAAGCCGTCTGGATGGCGGTCGCGCATCCAGCGGTAACGTGTTCAGGCAGGTGTGAGAGTCGGCCTCAGAAACGCTCTGCCCAAAGGGTTTTTGCTACAATCATAAAAGCCCTCCTGCGGCTAACGGTTCAAGTAAGTGAGAGGTTGGACATCGACCCAAGCGGGGCTCGTTGTGGCTGCTTCCTTCCGGACCTGACCAGGTTGGCGAGGCGCTCGCCCGCGCCAACCTCTCGAAATTCGATATAGGGAAGACACGCAGAAATGACAACCCGTCACAGTGAGAGTTGAATGCGCAAGAACCCTTCGGCATTCGTGCCAGCCAGCGTTGGGCTGAACTCTGTGATGTCCGCGAGGTGACGTTGTGCCTGTTGACCGGTCTTCAACAGGACAGAGGACCCCGGCATGGGCGCAAAACGGAATGGGCAGAGGCCCTGTTCCAGCGATTCCGTGGGCAATGCACCGGTCAGGTAATCCTTCAGCGCGTGTTGGATCGGCAAAGCCGGAACGTTGATGATTTCGGCGTCCCGTATGAACGGAAAATGCCCACCGCCGCTGGCGCGGTAATTGTTCAGTGCAACGACAAAGCGTTGTTCGGCCGTCACCGCGTGGCCTTGGAAACGAAGATCTGAGATGCGCCGGTATGCCGGATTTACCAGTCGCCCTTCCGCATCGAACCGGGGCGGTACGCTCAGATCGATCACGTAGCTTAGCCCGAACAAAACATCGAAATTGTGTCCGGCTCGATCAGGATTGACCAATTCAGTTTGCGCGCCGGGTTTCACCTGATTGAAAACGCCCGCAGACATTTCAAGCCAATCTCTGACGTGCTTTCCTGCCACCGCGACCGCACGAAGTTCGTTTGGAAAGATGTTCAGATCAGCCACGTGTCGCATGCGCATCACGCCCGCAGGAATGTCCGAGTAAAAACGAGGCCCGGCACGACCACCGAATTTCGAAGGTGCCACGGCGGACAGTAAAGGTGTCGTTTCACGGGCTGTACCCTTCAGGTTCTGGCGCACAGCCGAAGCCTGCGCCGCGGCCACTATCGCAAGCCCGCGATCCTTGGCGCAAAAGCTGAAATAGCTGTGCAGGTGCTGATCCGTATGCCCAATTGGTTCCTCGGCCTGTTTTCGTGTTGCGGAATGCACATCCGAAAATAGCGCCACCAATGACGGGTCCTCGGGTGCCGGGTCAGCACCTGATACTGGGCGCAGTTCAACGCGATGCGCCGCAACCGACCAACCCTTTTCTGTCGTGGCAGTCAGCGTTAGATCAATCACGCCAAGATGAGATCCGGCAGATCCCGGCATGACAACAGGTGTGCCATGCACCATACCGCCAGTGGCATCGACGTGTTCCAGCCCAGCGTGCGATTTCCCCGGCAGGGTAAGATGTGTGTGCCCGGCGATGATGGCGTCTATACCCTCAATCGCGGCAAGGGGGATAATCGCGTTTTCAAGATTGGGCGCGGGGTCAGCGGAGCCCAGCCCCGTATGGGCAAGCGCGATGATTACGTCGCAGCCGTGGGATCGAAGCTCAGACACTTTAGTGCGCGCGCAGGTCAGGATGTCGTCTATCCGGACGTCATCACCCAGCCGATGAGATTCCCAATTCCGGGTCTGTGGCGGAACGACCGAGAAGACGCCGACGGTTAGTGAGGCTTGGTGCCCCGCGACCTCAACCCGGCGGGTTAGAACTACCTGATCCTGCCAGACCTCGTTGGCGCCCGGGCGATGAACATTGCTGCAAACCACTGGACAGGGGGCCTGCGAAAGGATGCGGTCCAGTATATCTTGACCGAACCCGAAATCATGATTGCCTAACCCGATCGCATCATACTCTAACGCGCCAAAGGCCTGCATCAGCGCATGCGGCTTGTCAGCTTGCTCGGCGGCCAGATCCCCAACCGGAGTTCCCTGCAGCGAATCGCCATTGTCAAAAAGTAACACGACCGAGTCTTCCCCCTGCGCCTCAGTTCGGGCTTCACGGATCAGGCTGGCGGTTCGGGTCAGGCCAATTGTGGGTTCAGGGGTGTCAGAATAGTAATCAAAACTCCTCAAGTTCATATGAAGATCCGTGGTGGCCAGTATTCGGATCTGCACGGTCTGCGAAGGCAGAGAAGGGGAAGGTTTCAAATTTCTACTTTTGGCAGTTTTGTCTTAGTCATTTTCAACAAAAAGATTAATCACAGTGAATTGCAAGGCTTAGCTGTGTTCATTCGATGGCGACCTGTGGTTTTAGGGGTGAAATACCGTTGCAACTGATTGGTCGACATGGCAGCCCTGTGCGGACAAGCCTAAGGATAACTTATGAAAAATGCGGAATATGTGACGTTTGGTAGCTCGGGGCTGGATCGTGCGGCGCATATTCGTGGGGATGCTGATGCGGTCGCGCGGGCGCGATCGCATCCCGATGCAAAATGCCTGCTGTTGTGGCGCGGTAAAGTTTTAGTTCAGGGTGAGGCGCTGGATCGATTGGGGCTGATCGCGATGTCGCATAAGCTGGTCGAAAACGGGCCGGGCGGTTCTGTCGAGCAGCCTGTGTTCTTGGGGCTGTCGGACGATGCGCCGGTGTTTGCCTTTGATATTTCGGACTGGACGGCTGATGGGTTGGACGTGTCCGGTGTCGGAGGCTTTATCGACAAGTCAGAGCAACAGCACCCGGACTTGCCCCACGGCCATGTCTTTGCCGAACTGCGCCGGATCATGACCCGTTTGTCGACGCGTGACGCCGAACTGGCGGCTTCGGCCAAGGCGGTGACCGCATGGCACGAAACGCATCGATTTTGCGCCCGGTGTGGCGCAGCCAGCGAACTTGCGCAGGCGGGGTGGCAGCGCAGTTGCCCGTCCTGCGGTGGGCAGCACTTTCCGCGTACTGATCCGGTCGTCATCATGTTGATTACGCAAGGTGATTCAGTGTTGATGGGACGTTCACCCGGCTGGCCAGAAGGGATGTATTCGCTGTTGGCAGGGTTTGTTGAACCGGGTGAAACGCTTGAGGCAGCGGTCCGGCGGGAAGTGATGGAAGAGGCCGGGGTGCCCGTAGGTGAGGTCCGTTACCTGTCCAGCCAACCCTGGCCGTTTCCGGCCTCGTTGATGTTCGGCTGCGCGGGTGAGGCGTTGTCGCGCGGCATCACCATCGACCCGGTCGAAATCGAAGATGCGATGTGGGTTACCAAATCCGAGATGATGCAGGCCTTTGCCGGCGAACACCCCGTTTTGCTGCCAGCCCGCAAGGGAGCGATTGCGCATTTTCTTTTGCAAAACTGGCTTGCGGATACATTGGACTGACAAAATACTGTTCTGAAAAGCGAGAGAACCCCGAACCACAATGCAGTTTACAGTGCGCGAAGATATCGAAGCTCCCATCAACTCGGTGTTCGAAATGGTGGCCGACTTTGACCGATTCGAACGGATCGCGATGCGGCGCGGGATCGACGTCCGGCGGATTTCGGGCGAATTGGGCGTTGTTCCGGGCACCAGTTGGGAGACAGAATTCAGGTTACGCGGAAAGCCACGTCAGATTTCCGTGCAGATGGCCGAATGCGACCCGCCTTTGCTGATGCGGTTCGAAGCGGCAAGCAAGGGGATGAACGGGGTCACGACGGTGGAGCTTTTGGCCCTGTCGCAGCGCCGCACGCGTCTAAGCGTTGATATGTCCCTGTCGGCCAAATCCCTGCCTGCGCGGCTGCTGTTACAATCGCTCCGGCTTGGGCAATCCCGGTTTCGCCGACAGTTTCAGTTGCGCCTGACCGAGTTCGCTCGGGAAATGGAACAACGTCACATTCATGGCGGCTGATTATCCAAAGCTTTGGTGAGAACGAGATGGATAGTTTTATTGTTCGTGAGGCGGTTTTGACGGATGCCCAAGGTATCTCAGAGGTGCTGCGGGACATCGCAGCGGCCGGAAAGCGTAACAAGCGCTGCGACGTTGATTTTGCCCGCGAGCATTACGTGGCCGACCCCGACCGGATCAGATGTTCCGTCGCTGTTCAGGGAGAAGAGGTCCTGGGGTTTCAATCACTGAAATGGGCGGTTGAAAACAACCCATATGGTGCTCCGGTCGGGTGGGGCGTCATTGGAACGCATATTCGCCCGTCGGCCGCCCGGCGCGGTGTCGGTCGCGCCCTGTTTCATGCAACACTCTTGGCGGCACGGGAAAGTGGCCTACCGGCCATTGATGCGACCATTTCGGCCACAAACGCCGAAGGATTGGCCTATTATTCGGCGATGGGCTTTGTGGATTATCGGGAGCACGAGGGTGCCCAGTGCAAAAGCTTTTCCGTGATTTGAGCCGAGGTCGCTTCAACCGCGCGGTTGAGCCGCTGGGTAGACGCCCAAAATCTCGACATTCGTGGTGAAGTGTTCCAGTTCTTCCATTGCCAGCTGTACGTTCCGGTCGTCCGGGTGGCCCACGATATCGGCATAAAACTGGGTCGCAGTGAACGACCCATCGACCATGTAGCTTTCCAACTTGGTCATGTTGATGCCGTTGGTCGCAAACCCACCCATCGCCTTGTAAAGCGCAGCCGGAATGTTGCGCACCTGAAAAACAAAACTGGTGATCATGCCATGTTCTCCGCGGCGTGACATGTCGGCCTGTTGTGACATCACCAGAAAGCGCGTGGTGTTGTTGTCGCGGTCTTCAATGTGCCGGGCAAGAACGTTCAAGCCGTAGATTTCGCCGGCCAACTCGCTGGCCAATGCTGCTGAATGCACCTCGCCTTGTTCCGAGACCTCGCGGGCCGCACGCGCGTTGTCGGGGCTGACACGTCCCTTGATGTTGTGTTCTTTCAAAAACCCGGCGCATTGCGGTAGCAGAACCAGGTGCGAGTGTGCCTCGGTGACATCCTCGATTTTGGCCCCGGGAACGGCAAGAAGGTTGATGTGAACGCGCACGAACGCTTCTTCGATGATGTGCAACCCGCTGTGGGGAAGCAAACGGTGGATATCGGCGACCCGGCCATACGTGGTGTTTTCGACCGGCAGCATTGCCAATTCAGCCTCACCTGCGCGCACCGATTCGATCACATCTTCGAAAGTCCGGCAGGGCAGGGCCTCCATATCGGGGCGGGCATTACGGCAGGCCTCGTGGCTGTAGGCGCCGGGTTCTCCCTGAAATGCAATACGTTTGGTCATTTGGTCGATTCCGTGCAACAAGTTCGATAATTGGGCGTTTAGTCGCGGTGTCTATACCTTGCCTCTTGTAAGGGGAAGCCTTAGACACCCCGCAGACAGCTGAAATGGACTCGCGATCAATGTTCGACACGATGACAGTTACCAAGGCCGCAGCAGGCCTGTTTGGCACCTTCCTGGTGCTGCTTTTGGCCAAATGGGGTGCCGAAGTGCTTTACCATGCGGATGGGCATGGTGAGACGGCCTCGTATATTATCGAAACCGAAAGCTCCGGTGAAAGCGCTGACGGCGAAGAAGTGGTGTTCGAAGACATGCTGGCCGCCGCAGACCCCGACAAGGGCGCGCGGGTTTTCCGCAAGTGTACTGCCTGCCACAAGCTGGAAGACGGCGCCAACGGCACTGGCCCCTACCTGTTTGCAATCGTGGATCGCCCGGTTGCTTCAGCCAAAGGTTTCACTGGCTACTCAGCTTCGATGCAAGCCCATGGCGGCAATTGGACACCCGAAGCGCTGGATGCGTTCCTGACCCGCCCCAGTGCCTATATCTCAGGTACATCCATGAGCTTTGCGGGTCTGAAAAAACCGCAGGAACGGGCCGACCTGATTGCCTATCTGCAGACCATCAACTGATCTTTCGCTCAGTTTTGACGCATTCAAAAGCCGCTGCCCCGTGCAGCGGCTTTATTTTTTGTCTAAGTAAATCTTCACAAAGTGTTCACGCACTCTAAACTTGAAACTGGCAGTGCTGGTCTTTTAGCTGGCGCAAACAATATTAAAGACGTCAACGAGCAGGGGATGAACCACATGAAATCCAATCGAGTTACCGCTTTAGCGCGAACAAGGGATTTCGGACGCTTAGTTCACATTCTAGCTTTGGGGGCATTGCTCTGTGCAGCCGCTGCAACTCAGCTTTTTGCTGAGGAAAAGATCATCAAATCACACGGGTTCTCGGAATTCGGTGATTTGAAGTATCCGGACGGTTTTGCGCATTTCGACTATGTGAACCCGGATGCGCCACGTGGTGGAGAACTCTCCTATGCGGCGCAAGGCACGTTCGACAGCTTTAATCCCTATACCAGGCAGGGCCGGGCTGGTGCGAGGTCGGCAGATCACTACGAAAGTCTGCTGGTTCCGTCCTATGATGAACCTGCGGCCTATTACGGCCTGCTAGCCGAAAGCCTGGAGTATCCCGAAAGCTATGATTGGGTGATCTTCAACATTCGCCCCGAGGCGCGGTTTTCCGACGGCACACCGGTGACAGCTGAGGATGTGGTGTTTTCCCATAATCTGCTGCTGGACCAAGGGCTGAAATCTTATGCCGACGCAATTCGCCAACGGATCCCCAAGGCCGAGGCGCTGGATACCCATCGTGTAAAGTTCTACTTTTCGCCAGATTTCCCCCGCCGGGGCCGGATTTCTCAAGTTGGGGCCACGTCGATTTTCTCTAAGAAATGGTTCGAGGAAGACCCTGAAAACCGCCGATTGGACAAGTCGCGGCTGGATCCGGGTATCGGTTCGGGGCCATATGTTCTGGATGATTATGACATCAACCGGCGCATCGTCTACAAGCGCAACCCCGATTATTGGGGCAACGACGTTAACGTCAATGTGGGCCGCAACAACTTTGACACCATCCGCGTTGAGTATTTCGCCGATTCCATTGCTGCGATGGAGGGGTTCAAGGCGGGCACATTTACCCTTCGGCAGGAAAACAACTCGAAAAGCTGGGCAACGGCCTATGATTTCCCGGCAATTGCGAATGGTTCTGTCGTGCGGGCTGAACTGGCAGACGGAAATGTGCCGTCAGCGTCGGGCTTCATCATGAACCTTGACCGGCCAAAGTTTCAGGACCCCCGCGTTCGCGAAGCTATCCAGCTGGCGTATAATTTCGAATGGACGAATGAGAGCCTGCAATATGGATTATTCCAGCAGCGTAGTTCGTTCTGGGAAGGAACGCATCTTGAGGCGACCGGTCTGCCCGAAGGGCGCGAGCTTGAGGTGTTGCAAGAATTGGGCGACGCGCTGGACCCTGCCATCCTGACCGAGGAACCGGTCTCGGCGCATGAATCCCGGGCCGCCCGTCAAAATGACCGTGGCAACTTGCGCAAGGCGATGAAACTGCTGGACGAAGCTGGTTGGCTTGTTGGGGATGACGGCATTCGTCGCAACGACAAGGGCGAAGTGCTGTCTGTTGCATTTCTGTCCGACCAGCCAACGCTGGACAGGCTTATTCAACCCTTCGTCGCCAATTTGCGGGCAATGGGGATTGATGCGAGCTACAACCGCGTGGACAACGCCCAGTTCACCTTGCGCCGCCGGGACCGTGATTTCGACATGATTGTTGGCGGGTACCCGAGGTCGTTGCAGCCGTCGACAGGGTTGTATCAGCAGTTCGGAACCGAAGCGGCCTCTTACTCGGTCTTCAACCCGTCGGGTGTGCATGGCCCGGATATCGAACCGCTGATCGATAACATTGCCTCTGCCGAAGACAGCGAAGAGCTGTTTGCAAATGTCCGCGCATTGGACCGCGTCCTGCGCGCCAAGCGGATCATGGTTCCCACGTGGTATCTGGGCAAGCACTGGGTTGCCTACTGGGACATGTACGAATACCCGGAAAATCTGCCGCCTTACGCATTGGGTGTTGAAGACCTCTGGTGGATCAACGAAGAGAAAGAAGCCGAGTTGAAATCCTCCGGCGCCTTGAGGTAATCCGCCCCCATGGGAGCATATATTCTTAGACGACTGTTGCTGGTCATCCCAACCCTGCTTGGGATCATGATCGTCAACTTCACGCTGGTTCAGTTCGTTCCTGGCGGTCCGATTGAACAGATCATCGCCCAGTTGGAAGGTGGCGGTGATGTGTTCGAAGGGATCGCCGGCGGCGGCAGTGACATCGAGCAACAGACCGGCGGCACGAATGACCGCTACATTGGTGCGCGTGGCCTTCCGCCCGAGTTTATCGAAGAGCTGGAAAAGGAATTCGGGTTCGACAAACCTCCGGTTGAGCGGTTCCTCAACATGATGGGCAATTACCTGACGCTGGACTTTGGTGAGAGCTATTTTCGGTCGATCAGCGTAACCGATCTGGTGTTAGAGAAGATGCCGGTGTCAATCTCGCTGGGTCTGTGGTCCACGCTGATCGCGTATCTGGTGTCGATCCCGCTGGGCATTCGCAAGGCGATTAAGGACGGGTCACAATTCGACACCTGGACCAGCGGCGCGATCATCGTAGCCTATGCCATTCCTGGGTTCCTGTTTGCGATCCTGCTGTTGGTTCTGTTTGCCGGGGGATCTTATTGGCAGATATTCCCGCTTCGGGGGCTGACCTCGGATAACTGGGACAGCCTCAGCCTGTTTGGCAAGATCGTCGACTACTTCTGGCACATTGCCCTGCCGATTATCGCGCTGACGATTTCTGCCTTTGCGACGCTGACTCTGCTGACCAAGAACTCGTTCCTGGACGAGATCAAAAAACAATATGTCATGACCGCCCGCGCCAAGGGTCTGAGCGAAAGCCAGGTTCTATACGGCCATGTTTTCCGCAACGCGATGCTGATCGTAATCGCCGGATTCCCTGCGGTTTTCATCGGTGTGTTCTTCGGGGGGTCGATCATCATCGAGACGATCTTCTCGCTCGACGGTCTGGGCCGTCTGGGTTTCGAGGCCGCAGTGGCGCGCGACTATCCGGTGATCTTTGGAACCTTGTTCATCTTTGGCTTGATGGGGTTGGTTGTCGGCATCATCAGTGACCTGATGTATGTGCTGGTCGACCCGCGCATCGATTTTGAAAAGCGGGAGGGGTAAATGGCACTTTCCCCTCTCAACCAGCGTCGCTGGCGCAATTTTCGCCGTAATGGGCGTGCATTCTGGTCGCTGATGGTCTTTTCCGTCCTTTTCGGCCTATCGCTATTCGCCGAGTTCATCGCCAATGACAAACCAATCCTCGTAAAATACCGGGGTGAATTTTACACACCGATCTTCAATTTCTACGCGGAAACCGAATTCGGCGGTGATTTCCAGACCGAGGCGATCTATCGCGACCCCGAGGTTCAGTGTTTGATCGACAGCGGTGGCATCGAAGACTGTTTTGACGATCCCGAGGGGATTATCGACGAAATCAAGGCCGGTACATTCCAGGCAGAAGGGTACGAGCGTGGCTGGGCCGTCTGGCCGTTGATCCCGTATTCCTTCAACACCAGCGTTGATCGCCCCGGTGCAGCGCCGCTGCCACCCAACGGGCAAAACCTGCTGGGCACGGATGACACCAAGCGCGACGTGTTGGCCCGTGTAATTTATGGCTTCCGACTGTCGATTTTGTTCACGCTTATGGTCACGGGTGTGGCCAGTCTGGTTGGGATATTCGCCGGGGCCATTCAGGGCTTTTTTGGCGGCTGGCTGGACCTGATCTTCCAACGGATCATCGAGATCTGGTCAGCGACGCCTTCGCTTTACGTCATCATCATCATGTTTGCCATTCTGGGTCGAAGCTTCTGGCTGCTTGTGGCGCTGATGATCTTGTTCAGCTGGACCGGGCTTGTGGGCGTTGTGCGCGCCGAGTTCCTGCGGGCGAGAAATCTGGAATATGTGCGCGCTGCGCGGGCACTGGGTGTGGGCAATATGACAATCATGTTCCGCCACATGCTGCCCAACGCGATGGTCGCTACGCTGACCTTCATGCCCTTCATCGTTACGGGTACCATCGGCGGCCTGGCCTCGCTGGATTTTCTGGGCTTCGGCCTGCCATCTTCGGCCCCATCTTTGGGTGAGTTGACCCTGCAGGCCAAGCAGAACCTCCAGGCACCCTGGTTGGCCTTCACCGCCTTTTTCACCTTTGCCATCATGCTGTCGCTACTGGTCTTCATCTTCGAAGGCGTGCGCGATGCATTTGATCCCAGAAAGACCTTTTCATGAGCCTGCTGGATGTGAACAACCTCAAGGTCTCGTTCCGTCAGGACGGGCAGGTGAGCGCAGCAGTCAAGGGCGTGTCCTTTACTGTTGATCGGGGTGAAACGGTTGCGCTGGTGGGTGAATCCGGATCCGGCAAATCAGTCACTGCGCTGTCGACAGTGTCTTTGCTGGGTGACAATGCGATTGTCGAAGGTTCGGTCACCTATGAAGGGCAGGAGATGATCGGCGCGTCTGACCAGCACCTGATGGATGTGCGCGGTAACGATATCAGCTTCATTTTTCAGGAGCCGATGACCTCGCTCAACCCGCTGCACACGATCCAGAAACAAATGGCCGAGTCACTGGCCCTGCACCAGGGTCTGACAGGTGATGCTGCACGGGCCCGGATCGTCGAACTGCTGACCAAGGTTGGCATCCGCGATCCCGAGGAGCGCCTGGACAGCTATCCGCATCAATTGTCAGGTGGCCAACGCCAGCGCGTCATGATCGCCCTGGCACTTGCCAACAAGCCTGATATCCTGATCGCGGATGAGCCGACAACGGCCCTGGATGTGACCATTCAGGCGCAGATCCTCGAATTGCTGGCCGAGCTTCAGAAATCTGAGAATATGGGGATGCTTTTCATCACCCACGACCTTGGGATCGTGCGCCGTATCGCCGACCGGGTCTGTGTGATGAAGGATGGCGAGGTTGTCGAAACTGGCGCGACCCAGGAGATCTTTAACAACCCCCAACACCCCTACACCCGCAAGCTGCTGGCGGCCGAACCATCTGGTCACCCCGATCCTGTGGCACCCGACGCCGAAGAAGTAGCGCGCACCGATCACCTTAAGGTCTGGTTCCCGATCCAGCGCGGGTTCCTGAAACGCACAGTTGGCCATGTGAAGGCGGTGAACGATGCAACGCTCAGCGTACGCGCCGGTGAAACCTTAGGGATTGTGGGCGAAAGCGGCTCGGGTAAGACAACGCTGGCGCTAGCGATCATGCGGTTGATTGCGTCCGAAGGGGCGATAACCTTCCGCGATCAGGATGTACGCCGCTGGTCGACGCGAGAGTTGCGGCGCTTGCGCAAGGATATGCAGATTGTGTTTCAGGACCCATTCGGAAGCCTCAGTCCCCGGATGACTTGCCAGCAGATCATTGCCGAGGGGCTGGCGATCCACAAGGTCGACCCGCACCGCTCGCCACGGGAGCTGGTGACCGAAGTGATGACCGAAGTGGGCTTGGACCCGGCTGCGATGGACCGCTATCCGCACGAATTCTCGGGCGGGCAGCGTCAACGTATTGCCATTGCACGAGCCATGGTCCTCAGGCCAAAGTTGCTGGTTCTGGATGAACCGACCAGCGCCTTGGATATGACTGTGCAGGTTCAGATCGTCGACCTGTTGCGCGATTTGCAGCGCAAATACGGACTGGCCTACCTGTTTATCAGCCACGATCTAAAAGTCGTGCGTGCGATGTCCCACAATGTGATTGTCATGCGAAACGGTGACGTCATCGAAATGGGCGCGGCCGAAGACCTTTTTGAAAACGCCCAGACAGACTATACCCGCGAACTGATAGCGGCGGCGGGCTGAAACCAGCCCGCCCGGGGCTTTCAGGCATTCGCTGTTTCGCGCGCCGCGGATTTTGGAACCGGGCCGCGAAGCTCTTCGTAATGATCGAATTGCAGTTTTACCCACCCGGTGCCGCGTGTCGCGCTGGCGAGGGTTCGATGCAGCTCGTCCTCGGCCACAGCAGGCAGTTGGGCATTGAAAATCTCCCATCCAGACGCGTTGGGATTGCCTTCAAAGCCCAGAACCTGACCCTGCAGCGAACTGATCGTAGGCACCAGGTCGCCCACGAAATTCGAGGGCAAGTGGATTTCGGCGTTCAGGATGGGTTGCAGGACCACCGGTTTCGCCTGCGGCAAAGCCTCTCGCACCGCGTTCTTGCCCGCAGTGCGGAACGCATAGTCAGAACTGTCGACGTTGTGATGCTTGCCGTCGCTGAGCGTGACTTTGACATCCACAACCGGGAACCCTTCAGGCCCTTGAACCAGCGCATCCTTGGCCCCGTGTTCGACCGATGGGATATAGTTTCTGGGCACAGCGCCCCCTTTGACGATCTCTTCGAATTCGAACCCGGCCCCACGTGGGGTCGGTGCGATCGAGATCACCACATCGGCAAATTGCCCTGCGCCGCCGGATTGTTTGCGGTGGCGATGACGATGTTCGATCGGTGCGCGGATGGTCTCGCGATAGGCCGTCTCAACCGTCTGGGTCTCAATCTCGATACCGAAGTCTTCGGCCAGTTTGGCGCTGACCCGGCGCATATGCTGAGGCCCCTGCGATCCCAGAACCGCATGACCGCTCAGTTCATCGTGTTGCAGGTGCAGTCCGGGGTCGATCTCGACCAGTCGGGATAACGCGTTTGACAGGCGTACATCGTCGCGCTCATGTGCAGGCGACACAATTTGCCGGTGGGCGGCCGGATGGGCCTCGGCCCATTCCGGTAACGGTGTAGTTCCGGTGTTGTCGTACAGGTTGCCGGGGTTGAGGTGGTCGGATTTCACGGCCAGCCCGATCTGACCAGCTTCCAATTCCGAAATTTGGGTTTTGGCATCCAGTGTCGTCAGGTTGCCAACCGTTTCCCCGCCTAGGGCTTCATGCGCTTTGACGCCCTTGCCCAGACCGCGCAGCACGATGATTTTTCCGATGTGCTTTTTGACATCCGCGAACCCGGCAATTGCGCGCGCGTCCTCGGCAGCTTCGTCCCGCCCGGCGGCGATATTGAATTCTGGAGCTTCGTGACGCAGCGCTTTCATCAAACGGGTCAGCCCGTTGCCGTGGCTGGCAGACCCCAGGCAGGCCGGGATCAACTGATGGCTTTGCAGAACCTGCGCGGCCAGATCATAGATTTCTGCGCTGGGCGGCTGTTTGTCCTCGATCAGTTGTTCCAGCAGATGATCATCGAAATCTGAAAGCGTCTCCAACAATTCGGTTCGGGCTTCCTGTTCCCGGTCTTCAACGGACTGCGGAAGTTCGATCAGGGCCGAGGGTTGCCCTTCCTGATACTTCCATGCCCGTTCCGAGATCAGGTCGACCGCGCCGATGATCGCCTCGCCATCGCGGATTGGAACCTGCCGCAATGCGATGTGGTGTGTGCAATAGGTTTGCAGAGCGGCGATGATATCGCGGATACGTCCGTTTGGGGTGTCCATGCGATTGATGAACAGAAAGCAGGGAATACCCGCCTCTTCGACCAGCCGCAGATAAGGGGCGCAAAGCACGGCGGCGTCCGGGTCGGGCGGTACGACAACGACAGCAGCATCCGAGATCGCCATGGCAGGGCCTACATAAGCCATGGTGTCGCTGCCACCATTCACGTCGATGGCACACCAGGGTTCGTCCAAGTAAGAAAAACCGTGCAAATGCACGGTTCCGGAAACGTCGAATGTGGTTGGCCGGCCATCAAGGCGGCTGATGGCCTCGACCAGTGTTGTTTTGCCCGAGTGGCTGGGGCCGAGGACAGAAAAAACGCGCATGAATGCAGTCCCTCTTTCAAGTTGCAGAACGGCTGCACGAAAAAGGCGGTCGAGCGCGAACGCGTCGGCACATACTGTCTGGTACTCTGCCTGCCTCAGGCACGGGGCGGATTTCCACCCGCCCTACAAGTGTGGGGAAAACCCACCCTCCGCGTCAAGTCCTGTCCTGCGTTGGTATCAGATCGCCGAGCTGTGTCCCGCCTTGCTCAGATCATAGGCATCAAAGGTGCGGGCGACCATTCGGGTCAGCGCGCGCGCCTCGGGCGGGATGAACAGGCCGTCTTCTGAAACGCTTAGCAACCCGTCGAAGGTTGCGTTTGCAGTCTGATACATCTCCTGCAATTCCGCGGCGGTGATGTTGTGGTCGCGCAGAATCTCGGCGGTATCTATCCGGAAATCGCACATCAACGCTTCAATCAATCGGGCGCGCAAGATGTCTTGGCCTTTGAACAAGTGCCCACGGGATATTGAGAACCCGCCCTCGCGGATCGCTTTGGTATGCGCCGACGTCGCGGGTGCGTTCTGGGCGTATCCTTGCGGGAATCGTGAGATCGAGCTCGCACCAATCCCGATCAAAACGTCGGACTGATCGTCGGTGTAGCCCTGAAAGTTGCGCTTTAGCCTTCCCGTGTTCAGTGCGTGCGTCAGCCCGTCATCCTGCGTGGCAAAGTGGTCGATGCCGATTTCGGCATACTTGTCCCACAGGAACAGGCGCCGGGCCGTATCGAACAGATCCAGGCGGTCTTCGGGCGTTGGCAGGGCATCCGTTGGGATCAGCTGTTGCCGCTTGGCCATCCACGGCACATGCGCATACCCGTACAACGCCACCCGGTCCGGGCTGAGCGACAGCAATTTCTGCACGCTTTCAGTCATCCGCGCTTTGGTCTGGTGCGGCAGACCATACAGAATATCGGCATTCAGGCTGGCGATGCCGCGCGCGCGGATCATTTCTATGGCCTTGCGGGTGGTGTCGTAACTTTGGATGCGCCCGATGGTTTTCTGGATTTCGTCGTCGAAATCCTGCACTCCGATAGACGCACGGTTCATGCCAGCCTCGGCCAATGCATCGAGCCGACCCTCGTCAATCTCGTTCGGGTCGATTTCGACCGAGAACTCTGCATCCGGCCCCAGCGGGACAATCTCAAGAATCCGGGCGGCCAGATCGCGCATCAGATCGGGGTTCAGCAGGGTGGGTGTACCACCGCCCCAATGCAAGCGCGAAAGGGTTACCCCCGCAGGAAGGTGGGCGGCCAGTAGGTCCAGCTCGGCCTTGAGGACATCCACATAGGCGATCACCGGGTTGTCGGTCTGGGTGCCTTGCGTCCGGCAAGCGCAGAACCAACACAGCCTGCGGCAGAACGGGACGTGGACGTACAGTGACACGGAACTGCCGGGCTTAATCCCGGAAATCCAGTCGCCAAAAAGACTTGGCCCGACATCGTTGCTGAAATGTGGGGCGGTGGGATAGCTTGTGTAACGCGGGACTTTCGCGTCAAATAGTCCAAGCTGTGCCAATTGCGGTTTCACTATCATACCGATACCGTTAAGCCACGGCCGTCTATGAAACCTTGACTGAGATCAAGTGGAACCGCGAACGATGTTAAAAGCGCAATTTGACCATACCAACTGTTCGGACTGCCCCATTCGGCACCGAGCCGTCTGTGCACACTGTGATGTCGATGAATTGGAAGAGCTTGAAGGCATCAAGTATTACCGGACCTTTGAGGCGGGCCAAACGGTTATCTGGTCGGGAGATCAGATGAATTTTGTGGGCTCTGTCGTGTCGGGCATCGCCTCGTTGACCCAGACGATGGAAGATGGTCGGACGCAAATGGTCGGCCTGCTATTGCCCAGCGATTTTGTTGGACGACCCGGTCGGGAAACAGCGCCCTACGACGTGTTGGCCACAACCGATTTGGTCATGTGCTGTTTTCGCAAGAAACCGTTCGAAACCCTGATGGGCAGCACGCCGCACATCGCCCATCGACTGCTGCAGATGACGCTGGATGAGCTGGACGCGGCGCGTGAATGGATGTTGGTTCTCGGGCGCAAAACCGCGCGCGAGAAGATTGCAAGCCTGCTGTCAATCATTGCCCGGCGGGATGCTTCAATTGCGCCCAAGCAAAAACCTGGCCCGATTGTCTTTGACCTGCCGCTGACGCGTGAGGCTATGGCAGATTATCTGGGATTAACCCTTGAAACCGTAAGTCGCCAGATTTCGGCCCTGAAGAAAGAAGGGGTTATCGAGTTGGAAGGCAAACGCCACGTGACAATCCCCGACATGCGGCGCCTGATGGATGAGGCCGGCGACGACTCCGATGGCGGTTTTCTGGTTTAAGCCTGTTCTGCTGCCTGCAGCCGTGATTTACTGAATACGTGAATGAACCGCGCAGGAGTAAGGCATGGAATTCAGTAGCATTTTGGCAATGCTGGTCATCGGTGCGATCGCCGGGTGGCTTTCGGGGAAAATTATGGAAGGCCGCGGGTTCGGCCTGATCGGAAACATAATAGTAGGGATCGTGGGCGCCTTTCTTGCAGGTCTGATTTTCCCGGCGCTGGGCTTTTCGGTTGGCGGCGGCGTGTTTTCGTCAATACTCTTCGCAACCATCGGCGCGGTCATACTGTTGTTTGTGATTGGTCTCATAAAACGCGTCTAGGCCATCCGTCCGAACGGAAGGCCTTGAATAGGAAAAACGCCCGATCAGTGTGCCAGAAACACTGGGACCGAGGCTTGTTCCAGCATGTTGCGGGTTGCACCACCCAGAATGGCTTCGCGGAACCTAGAATGGCCATATGCACCCATAACGATCATGTCCGCCTCACTATCTTCGGCGTGCCTGTTCAGGATGTCTGACACACGGGTCATGGTTTTGCTGAGCACATCAATCTCACATTTGACCCCGTGACGGGCCAGCATCTGAGACAGCAGTCCACCTGGGTCAGAACGGTCGGGGCCGTGGCGCGGCGGGTCGATGACGACAATCCGAACCAGATCGGCTTGCGTCAGGAAAGGCAGGGCGCATCGGATGGCGCGCATGGCTTCGACACTTTCATTCCACCCGATCAGCACAGTACCGGGGCGCTCAAAGGGCGCTGCATTGTCGGGTGTGACCAGAATTGGCGCGTGACCCTCGAACATGGCGGCTTCGACAATTGGTTCGGCTTCGGCGCTGCGGTCTTTGCCATAAGGTTTAGGCAGGACAACCAGATCCGAGAACCGGGCACGATGCGCCACGTGGCGACCAATATCAGCGATCTGAGCGACCCCGCTTTCAGCAGACCAGCGAATACCGGACTTACCCATGTAATCCTGAGTTTGCGTCAGCAGTTCGTCGGCGTCTGCGTTGGCCCGGCTCAGCGTTTCTTGCAGGACCAGAGCATTTGCACCTGCGTAATAATAGCCCGCTTGGCTGCGATCGACGCCAAGGCATAGCGCTTCAGCATGCGCATCCTGTGCATTTGCCAGTGCAACCATTTGCGCCAAGGCTGATTGTGATTGTCCCGAGTCCGTTACGACTGTGAGAAGAGATTTGTACGCCATTTTGACCTCTTGTCTTCAGGGCTAAGTGGCATGCGGCCATGCAACTCAGTCTAAGGCTTAGGATTGTCACAGATTTCGGGCTATTGTCTTGATACAGATCAAAGCGAGATTGGCCGCTGTCCGACAAAACAACGGCCAGTCAAAAGGGTTCCGCGACAAATAAGAATCGCGCGGAGCATGGCAAAGGGACGCAATATGTCAAATTACATCAAGCTGATCGTGCTTGGTCTGATCGCGATATTCGCGGCGATCGGAACCAATTACGCACGCGATTTGGCGTATCAGGTGCATGCAATTCTGGTGATGCTGATCGCCGGTGGTTTGTTCATCTGGACGCTGAGAAATACGGATGAGCCAGATATCCTCGTCGACCGTTCGGCCGAGTACATGGATGACGTGATCCGCTATGGCGTGATCGCAACTGCCTTTTGGGGGGTGGTCGGGTTCCTTGCGGGGACCTTTATCGCCTTTCAGCTCGCCTTTCCGGTGCTGAACTTCGAGTGGGCGCAAGGTTATCTGAACTTTGGCCGTTTGCGCCCGCTGCACACCTCGGCGGTGATTTTTGCCTTTGGCGGCAACGCGCTAATCGCGACATCGTTCTATGTCGTACAGCGCACAAGCGCCGCGCGCCTGTGGGGCGGAAATCTGGCATGGTTTGTATTTTGGGGCTATCAGCTGTTCATCGTGCTCGCCGCCACCGGCTATGTGCTGGGTGGGACCCAATCTAAGGAATACGCTGAACCCGAATGGTACGTCGACCTGTGGCTGACTATCGTCTGGGTGGCCTATCTGGCCGTCTATCTGGGGACGATCGTCAAACGGAAAGAACCTCACATCTACGTGGCAAACTGGTTCTATCTGGCTTTCATCGTCACAGTCGCCATGCTGCACCTGGTAAATAACATGACCGTCCCCGTCAGTATCTGGGGTTCTAAATCGGTCATCGTCTGGTCGGGCGTACAGGACGCCATGATCCAGTGGTGGTATGGCCACAACGCAGTGGGCTTCTTCCTGACCGCTGGTTTCCTGGGCATGATGTATTACTTCATCCCAAAACAGGCCGAGCGTCCGGTATTCTCATACAAGCTGTCGATCATCCACTTCTGGGCTCTGATTTTCCTGTATATTTGGGCCGGTCCGCACCACCTGCATTATACCGCGCTGCCGGATTGGGCGTCGACGCTGGGCATGGTGTTCTCGATCATCCTGTGGATGCCGTCCTGGGGTGGCATGATCAACGGCCTGATGACCCTGTCGGGCGCATGGGACAAGCTGCGTACCGACCCGGTGATCCGCATGATGGTGATCTCGGTCGGCTTCTACGGCATGTCCACGTTCGAAGGGCCGATGATGTCGATCCGTGCCGTGAACTCGCTGTCGCACTATACCGACTGGACCATTGGTCACGTGCACTCGGGCGCGCTGGGGTGGAACGGCATGATCACCTTTGGTGCGCTGTACTTCCTGGTGCCGGTCCTGTGGAAGCGCGAGCGTCTGTATTCGCTGCAGATGGTCAGTTGGCACTTCTGGCTCGCCACTATCGGCATCGTGCTTTACGCCGCGTCGATGTGGGTGACCGGTATCATGGAAGGCCTGATGTGGCGTGAAGTGGATGCCAATGGGTTCCTGGTGAATTCGTTTGCCGACACCGTGGCTGCCAAGTTCCCGATGTATGTGGTGCGTGCTCTGGGTGGCGTGATGTTCGTCGCCGGTGCAGTGATCATGTGCTACAACCTGTGGATGACTGTGCGGAAAGCGCCGGCCAAAGAGGCCAGCCTGACCGTCGCGGTCCCGGCTGAATAGGAGGGCCGGAGCAATGGCAATTCTCGACAAACATAAGATCCTCGAGACCAACGCGACCCTCCTGCTGATCTTCAGCTTTTTGGTCGTGACCATCGGTGGCATCGTGCAGATCACCCCGCTGTTCTATCTTGAGAACACCATCGAGAAGGTGGAGGGCATGCGCCCTTACACCCCTCTCGAAATGGCGGGGCGTGACATCTACATCCGCGAAGGCTGCTATACCTGCCACAGCCAGATGATCCGCCCGATGCGGGACGAGGTCGAACGCTATGGCCACTACTCGCTGGCGGCCGAGTCGATGTACGACCACCCGTTCCAATGGGGGTCCAAGCGTACTGGACCTGATCTGGCCCGCGTTGGTGGCCGCTATTCTGACCAGTGGCACGTGGATCACTTGCGTGATCCGCAGTCTGTGGTGCCGGAATCGGTGATGCCAAAATATGGCTTCCTCGAGCATCGCAAGATCGACGGCAAGTATATCGGTGACGTCATGGCGGCGAATGCTGTTGTGGGCACGCCCTATACCGAAGAGATGCTGGCAAACGCGCAGGCGGACTTCCGTGCGCAGGCCAACCCGGACAGCGACTATGATGGTCTTCTGGAACGGTACGGCGACAAGGTCAGCATTCGAAACTTCGACGGTCAGCCGGAACTGACCGAAGCCGATGCGTTGGTTGCTTATCTGCAGATGCTGGGAACACTGGTCGATTTCTCGACCTTCACCCCAGACCCGAGCCGCTGAAGGAGGGTGTGATGGAAGAATACACAATCCTGAGGCAATTCGCGGATAGCTGGATGCTGCTGGTACTGTTTGTCTTCTTTGTTGGCATCGTGATCTGGGTTTTCCGTCCCGGAGCCAGCAAAGAATACAAGGACACCGCCAACATCCCGTTCCGGCACGAAGATGCCCCTGCGCCCCTCAAGGGTGACGAAACAGCTGCGCCCCATGGGGGCGACAAACCCGCCACATCCAAGGAGGCGCGGCAATGAGCAAGACACCTGAAAAACAGCCGGGCGATCCAAACACAACCGGACACTCCTGGGATGGCATCGAAGAGTTCGACAACCCGATGCCGCGCTGGTGGCTGTGGACCTTTTACGTCACCATTATCTGGGGCGTGATCTATACGATCATGTATCCTGCCTGGCCGCTGGTTCAGTCCGCAACCGCCGGTGTTCTTGGCTGGTCATCGCGAGAATTGGTGCAGGAAGAGATCGTTTCTTTCGAAGAAGCCAACGCGCCGTGGAACGCCAAACTGGTTGAAACCTCGCTTGAGGATGTCTCGAAAGATCCCGAGCTGCAGCAATATGCGGTCAACGCGGGCGGCGCGGTATTCCGGACATGGTGCGCACAGTGCCACGGTTCGGGCGCGCAGGGTGCTCCGGGTTTCCCAAACCTGCTGGATGACGCATGGCTCTGGGGTGGTTCGCTGGAAGATATCGAGACCACCATTGCCTATGGTATTCGGAATGAAGAAAGCGACGACGCGCGCTATTCCGAGATGCCAGCCTTTGGTGAAATCCTCGAAAAAGAAGAAGTCACTCAAGTCGTGCAATACGTCATGTCTCTGACCAATGCGCAAAGCGATGATGCGGCCGCGCAGGCGGGCAAAGTTGTTTTTGAGGACAACTGCTCGGTTTGCCATGGCGAAGACGGCAAGGGTGACGTCACTCAAGGTGCACCGAACCTTACGGATGCGATCTGGCTTTATGGTGGCAGCGAAGAGGCTTTGACCGAAACGGTACAGTATAGCCGCTTTGGTGTGATGCCCCCGTGGGAAAACCGCCTGACCGAAGCGCAAATCCGCGCTGTCACCGCCTATGTTCACCAGTTGGGTGGCGGTCAGTAACCGCAAAAGAATACCTTCGGACGGTTCGCCGTCCGAAGGTTTAGGCACCGGCTGTTCCATCTGTTCGCGCGTTTCCTGAACAGCCGGTGCTGCCTCTCTACCTTACAAATCACCAGCGAGGCGGTCCAGACGCGGGCTTCGGTTTGCTAGTCGCATTGCGAAAAACTGGCGCGTTTGTGCTGCCTCCACCAATGACTTTCCGGCAACCAGCGTTGCTTTTGTCTGTCAGATCGATCCGATGATTTTGGTTCATCCAACTCATGTGTCTGGGTGGCGATCATGAATGACTTTGCAAGAATTGAGAGCATCTGACATCTCCTGAGTTTTGTTTCTTCTGTCATCAGGATTGATTTCCAGGCCGGCAAATGCGACTCAATTAGCATTTCTATATGTAATCAGGGCTTACATATGAACTGGATGGAAATGCCGCCGCTCGCATCGCTCAGAGCTTTTTCCGCTTTTGCGGCGACACGGAATGTGGTGGAAGCGGGCAACTCACTGAATGTCAGCCACGCTGCCATCAGCCAGCAATTGCGCGCGCTTGAGAAGCACCTCGAAATTGCGCTGTTGGACCGCACCGGCAAATCCATGACCTTGACGCCAGAAGGTGAAAGGTTGGCGCGCGCACTGCATCTTGGGTTCGGTGCGATTGGCGATGCCTTGGTCGAACTGACCCAATCCAAACAGGATCGTCCGGTTCACGTATCATTGACATCGTCCTTTGCGGCGTCATGGCTGATGCCCCGCCTGCCTGCATTTCAGGCCGAACACCCGGATATCCAATTGGCGCTTGATCCGTCGCCTGTACTGGTCAGCCTGGATCCCGGCGGTGTCGATGTGGCCATCCGCTATGGTGCGGGCACATGGCCTGGTGTCCGTACGGAAATGTTGCTGCAAAGCCCTATGGTGATCGTCGCGGCCCGCAATCTGGTGGGGGAAAAAACGTCGTGGACGCCAGACGAGCTCAGCGAACTGCCCTGGCTTGAAGAGTTTGGCACCACCGAGGCAACCAACTGGCTGGCCCGACGTGGTGTCGGGCACGGGCCAAATGCAGGGCGAATCTCATTGCCCGGAAATCTGCTTTTGGAAGGGTTGCGCGCGGGGCAGGGCGTAACCGTTACGGCGCGGCATTTTGTCGAAGCAGAAATCACGTCGGGCCAAATCATCGAACTGTTTCGCGAGCCCGAAAACAGCGGATATCACCTTGTTACTGGCGATTTCCCTCTGCGTCCGGCTGCAAAAACTTTTATTGCATGGCTCAGGCGGCAAGCTGGTAAGATGTGACAAAAGGTGTCTGCACGATGCGCTTTTGACCCATGTCAAAGTGGCTACCTTTGTGTTCTGGAACAAGACACCGTGATATAGCCACATCTGGAGCCAGCCCGTGAGCGATTCCGACCCCGCACCCAGCCTATACGCCGCACGAGAACCCATATTTCCGCGTCGCGTGTCCGGGCCGTTTCGCAATCTGAAGTGGATCATTCTCGCGGTCACATTGGGGATCTATTACATCACCCCGTGGATCAGATGGGACCGGGGGCCCAGCCTACCGGATCAGGCGGTGTTGCTGGATTTGGCCAACCGCAGGTTCTATTTCTTCTGGATCGAGATCTGGCCGCATGAATTCTACTTTGTTGCCGGTCTGTTGATCATGGCCGGGTTGGGGTTGTTCCTTTTCACCTCGGCGCTGGGGCGCGTGTGGTGCGGATATGCCTGCCCGCAGACGGTTTGGACTGACTTGTTCATCCTTGTCGAACGCTGGATTGAAGGGGATCGGAACGCGCGGTTGCGTCTGCATCGGCAGGAAAAGCTAGACTTTCGCAAAGCGCGGTTGCGGCTGACGAAATGGGGTGCCTGGCTTTTGATCGGTCTGGCGACCGGTGGTGCCTGGGTGTTCTATTTCGCCGATGCGCCGACACTTCTGCGGGACCTTGTGACCGGGAACGCCCATCCGGTTGCCTATACGACAATACTGATTTTGACGGGCACGACATTCCTGTTCGGTGGCTTCGCGCGCGAACAGATTTGCATCTATGCCTGCCCATGGCCGCGGATCCAGGCGGCGATGATGGACGAGGATACGCTCGTCGTCGGGTACCGCGAATGGCGTGGTGAGCCGCGCGGCAAGGGCAAACGAACTGCGGATTCCGAACTGGGGGACTGCATCGACTGTATGGCCTGCGTCAATGTCTGCCCGGTTGGGATCGACATTCGCGACGGACAGCAATTGGAGTGCATCACCTGTGCGCTGTGTATCGACGCCTGTGACGACATGATGGCCAAGATCGGCAAACCGCGTGGTCTGATCGACTATATGGCTCTGAGCGACGAAGCCAACGAGCGGGCAGGTAAGCCGCCAAAGAATGTCTGGAAACATATCCTGCGGCCCCGGACCATCCTGTACACGGCCCTTTGGTCACTTGTCGGCTTGGGTCTGCTGTTTGCCCTGTTCATCCGGTCCGACATCGAAGTTACCGTGGCCCCGGTTCGCAACCCGACCTTTGTCACCCTGTCGGACGGCACGATCCGCAATACCTATGACGTGCGCGTGCGGAACAAACATGGCGAAGAACGGCTGTTCAAGCTGTCTCTGTCCGGTGATCCGGCGATGCGGATCGTGATTGAAGGCACGCCACTTGATACAGTGAATGTCACGGCGGATACTGCGCAATTGCAGCGGGTCTATATTATCGCCTCCAAAGACACGGATCCGGCAGCGGCGGACGCGACACCGGTTCGGATCTGGATCGAGGATATTGAAAGCGGTGAGCGCGCCTACAAGGACACGACGTTCAATGGACGAGGAAATTGAGATGGCCGAGCGTCAATTTACCGGAAAGCACTTTCTAGCGATCTTTGTCGCTGCTTTCGGGGTGATCATTTCCGTGAATCTCGTGCTGGCCTACAAAGCTGTCAAAACCTTTCCCGGGCTCGAGGTCAAAAACTCTTACGTCGCCAGTCAGGAGTTCAACGAGCGCCTGAAGGTGCAACAGGCCTTGGGTTGGGAAATCCGGGCTGAGACCAATGGCGGTCTTTTGATCCTGCACATCACCGACCAAACCGGCGCGCCGGTCCAGGTGGCCGAGTTGCAGGCAGTTGTTGGCCGGGCGACACATGTGAAAGAGGATTTCACCCCGGATTTCACTTTTGACGGGACCGCCTATTCCACGCCCGCAGCGCTGGGCAAGGGAAACTGGAACATCCGTCTGGTGGCCAAAGACAACAGCGGTGCCGAATTTGCGCAGCGGGTTCCGTTGTATGTGAAAGGGTAGGGGATGACCGCTCAGCTCAGCTCAGGTACGGCGGCATGCCCCGGTTGCATCGCAGCACCGGCGGAACCAGCGCGCCCCGTTCCTGAAGATGTGCAGATTGCCCTATCCCTGCCCGGCATTCACTGCTCGGCCTGTATTGCGAACGTTGAACGCGCGCTGAACGCCCATCCGGGTGTCGAGGACGCGCGGGTCAATCTGACGCTCAAGCGTGCAATGGTCAAAGCAGCCGCTGAGACACACGCTGCTGACCTGATCCCCGTTTTGGAGCGCGCCGGGTACGAGGCGCATGAGCTGGACCCGGGCGCTTTGTCGGCAACCCAATCCGACAAGGCCGGGCGTGATCTGCTGATGCGATTGGCGGTGGCTGGTTTCGCGTCGATGAACGTGATGCTGTTGTCTGTGTCGGTCTGGTCAGGGGCTACGGATGCGACGCGGGACCTGTTTCACTGGATTTCAGCGGCCATTGCTCTGCCAGCGATTGCCTTTTCCGCGCAGCCCTTCTTTGCCAACGCCTGGAGTGCGCTGCGCGTCAAACGATTGAACATGGATGTGCCGATTGTGCTGGCCATTCTGTTGGCGCTCATGACGTCGCTGTGGGAAACCGCGCTCAGCGGAGAGCATGCGTATTTCGACGCCGCACTGACGCTGACTTTCTTCCTGCTCGCGGGCCGATATCTGGACTACCGCACCCGCGCCGCAGCGCGATCAGCAGCCGAAGAACTGACGGCCCTGGAAGTGCCGCGTGCCATTCGCTTAGTTTATGGGGCCGAAGAAGAGGTGTCCGTCGCAAGCCTCGCGGTTGGTGATCTGATTCTAGTTCGGCCCGGCGGGCGTATGCCTGTGGATGGTGAGATTGTATCGGGCAAGTCGGAGCTCGACCGGTCATTGTTGACGGGCGAGACCCTCCCGGTCTTTGCCGAAGCCGGTCTCGCCGTCAGCGCGGGTGAGGTTAATCTGACCGGCCCGCTGACGATCCGGACCACAGCGGTCGGTGAGGATACCTCGCTGCACCGTATGGCGGATCTGGTGGCCATCGCTGAATCCGGTCGATCGCGCTATACGTCGTTGGCTGACAAGGCGGCCAAGTTATACGCGCCGGGGGTGCATATTCTGTCCGCGCTCAGTTTCCTTGGGTGGTACATCTATTCCGGCGATATCCGAACCGCGCTGAACATCGCTGCGGCGGTTCTGATCATCACCTGCCCCTGTGCGCTGGGGCTTGCCGTGCCTGCGGTGACGACGGCGGCCTCGGGGCGACTGTTCCGCAAGGGGATGCTAATCAAACATTCTACAGCATTGGAACGTCTGGCTGAGGTCGATACGGTCGTTTTTGATAAAACCGGCACACTTACATCCGGCACTCCGGAATTGACCAATCTTGAGGATCATTCCCGCGCGGATCTTGAGATTGCACTGGCGCTGGCCGAGGCGTCTTCGCATCCGTTGTCGGTGTCGCTTGCCAAGTCCGCAAGAAATGCCGGGATCAAGCCTGCCAGCCTTGAGGATGTGGTCGAGGTTCCGGGGTATGGCACCGAAGGAACCTACCGTGGTCAGCCCGTGCGCCTTGGTCGCGCCGGTTGGACCGGCGCGACCGAGGGTGATCAGACGGCAGCCAGGTTGGCGGTCACGGGACAGTCACCGGTTCCGTTTCTGTTCTCGGATTCGCTGCGTCCAGGCGCGGCTGAGGCTGTGCAGGCGTTCCGTGACGGCGGAAAGAGCGTCGTTCTCATCTCGGGTGATACACGAGGCGCGGTTCAAACGCTGGCAGACAAGCTTGGGATTGAAACATGGATTGCCGAGGCGCTGCCTCAGGACAAGGCCGCCCATGTGCAAGACCTCAGCGATCGGGGTCACCATGTGCTGATGGTTGGTGACGGGTTGAACGATACGGCGGCGCTTGCAGCGGCGCATGTGTCAATCTCGCCCGCTTCTGCGCTGGACGCGGCGCGGGTGGCGTCGGATATCGTATTGCTGGGCAACGATCTGTCGCCGATTGCAGACGCCTGTGACACGGCGGTCAAGGCGACCAAAAGGATTCGTGAGAACTTTCGCATCGCTACGGTTTACAATATTATAGCGGTACCCTTGGCCGTGGCCGGGTTCGCCACGCCGCTGATCGCGGCATTGGCGATGTCGACCTCGTCCATTACCGTGTCCCTGAATGCCCTGCGCCTGAGGTAGTTGATATGGAAGTTCTGGCCTATCTCATACCGATTTCCCTGTTTTTGGGCGGGGTTGGCCTTGTGGCGTTTATCTACACGGTGCGGTCGAACCAGTATGATGATCCCGAAGGTGACGCGCGGCGTATCCTCAGCGATGAATGGGATGACAAACCCAAGTCCTGACCACTCTTGAAATTGCCGCAATGCCCGGTTATGTCCGGCCCATCCGCTAGCAGAGAGAACCAAGCCAAATGGCAACAATGAATCCGATCCAGTTCATTCAGCAAGTCCGCGCCGAAGTCGCAAAGGTCGTCTGGCCCACGCGTCGTGAGGTTCTGCTGACCACGGTCATGGTGTTCATCATGGCGGCACTGACCGCCGTGTTCTTTGCGCTGGTCGATCTGGGTATTCGCGGCGGTCTTCAACTGATCCTGGGCGCATTCGGTTAAACCGGATTGGGCCGGGCGGAAACGCCACAGCCCCCTTGCACAGCGCGGGATGTCAGAGTAGTTGACACAGTACTATTCGGAATGGGCGTGCGGCGATTCGGGCTGTGCGCCGCTTTTTATTCCGGGTGACGTGACAGAATTTCAATGACGGTGCTTGCGGCATTCCGAACGCACCGAAGGCAAACAAGGACGACAGGTTCATGGCGAAACGGTGGTACTCGGTCAGCGTTCTTTCGAACTTCGAAAAGAAGATCGCAGAGCAGATCCGCACGTCCGTGGCTGAGCAAGGCCTTGAGGACGATATCGACGAAGTACTGGTGCCCACCGAAGAGGTGATCGAAGTGCGCCGGGGAAAGAAGGTCACAACCGAACGCCGCTTTATGCCCGGCTACGTGTTGGTGCATATGGAAATGTCGGATCAGGGCTATCACTTGGTCAACTCGATCAACCGGGTCACCGGCTTCCTGGGCCCGCAGGGGCGCCCGATGCCGATGCGCGACGCCGAGGTGAACCAGATCCTCAACCGTGTTCAGGAAGGTGAAGACGCACCGAAACTGATGATCTCGTTCGAAGTGGGCGAGAAGGTCAAGGTTAACGACGGTCCGTTCGAAGATTTCGACGGTATGGTCGAAGGTGTGGACGACGAAGCCCAGAAGCTGAAAGTCTCGGTTTCGATCTTTGGTCGCGAAACCCCGGTCGAGCTGGACTTTACGCAGGTTACGAAGCAGGGCTAAAATCCACGTCAGCGAATTTTGGAGCGCCGCGATGCTTGGAGCAACGCGGCGTTTTTGCTTTTGTGGCATCAGCTATTTAGGTTCGCGGACGAAAGGCAGAAGATACCGACCGGAATGAAAGAGCTTTGCAGCTAGGGCGGACCGG
Organism: Ruegeria sp. CDSB086; assembly: GCF_059611065.1. Classification (NCBI taxonomy): domain Bacteria; kingdom Pseudomonadati; phylum Pseudomonadota; class Alphaproteobacteria; order Rhodobacterales; family Roseobacteraceae; genus Ruegeria; species Ruegeria sp. CDSB086. The sequence continues at coordinate 21,393 of NZ_JBXWOV010000009.1, read as the reverse complement.
GAATTAGTTCTTGTTGTTGTAGAACTGTTAGGATGTCCAGAATTGTCGACGGGCTGACATCCACCGAGCCGTCCAAGAATACACCAAGTCCCCCCTCTCCGATCTCTCGCGGGCCGCCAGTGTCATAAACCGGATCAAGAGACGCGAGCTCTGCCGGCAGGACCGGACACAAAGGGGTTTCGTTCAAAACAAGGTCTACGGCGGCCAGCATCAGCTTCTTGACGGACTCGAGAGTATCGTCCTCAAGGAGTTTTTCGCGCTGCGCTTCGGGAGCCGTGAGTACGAGGTCGATAAGTTCAAAATAGGCACAGTTGTCCCGCAATTTTACGGTCGCTTCAGTGGACATGTTTGCGTGGACAGCATTTTTTTGTTCACCCCGCTGAAAGTCGCGCTCACTGGTTCGGCTGCATTCAAAGATCGTGATGGTCACTTGCCCATCCAGATCTATCGCGTCGTCTTGGGCTTTAAAGCTGAATTCATCCAGTCGGACTTGCAGGCCGCAATTGTCGACTATCGCGTTTTCAGCCAGTCGATCAGGTACAGTTTTCTGTACTTCGCGCAGATCAAGAAGAGCACCCACCCCGATCCGGGTAGGGGCAACAGCGGAGAGGTTCAGGTCAAGCGTATATGGCAATTCCGTATCACGAACTGGCAGCGTTGCGTCGATGACAAAATCTACCTGTTGCGCGTTGGGTGCTCGGGCTCCCAGAACAACTGCCATTAAGACTGGAAAAATTAACCAAAGTCTCATTCAGCAAACTCCAATACGCCAAGCTCCTTAAGTCCTCCAAGGACTTCGACAATTGTCTCAGCGCTGACATCGGCAGATCCGACAATGGCAGCACCCATCCCGCCAGGCGCAATTTCCCGAGTGCCTCCGGACTCGTAAATCGGGTCGAGTAGTGTGAACTCAGGGGGCAATGGCGGGCAGACCGGGTGCGCAGCCAAAAATTCCCCGCCTTTTTCGAGGACGGCTTCGTTGATGCGGTTGGTCAGTCCGAAAAGATTGGAGACAGCGCCAAGAAAACCGCGCGGGTTTAGATCGACGCCTTCGATACTGAAAGCCAGGCATTGGCCCTTCACCTCGGCCTTGGCGACCGCGACCGCGTCTACCGTGGCCCCAAAATACCGAAAGCCCGGTTCTTCATGGCGGTTACATCTCGTAAACTGTGCACGGGCTGAACCCTCGATCTTTATGGTGTCGTCTATGGCGGTGACGTCGCGAACCTCAAGATAGATCTGGCGTTTGCAGCTTTCTTCCAAAGGACCGGTCAGTATTTGAGGCGCTTTTTCCTGCAATCCGCGCAAATCCATGAATGCGCGCAGTTGCAAACGGGTTGGGCTGGCTTCTTCGAGGCCACCATAGACAGTGAACGGAACCGGAATTTCACGCAGCGGGACTTCTTTAGTCAATTTGATCTGAAACTGACCGGCATAGGTGGCGGGATCAATTCCCGCCGAAGAGTATGAAGAAGAACTGTTGGACCCGTCGGTTTGGGTGACCGCCTTCGGCTCTGTACCCTGATCCTGCGCTTTGCTACCGCAGCCCGGCAGCATAGCAGAAAGAATGCAGACCAATAGCCCCTTGTTCAGTCGAGATGATGCCATCCCTGACCACCTCTTCTGTGTCCAAGCCGTACCAAGATACCCGCCTGCGTTTCTTAAGCAACTTATGTATTCAATTTATTTATTTTGTTTTGCTGTTTTCAACTGTCATAGGGGCTCGTCCAGGACACAAACGCGCCTTTTGGAAATAAGGCGCGAGCTACTTGCCAACCCCACCATTCCCCTATAAATGCCGCCTCTATCGTCTTCGGGCGAGATTCTCTCGTGGGAGGTTGCTGGGATCGCGATCCCGGATCGGACCACGCAACATAAACCGGGTGGGACGCGTCTTGCCTACGTTGAAAGGAAAACCAAATGGCCAAGAAGCTTGCTGGTACAATGAAACTGCAGGTTCCTGCAGGTCAGGCGAACCCGTCGCCGCCAGTTGGTCCGGCGCTGGGTCAGCGCGGCATCAACATCATGGAATTCTGCAAGGCGTTCAACGCCAAGACCGCAGACATGGAGCAAGGCGCTCCTTGCCCGACCGTGATTACCTATTATCAGGACAAGTCCTTCACCATGGACATCAAGACGCCGCCCGCGTCTTACTACCTGAAAAAAGCGGCTGGTCTGAAGCCGGTTGGCAAGCGTAACCGTCCCCGTGGCGCGGAAAACCCAGGTCGTGAGACCGTGGCAACCGTGACCTCGAAGCAGGTTCGCGAAATCGCCGAAGCCAAAATGAAAGATCTGAACGCCAACGACGTCGAAGGCGCAATGCAGATCATCCTGGGCTCGGCCCGCTCTATGGGCATCGAGGTGAAGTAAGATGGCAAAACTCGGTAAACGTACGCGCACCGCGCGCGAAGCTTTCGCTGGCAAGACAGATCTGTCGGTGGAAGAAGCGGTTGCACTGGTTAAAGCCCACGCAACTTCGAAGTTTGACGAAACCGTCGAGATCGCTCTGAACCTGGGTGTTGACACCCGTCACGCAGACCAGATGGTTCGTGGCGTTGTCGGCCTGCCCAATGGCACCGGCAAAACCATGCGCGTTGCTGTATTCGCCCGTGGCCCCAAGGCTGACGAAGCAAAAGAAGCAGGCGCGGATATCATTGGCGCAGAAGACCTGATGGAAACCATCCAGGGCGGCACCATCGAATTCGATCGCTGCATTGCCACCCCGGACATGATGCCGATCGTCGGTCGTCTGGGTAAAGTTCTGGGCCCCCGTAACCTGATGCCGAACCCCAAGGTTGGCACCGTGACCATGGACGTGAAAGCGGCCGTGGAAGCAGCCAAGGGCGGTGAAGTTCAGTTTAAGGCAGAAAAAGGCGGCGTTGTGCACGCTGGTGTTGGCAAAGCGTCCTTCGACGAAGCCAAGCTGGTCGAAAACGTCCGCGCCTTTATCTCGGCCGTGGCCAAGGCCAAGCCGACAGGCGCCAAGGGCACCTACATGAAGAAAATCGCGCTGAGCTCGACCATGGGCCCTGGCGTGACTCTGGATGTTGCTGCGGCATCGGGCGAATAAGCACAATTGCAATACCGCGAAGATGAAATCCCGGGTGGTGCGAACCGCCCGGGATTTTTTTACTTAAAGATGATCAGACTGTCCGCGTGAAGGCCGCATTCAAGTGGCCTGTGCCAGGCGGAAGCGGTGGTTTAAGACTGCGCGCGTCTGATCTCTACGGCTTAGATATATGCGCGCAATACATCGGCCTCACGCGCGCTTATTGTTGGGGCAGCGGTGCGTCGAAACGCATCGCTGACATCTTCGATCGACGGGAATAGCGCCAGGATTTCCGACCGTTGCGGGGACGACAGCGCGTATTTTGCATTTTCGCCGAAATAGTAGCTTTCTGTCAGCGCGCCGTTGGACCGGACAATGTGGTGTCGGTCGAACATGAAGTGGGTGTAGGTGATGCGATCCGTCGGGCGGATCGAAACCCCCGGAAGGCCACACAGGTGCTTGGCGGCCACGAACACTTCGGATGATCCAAAAAGCATGTAAGTGGCGGGTGAGCCGATCAGAATTCGATGCTGTTGCGAAACTACCAGCTCTTTGGTGTTCCCGATAGCGCCGGCCTCGATTACCACCGGAGCAAATGACCCATGGCCATGAACCACGGTCGTTCCGATCCAGAGGATCGGTTGAAATCCGCTGTCCCGTGTCCAGACGCGTTGACCTTTTGCGAGGTCTTGAACCTCAACGATACCGTCGGCAGTCTCGATAAGGGTTCCCGGCCCAAAGCAGGTAACATAGTCAGCATAAGCCGACGACCCGGCATTCGAACCACCGGTTTTGACATACGACGTTCCGGTATCTAGCGGGGCAGATGTAGCATAGCCCCAAACGTCCTGCGTCACGCCACCTTGGGAAAACACATAGATGGTGATTTCTGGCCCGGTCGGGTTGAGATCGTCATCCAGGGCTCGCACCGTGATAATTGACTCAGATTCTACCTGCATGCCGTTTGTCACTATGCCGCCACCACCGGTGATGACGTGGCCAGCTGGCAGGTCATCGTCGAAAACGTCAGGGCTGCCAGCAGTGTCCTCCAGTGTGATGGTGGTACCGGTGCCGCCCGAGTAGGTAAAGATGGTGCCATCCGGTGTGTCCGAATTGTTGATGATCGAGCCTCCGACCACGATATCGTTCGCGTCAGCTGTATCCGGGACGAATGTAGCGACCAGGCTGGAGCTGTCCTGAGCAAAAAAACTGCGGAGAACCATGTAAGCGACTTACCTTCTGTGTTGCGGTTATTGTCGGCCTAAACTGACAATCGCCGCGTGGGTTATGGTTTGGGATAACGTTTCTTGGGATGGTTCGGTCAACTAAGATTTGCGCGATGTCGCTCACAATCTCGTCATTTACGCTGGCCATCCATCCAGCTCAACGGTGCTGGAACGCGACTTGCAGGCGATCGCCCAGTCTTTGCCGCTTGTCTCTTTCGAATTCGCTGCATTCGTGGTCGTTTCGCCACAAGGCCAACCAGTCTTTCAAAAGCCGTCCGCGGAGACAATAATCCAAGATTTCAACATTGACAGGATGTCGGTAAAGGCGAAAGAACATATCTTTGTTTCTTTTAAGGATACCGCTTCGGTCGACACCGGATGCGCCGCCATTCCGAAAAATATCCGCCTTCAGAAAATCGACAATATCGTAGACTGCCAGCTTGTCTCGGGCTTCGGTGAAATCCAGGCCGATCGTTTTCCCCTGTCCCACAATCAGGTTCTGCCCGTGATAGTCGCCATGTGAAAACACGCGCAGGTCCTCGGTGCCCTTCAGGCGGGTCCCTTCGGACAGCATCAGGTTCACCATCGTCCGGTTTTGGTTCGCGATTTTATTAGGTACGGCCGTCATCAGCTCTTTCAAGCTGTCTGTCATCCACCTGGGGCGAAAGGCGTATCGAACAGGCGGGTTGCGACTGTGGAGATCGTTCAGCCACGACCCCGCGCGACGGTACACCTGGGCGACCTGATCATCGTCTTTGCTGTTGTAGATCAGATCAACGGCGGTTGGCCGATTGATGTATTCGGTCACCAGAAAAGCGCCACCTGGCGAGAGGTAAACGGGCCGGACAACGCGCGAAGTCTCATTGCCCTCAAAAAATCGGTACAGTTCGACGAGCAGGTCATATTCGTTCCGCAATCGCCCGGTGTCTGGCGATTGCGTGTCGATCTTAAGGGCGAAGGCCTGCGCTGCGGTATGCAGGATCACGACGGATCGCGTGTCGTCGAACGCATGCGATCGGTAGATGCATTCATAGCGGCGGATGGGCACTTTCAGGAACTGGTTTGAAAACTCGTCGATATACAAGGCGACGCGGGCATTTTCTTCGTCTGAAAGGGGCAGCGTTCCAGCCAACGGGCCAAGTCCTGAGTGCTATTGTCCAGTCTCCGGACAGGATAACAGTGCGATGTCCGTGTCAACGGAAAGTCGATGCTTGGAGCTGCTTGATTTGGCGTTTGCGCGTTGTGCTGCGCAAATCCGCGCCTATGTGCACGCCAAGCCCCAAACGGGGTGGAAATCGTTTTCGACAGATGCTGTAGCGAACCTGCGGAAACCGCAATTTACCCCTTGGAAACCGGCCCCATCTGCCCTAAGTAAGGCTACGAAGTAAAGCGTGCGATTCGTCGTGCGCTTTATTTTGTTTCGTCCAAGACGGTGGGTGGTGCCATACGGCCCCTTAATTCCCTGCCTGAGACGGGTAAGACCAAAGAATTCTGGGGGGTCCAACCCTCGGGCGCATTTTGGCCAATCCCGTAACAACGGACCTGAACGCCGGAGCGAAAGCTGCGGCTAATATGAGCCGGGGTGAGATATCGCCCCAAACTTGGAGAGAACTGTGGATAGAGCCCAGAAAGAGAAAGTGGTCGAGGAACTCGGCCAAATCTTCGAAAGCTCTGGCGTCGTAGTGGTTTCGCACTACGCCGGTCTGACAGTTGCCGAGATGCAGGACCTTCGCGCACGTGCTCGTGACGCGGGTGGCTCCGTGCGTGTTGCCAAGAACAGGCTCGCCAAAATCGCCCTCGACGGAAAGCCATGTGAAAGCATTGCCGACCTGCTGACGGGTATGACCGTTCTGACCTATTCCGAGGACCCTGTGGCAGCAGCCAAAGTGGCCCAGGACTACGCCAAAGAGAACCAAAAGTTCGAAATTCTTGGCGGTGCAATGGGTGAGAACGCTCTGGATCGTGCCGGCGTCGAAGCCGTGTCGAAAATGCCTTCGCGCGAGGAGCTTATTGCTACTATCGCGGGCATGCTTGGCGCACCTGCTTCGAACATCGCTGGCGCAATTGGCGCACCTGCAAGCAACATCGCAAGCATCCTTTCCACCATCGAAGAGAAGGCGGAAGCTGCGTAAGCGGTTGGCACTGAATGATCTGCGTAGGGTAACCACCCTGACGTTGGAACACACACTGTAAACGGAAAGAGCTGATAAAATGGCTGATCTGAAAGCACTCGCAGAAAGCATCGTGGGTCTGACCCTGCTGGAAGCACAAGAACTGAAAACCATCCTCAAAGACGAATATGGCATCGAGCCCGCAGCAGGCGGCGCAGTTGTCATGGCAGCCGGTGGCGACGCCGGTGGCGCAGCTGAGGAAGAAAAAACCGAATTCGACGTCGTTCTGAAGAACGCCGGCGCTTCGAAAATCAACGTGATCAAAGAAGTTCGCGGCATCACCGGTCTGGGCCTGAAAGAAGCCAAAGAACTGGTCGAAGCTGGCGGCAAGATCAAAGAAGGCGTGTCGAAAGACGAAGCCGAAGAAGTCAAAGGCAAGCTGGAAGCAGCTGGCGCCGAAGTCGAGCTGGCCTAAGCCATTCGACAGGTGCATCGCTGATGTGCCGCAGAATTTGGCTGGATCCGGAGAAATCCGGGTCCAGCCGAACCTGTCTTAGAAAGGGCCTCTGAATATTGGGGTGTTTTCTAAGACGCGGTTCGCGGATCGGGAGGCTGCCATTCGGGACGGTGGCCACGAATTGATCCGGGCGTGTCGTCTCTAATGTGCAAGGCACCGGGGCCCGACGGTGTCTTTGTCCGCTGAGAACATCGAAAGGTGACATCTGACATGGCTCAAACGTTCCTTGGCCAGAAACGTCTTCGTAAATATTACGGCAAAATCCGCGAAGTGCTGGAGATGCCGAACCTCATTGAGGTCCAGAAATCCTCTTATGATCTATTCCTGCGCTCCGGCGATGCAGATGTGCCCACAGACGGCGAAGGCATCAAAGGCGTGTTCCAATCGGTCTTCCCGATCAAGGATTTCAACGAAACCTCCGTTCTGGAGTTCGTGAAATACGATCTGGAAAAACCCAAATATGACGTCGAAGAGTGCATGCAGCGCGACATGACCTACAGCGCTCCGCTGAAGGTCACTTTGCGTCTGATCGTGTTCGATGTCGACGAGGACACCGGCGCCAAATCCGTCAAAGACATCAAAGAACAGGACGTATTCATGGGCGACATGCCCCTGATGACGCCCAACGGTACGTTCATCGTGAACGGCACCGAGCGTGTGATCGTGTCCCAGATGCACCGTTCGCCCGGCGTGTTCTTTGACCACGACAAGGGCAAGACCCACTCTTCGGGTAAACTGCTCTTTGCTTGCCGCATCATCCCGTATCGCGGCAGCTGGCTGGACTTTGAGTTCGACGCCAAGGACATCGTGTTCGCCCGTATCGACCGTCGCCGCAAATTGCCTGTGACCACCCTGCTGTATGCGTTGGGTCTGGATCAGGAAGCGATCATGGATGCGTACTACGACACCGTGTCCTATAAGCTGGACAAGAAGAAGGGTTGGATCGCTCCGTTCTTCCCGGAACGTGTGCGCGGTACCCGTCCGACTTATGATTTGATTGATGCGAAATCGGGTGAAGTGATTGCTGAAGCAGGCAAGAAGGTCACACCGCGCGCTGTCAAGAAACTGATCGACGAAGGCACTGTCACCAACCTGCTGGTTCCATTCGACCACATCGTTGGAAAATTCGTCGCCAAAGACGTCATCAACGAAGAAACCGGTGCGATCTATGTCGAAGCCGGTGATGAGCTGACGCTGGAATATGACAAGGACGGCGAACTGATCGGCGGCACAGTCAAAGAGCTGGTCGATGCCGGCGTCACCGAGATTCCGGTTCTGGACATCGACAACATCAACGTCGGTCCGTACATGCGCAACACCATGGCGGCAGATAAGAACATGGGCCGGGACACCGCGCTGATGGATATCTACCGTGTTATGCGTCCGGGTGAACCGCCCACCGTCGAAGCGGCCTCGGCCCTGTTCGACACGTTGTTCTTCGACAGCGAGCGCTATGACCTGTCCGCCGTTGGCCGCGTGAAGATGAACATGCGTCTAGCTCTAGATGCGCCGGATACCCTGCGCACCCTGCGCCGCGAAGACATCGTGGCCTGCATCAAGGCGCTGGTCGAACTGCGCGACGGCAAAGGTGACATCGACGATATCGACCACCTTGGTAACCGTCGTGTCCGTTCGGTCGGCGAACTGATGGAAAACCAGTACCGCGTCGGCCTGTTGCGCATGGAGCGCGCGATCAAAGAGCGTATGTCGTCGGTCGAGATCGACACTGTCATGCCGCAGGACCTGATCAACGCGAAACCGGCTGCTGCTGCTGTTCGCGAATTCTTCGGCTCGTCGCAGCTGTCGCAGTTCATGGACCAGACCAACCCGCTGTCGGAAGTGACCCACAAACGCCGCCTTTCGGCGCTTGGCCCCGGTGGTCTGACGCGCGAGCGTGCGGGCTTTGAGGTGCGTGACGTGCACCCGACCCACTATGGTCGGATGTGCCCGATTGAAACGCCTGAAGGTCCGAACATTGGTCTGATCAACTCGCTGGCCACCTTTGCCCGCGTTAACAAGTATGGCTTCATCGAAACACCGTACCGCGTCGTCAAAGACGCCGAGGTGACCGATGAGGTTCACTACATGTCCGCGACCGAAGAAATGCGTCACACTGTGGCGCAGGCGAACGCGACACTGGATGCAGATGGCAAGTTCATCAACGATCTGGTTTCGACCCGTCAGTCCGGCGACTACACCCTTGCCCCGCGCGAGAATGTGGACCTGATCGACGTCAGCCCGAAACAGTTGGTATCGGTTGCTGCATCGCTGATCCCGTTCCTTGAAAATGACGACGCCAACCGCGCTCTGATGGGCTCGAACATGCAACGTCAGGCGGTTCCGCTGCTGCGGGCCGAGGCGCCGCTGGTCGGCACCGGTATCGAGGAAAAGGTTGCCATCGACTCGGGCGCTGCGATTCAGGCGAAACGTGCCGGTATCATCGACCAGGTCGATGCCCAGCGTATCGTTATTCGTGCTACCGAAGATCTGGAACTGGGCGACGCGGGTGTGGACATCTACCGTCTGCGCAAATTCCAGCGTTCGAACCAGAACACCTGCATCAACCAGCGTCCGCTGGTGAAAGTGGGTGACACTGTCACGAAAGGCGAGGTTGTCGCCGATGGTCCGTCCACCGATATCGGTGAACTGGCACTGGGTAAGAACGTGGTCGTCGCGTTCATGCCGTGGAATGGCTACAACTACGAAGACTCGATCCTGATCAGCGAACGTATTGCGCGTGATGACGTCTTTACCTCGGTCCATATCGAGGAATTCGAAGTCGCTGCCCGTGACACGAAGCTGGGCCCGGAAGAGATCACCCGCGACATCCCGAACGTCGGTGAAGAAGCGCTGCGTAACCTCGACGAGGCTGGCATCGTTTACATCGGTGCGGATGTTGAGCCGGGCGATATTCTGGTTGGCAAGATCACTCCGAAGGGCGAAAGCCCGATGACCCCGGAAGAAAAGCTGCTGCGCGCCATCTTTGGTGAAAAAGCATCTGACGTGCGCGATACCTCGTTGCGCGTGAAGCCGGGTGATTACGGTACGGTCGTGGAAGTCCGCGTCTTCAACCGTCACGGTGTGGAAAAAGACGAACGTGCGCTGCAGATCGAGCGTGAGGAAGTCGAACGTCTGGCCCGTGACCGGGATGACGAGCTGGCGATCCTTGACCGCAACATCTATGCGCGTCTGCAGGGTCTGATCCTGGGTAAAACCGCTGTCAAAGGCCCGAAAGGCGTCAAGGCAGGATCGGTGATCACCGAGGAACTGCTGGACATGCTGACCCGTGGTCAGTGGTGGCAGCTGGCGTTGGAAGACGAGAAGGACGCGCAGATCGTAGAGGCTCTGAACGAGCAGTACGAAGTGCTCAAGCGCGCTCTGGATGCCCGTTTCGAAGACAAGGTCGAAAAAGTCCGTCGTGGTGACGATCTGCCGCCGGGTGTGATGAAGATGGTCAAAGTCTTCATCGCCGTGAAGCGTAAGCTGCAGCCGGGCGACAAGATGGCCGGCCGTCACGGGAACAAAGGTGTGATCTCCAAAGTTGTTCCGATGGAAGACATGCCGTTCTTGGCCGATGGTACGCCGGTTGATTTCTGTCTGAACCCACTGGGTGTGCCTTCGCGTATGAACGTTGGTCAGATCCTTGAAACCCACATGGGTTGGGCCGCACGCGGTTTGGGTTTGAACATCGACGAGGCACTGGGTGAATACCGCCGTTCCGGCGACCTGACCCCGGTTCGCGAAGCGATGAAGCTGGCCTATGGCGAGAATGTCTATGAAGAAGGCATTGCCGGCATGGACGAAGGTCACCTGATCGAGGCGGCGGGCAACGTGACCCGTGGTGTTCCGATCGCGACCCCGGTCTTTGACGGTGCCAAAGAGGCTGACGTCAACGACGCGCTGGTGCGTGCGGGCTTCTCGGAAAGCGGTCAGTCGGTTCTGTTCGACGGTCGTACCGGTGAGCAATTCGCGCGTCCGGTCACCGTTGGCATCAAGTACCTGCTGAAACTGCACCACCTTGTGGATGACAAAATCCACGCGCGTTCGACCGGGCCGTACAGCCTGGTAACCCAGCAGCCGCTGGGTGGTAAGGCGCAGTTCGGTGGTCAGCGCTTTGGTGAGATGGAAGTCTGGGCTCTGGAAGCTTACGGCGCCGCCTACACCCTGCAGGAGATGCTCACCGTGAAATCGGATGACGTCGCCGGTCGGACCAAGGTCTATGAGTCGATCGTCAAGGGCGAGGATAACTTTGAAGCGGGCGTACCGGAATCGTTCAACGTTCTGGTTAAAGAAGTCCGTGGCCTCGGCCTGAATATGGAACTCCTGGATGCGGAGGAAGAGTAGGGGCGGCAACGCCCCACACTCATCCCATCCCAATTTGTAAGGACGCAAAATGAACCAGGAAATCACCAATAACCCGTTCAACCCGCTGACGCCGCCGAAAGTCTTTGACGAGATCAAAGTCTCCCTGGCGTCGCCCGAGCGGATTCTGTCTTGGTCCTATGGCGAGATCAAGAAACCCGAAACCATCAACTACCGGACGTTCAAGCCCGAGCGTGACGGTCTGTTCTGCGCGCGTATCTTTGGCCCGATCAAAGATTACGAATGTCTGTGCGGCAAATATAAGCGGATGAAGTATCGCGGCGTTGTCTGCGAGAAATGCGGTGTGGAAGTCACCCTGCAGAAAGTCCGCCGCGAGCGTATGGGCCACATCGAACTGGCAGCACCCGTTGCGCACATCTGGTTCCTGAAATCGCTGCCGTCCCGCATCGGTCTGATGTTGGACATGACGCTGCGCGATCTGGAACGTGTTCTGTACTTTGAAAACTATGTCGTCATCGAGCCCGGTCTGACCGACCTGTCTTATGGCCAGATGCTGACCGAAGAAGAGTACATGGACGCGCAGGATGCCTATGGCATGGACGCGTTCACGGCGAACATCGGTGCGGAAGCTATCCGTGAAATGCTGGCTCAGATCGATCTGGAAGCCGAAGCCGAGCAGCTGCGCGCTGATCTGGCCGAAGCAACTGGTGAACTGAAGCCCAAGAAGATCATCAAACGTCTGAAGGTTGTTGAATCTTTCCTCGAGTCGGGCAACCGGCCTGAGTGGATGGTGATGACCGTGATCCCGGTCATTCCGCCGGAACTGCGTCCGCTGGTTCCGCTGGATGGTGGCCGTTTCGCGACTTCGGATCTGAACGATCTGTATCGCCGCGTCATCAACCGGAACAACCGTCTGAAGCGTCTGATCGAACTGCGCGCACCTGACATCATCGTCCGCAACGAAAAGCGGATGTTGCAGGAATCCGTGGACGCTCTGTTCGACAATGGCCGTCGTGGGCGCGTGATTACCGGTGCCAACAAGCGTCCGCTGAAATCGCTGTCGGACATGCTGAAAGGTAAGCAGGGTCGCTTCCGTCAGAACCTTTTGGGTAAGCGCGTCGACTTCTCGGGCCGTTCGGTCATCGTGACCGGTCCGGAACTCAAGCTGCACCAGTGTGGTCTGCCCAAGAAGATGGCGCTGGAGCTGTTCAAGCCGTTCATCTACTCGCGCCTTGAAGCCAAGGGTCTGTCTTCGACCGTGAAGCAGGCGAAGAAACTGGTCGAGAAAGAGCGTCCCGAAGTGTGGGATATCCTAGACGAGGTGATCCGCGAACACCCTGTCATGCTGAACCGTGCGCCGACGCTGCACCGTTTGGGCATTCAGGCGTTTGAGCCGGTTCTGATCGAAGGTAAAGCCATCCAGCTGCACCCGCTGGTCTGTTCGGCGTTTAACGCCGACTTCGACGGTGACCAGATGGCTGTGCACGTCCCGCTGAGCCTTGAGGCCCAGCTGGAAGCCCGTGTTCTGATGATGTCGACGAACAACGTTCTGTCGCCTGCAAACGGTGCGCCGATCATCGTTCCGTCGCAGGATATGATCCTGGGTCTGTACTATGTGACCCTGGAACGCGAAGGCATGCCGGGCGAAGGTAAGGTGTTTGGTTCGATCGACGAAGTTCAGCACGCGCTGGATTCCGGCGAAGTGCACCTGCACACCAAGATCACCGCGCGGATCACGCAGATCGACGACGAAGGCAACGAAGTTCAGAAGCGTTTCGAGACTACTCCGGGCCGTCTGCGTCTGGGTGCCTTGCTGCCGATGAACAACAAGGCCCCGTTCGAGCTGGTTAACCGTCTGCTGCGGAAGAAAGAAGTGCAGCAGGTGATCGACACCGTCTACCGCTACTGCGGTCAGAAAGAGTCGGTTATCTTCTGTGACCAGATCATGTCGATGGGCTTCAAAGAAGCGTTCAAGGCGGGCATCTCGTTCGGTAAGGACGACATGGTCATCCCTGATGACAAATGGGGCATCGTTGATGAGACCCGCAGTCAGGTAAAAGACTTTGAACAACAGTACATGGACGGTCTGATCACGCAGGGCGAAAAGTACAACAAAGTTGTCGATGCCTGGTCGAAGTGTAACGACCGCGTCACCGATGCGATGATGGGCACGATCTCGTCTTCGGATCGGGCAGAGGATGGTTCCGAACAAGAACCAAACTCGGTCTACATGATGGCCCACTCGGGTGCGCGTGGCTCGGTTACTCAGATGAAACAGCTGGGCGGTATGCGTGGTCTGATGGCCAAGCCGAACGGTGACATCATCGAGACGCCGATTATCTCGAACTTTAAAGAAGGTCTGACCGTTCTCGAGTACTTCAACTCGACCCACGGTGCCCGTAAGGGTCTGTCGGATACCGCTCTGAAGACGGCGAACTCGGGTTACCTGACCCGTCGTCTGGTGGACGTGGCGCAGGACTGCATCGTTCGTGAGATCGACTGTGGTACTGAACGTGCGATCACCGCCGAAGCTGCGGTCAACGATGGTGAGGTTGTTGCATCGCTGGCCGAACGTGTGCTGGGTCGTGTTTCTGCCGATGACGTTCTGCGTCCGGGTACGGAAGAGGTTCTGGTCGCTGCGGGTCAGCTGATTGACGAACGCATGGCCGACACCATTGACGAGGCCGGTGTTGCTTCGATGCGCATCCGCTCGCCTCTGACTTGTGAGTCCGAGGAAGGTGTATGTGCCACCTGCTATGGTCGTGACCTTGCACGTGGTACGCGGGTCAACACGGGTGAGGCTGTCGGCATCATCGCCGCCCAGTCCATCGGTGAACCTGGTACACAGCTGACGATGCGGACCTTCCACATCGGCGGTGTTGCCCAAGGTGGTCAGCAGTCATTCCAAGAAGCCAGCCAAGACGGTGTGGTTTCGTTCGAGAACCCGCAGGTTCTGGCCAATTCCGCAGGCGAAATCCTGGTCATGGGCCGGAACATGAAGCTGGTGATCAAGGACGAACACGGTGAAGAACGTGCCAGCCACAAGCTGGGCTATGGCTCTAAGCTGTTCGTCAAGGATGGCGCCAAGGTGGCTCGTGGCGACAAGCTGTACGAGTGGGATCCCTACACCCTGCCGATCATCGCCGAGAAAGCCGGTACCGCGAAGTATGTCGACCTTGTTTCGGGCATTGCTGTCCGCGATGAGACCGACGATGCAACCGGCATGACCCAGAAGATCGTGATCGACTGGCGCGCCGCCCCCAAAGGTAGCGACCTGAAGCCCGAGATCATTCTGGTTGGTGACGATGGCGAGCCGGTCCGCAATGATGCGGGCAACCCGGTTCACTATCCGATGTCGGTGGATGCGATCCTGTCGATCGAAGACGGTGATAAAATCGAGGCTGGTGAAGTCGTTGCGCGTATCCCGCGTGAAGGCGCCAAGACCAAGGACATCACCGGTGGTCTGCCACGTGTGGCCGAACTGTTCGAAGCCCGTCGTCCGAAAGATCACGCGATCATCGCAGAAGCCGATGGTTACGTGCGCTTTGGCCGCGACTACAAGAACAAGCGCCGTATCAGCATCGAACCGGCTGACGAGTCCATGGAGACCATCGAGTACATGGTACCCAAGGGCAAGCACATCCCGGTCGCCGAAGGGGACTTCATCCAGAAGGGTGAATACCTGATGGACGGTAACCCGGCTCCGCATGACATCCTGTCCATCATGGGTGTCGAAGCGCTGGCGGATTACATGATCGACGAGGTGCAAGACGTCTATCGCCTGCAAGGTGTGAAAATCAACGACAAGCACATCGAAGTCATCGTGCGTCAGATGCTGCAGAAGTGGGAGATCCTGGACTCAGGCGACACCACTCTGCTGAAAGGCGAACATGTCGACAAGCAGGAGTTCGACGCAGCCAACGAGAAGACGTTGGCCCGCGGCGGGCGTCCAGCTCAGGGCGAACCGATCCTTCTGGGGATCACCAAAGCCTCGCTGCAGACACGTTCGTTCATCTCGGCGGCGTCGTTCCAGGAAACCACCCGCGTGCTGACCGAAGCTTCGGTTCAGGGCAAGAAGGACAAACTGGTTGGCCTGAAAGAGAACGTCATCGTCGGCCGTCTGATCCCAGCCGGTACCGGTGGGGCCACTCAGGCCGTGCGCCAGGTTGCGCAAGGCCGCGACAACGTCGTGATCGAAGCCCGCCGGGAAGAGGCCGAAGCGGCCGCTGCCTTGGCTGCGCCGGTCATGGATGACGACATGGTCGGTGACGAGCTGGACGTTCTGGTGGAAACACCGGAAAGCCGCGAGTAACTTTCTCATCATAGAAATAAGGAAAGGCCCTGCGATTTCGCGGGGCCTTTTCCTTTGCCCTTGGTGCGCTTTCGCCCAATCGTGATACAACTGAATAGTCTCGAAGACAGCGACCCACTGACCAAGGGATGCATGATGCCTACAATCAAGGGTGATTTGATACAGCTTGCACTGAACGGTGAGTTTGATGTCATCGTTCACGGTTGCAATTGCTTCCATGCGATGGGGGCCGGGATAGCACGGGCGATTGTGGCGGAATTCCCTGATGCGCTTGAGGCCGACAAGCAGACGGACCTTGGGTCCCGATCAAAACTCGGAACGATTTCTTCGGTCCAGATCACGCGGGGCACGACCGAATTTGTAGTGGTTAATGCCTATACCCAGTTTCATTGGGAGGGGCCGGGGCCGCTTGTGGAATATGAGGCGATCTCGGGTTGTTTTTCGAAGATTGCACGCGCATTCCCCGCATCGCGGATCGGCTATCCGATGATAGGTGCAGGTCTGGCCGGTGGCAATTGGGCAGAGATCGCGCCGCTCATTGACGTAGCTCTTGCGGGTATGGACCACACGTTGGTGATATTGCCTGGCTGATCAGCAGGCCTGACGTTGCATATTGACATCGTTCACGGGCTTACGGCCAATGGGCCAAGTTTCTTTAAAGTATTGGAATCCGCCACTATGACCCCGAATGTGAAGGGCGCGGTGCTGATGATGGGCAGCATGGCCGCCTTTACCGTGAATGATGCTTTGATCAAAGTTGCGGGGGCAGACTTGCCGCTGTTTCAGATGGTTGCGATGCGTGGACTCTTGGCGACGTTATTGGTGTTTCTGATGGCGCGTCACCTTGGGGCACTGCACCTGAACTTTCCGCGCCACGACAAATGGCTTGTTGCTGCACGCTGCCTGGCCGAGTTGTCGGCCACATTCTTCTTTCTGACAGCGCTTTTGCATATGCCGCTTGCAAATGTAACGGCCGTTCTTCAGGCGTTGCCACTTACGGTGACATTGGGGGCTGTTTTGTTCTTTGGTGAACATATCGGCTGGCGCCGCATTCTAGCGATCGGGATGGGATTTGCTGGAATGTTGCTGATCGTACGGCCGGGGCCTGATGGGTTCAGTATTTACGCGATCTACGCTCTGATTGCCGTGGCATCCGTCACCGCGCGCGACCTGATTACAAGGCGTATGTCCACCCATGTTCCGTCCTTGACGGTCACATTGGCGACGTCGGTTTCCATTACAGTGGCCGCAGGGATCGCAACTGCAGTCACAGGGTGGGAGCCGGTTACACTGGGTGCAGGGATAATGGTGGCCTCAGCTGCAGTCTTTGTTCTGACCGGATATCTTTGCAGCGTCATGGTCATGCGCGAAGGCGACGTCGGTTTTATCGCGCCGTTCCGTTATTCCAGCCTGATCTGGGCTTTGGGGCTGGGTTGGATCATTTTTGGCGATTGGCCCGATACGATCACGATGTTGGGCGCTGTTCTGGTCGTGGGTGCGGGGCTTTTCACGCTGTTCCGGGAACGTCAGTCTCAACCTGCCGAGTGAGCCCGCCGCACCCTGTCCTGTTCAATGGCAAATCGCGCAATGAACTCGCCTTCTTGTTCCGGTGTCAGTGGGGACAGCTCGGTCTTGCTGGCGCGGGCATGGGGGGAGTCGTTGAAGTTGTTCAGCGTACGCACCCACATGGGCGCGTCGGGATAGCTGATCACGGGCATGAAACGACCGATCTTATGGTGCGTGAAACTCATGATCGTGTGTTTGCAGCCGCCGGCAATATACATCCCCAACCCAACGCCCAAAAGGGATCGGAACACTGGGAGGGCTTGCGTGCCATCCGGTCCAAACCGCGCCAGAAACCCGCTGTTGAAATCCAGCCCGACCGTCCGGCTTTTCCGGGTCAGTCCTTTGGCGTCAATCGCCGCAAGGCGCAGGCGTTCGACAAAGTCGACCGAGACGGCATCATCGTCATCATGCCGGAACTGGAGACATGGCTGATCCGGGGCGGTGCGGGCGCTGTGCAGAACCTCTTTGACGACAGGGCGATGCCGAGCTGGTGTGCGCTTGACGATGCGGATCTGCCTGATGCCCGAGGTGAGATCATACAGCCGGTCCATGGACTTTTTGGGAAGGCATTCACCGACTAGCACCGCCAGCTCAAAGTCCTCGTCTGTCTGTTCCCGAAAACCGGGCAGGGTGGTGGTTTCGAACAGTCGAAACCGTTCTTCCAGCCGCTCTGGGTTATACAGGTATTGACGACGCTTTTCGACAGTTTCGTGTTCTACCTGAAAACCGCCGATCGCGGGGTAGGAAAAGCGGCACAGGCCAATGACTTGCATGTTTCGTCCATCGAAAAGTTTCGCGGCCACTATGCAGAAATCCGCAATTGCCGGCAACGGGCGAGTAGCACTGGAAGCTGCAGCTAAGTCTTGGTAAAACGCCGTCAATCGGCTTGTCGGGTATGTGCTGTTGACACTCGGGCCGACTCCCCATATACGCGCGTCATCTCGGTGCCGGGGGCCGCCCCACAACCGATTCCAGTAATGAACTGGTCAAGGCCCGGACACTTTTATCGTTCGCGCCCTCTGATAACAAACCGCGACGTTCACCTCGGAATGGGAACGCTCGCGGGTTTTGCGCTTGTGGACGCACGAACGCAGCAAGTTTAGCCGCACGCAATGCGCGTGCATGTCATGTGTGTTGCAAAACGGGGAAGAAACCGGAATGCCAACTATTCAACAGCTGATCCGCAAGCCGCGTCAGCCCAAAGTAAAACGCTCGAAGTCCATGCACCTGGAGCAGTGCCCGCAGAAACGCGGCGTCTGCACTCGTGTGTATACGACCACACCGAAAAAGCCGAACTCGGCTATGCGTAAGGTTGCCAAAGTGCGCCTGACCAACGGGTTCGAGGTCATCTCGTACATCCCCGGTGAAAGCCACAACCTGCAGGAACACTCGGTTGTTCTGATCCGTGGCGGCCGTGTAAAAGACCTTCCCGGTGTCCGTTACCACATCCTGCGTGGTGTTCTGGATACCCAGGGCGTCAAAGACCGTAAGCAACGTCGTTCGAAATACGGCGCGAAGCGTCCCAAGTAAGAAGGAGAGGCTGATATGTCACGTCGTCACGCCGCCGAAAAACGCGAAGTCCTGCCTGACGCCAAATTTGGCGACAAGGTACTGACCAAATTCATGAACAACCTGATGATCGACGGCAAGAAGTCGGTCGCAGAGCGCATCGTTTACAACGCTTTTGACCGCGTTGAAGGCAAGATCAAGCGCGCTCCTGTCGAAGTGTTCCACGAAGCGCTCGACAACATCAAACCGTCGGTCGAGGTTCGCTCGCGCCGGGTTGGTGGTGCAACCTATCAGGTTCCGGTCGAAGTGCGCCCCGAGCGCCGCGAAGCACTGGCCATCCGCTGGCTGATCACTGCTGCGCGTGGCCGTAACGAAAACACCATGGAAGAGCGCCTTGCGGGCGAACTGCTGGACGCCGTACAGTCCCGCGGTACTGCCGTGAAAAAGCGCGAAGACACCCACAAGATGGCCGAGGCGAACAAAGCCTTCAGCCACTACCGTTGGTAATTCCAGAGGCTTATCAAAATGGCACGCGAATATACACTCAACCATTACCGTAACTTCGGTATTATGGCGCATATCGATGCAGGTAAAACGACCTGTTCGGAACGCATCCTGTATTACACCGGCAAATCCCACAACATCGGTGAGGTGCACGATGGTGCAGCCACCATGGACTGGATGGAGCAGGAGCAGGAACGCGGTATCACCATCACTTCGGCTGCGACCACCACGTTTTGGGAACGCACCGAAGACGGTGAAACTGCTGACTCGCCCAAGCACCGCCTGAACATCATCGACACCCCCGGCCACGTTGACTTCACCATTGAAGTTGAGCGTTCGCTGGCGGTACTCGACGGTGCCGTTTGCGTTCTGGACGCAAACGCCGGTGTTGAGCCCCAGACCGAAACCGTGTGGCGTCAGGCTGACCGCTACAAGGTTCCGCGTATGGTGTTCGTCAACAAGATGGACAAGATCGGCGCGGACTTCTTCAACTGCGTTGCAATGATCGAAGACCGTACCGGCGCACGTGCTGTTCCGGTTGGTATTCCGATCGGCGCAGAAACCGAGCTGGAAGGCCTGATCGACCTGGTCACCATGGAAGAATGGCTGTGGCAGGGCGAAGACCTGGGCGCAAGCTGGGTCAAAGCACCGATCCGTGACAGCCTGAAAGACATGGCTGACGAATGGCGCGGTAAAATGGTCGAAGCGGCCGTCGAAATGGACGACGACGCGATGATGGAATACCTGGAAGGCAATGAGCCCGACGTTCCGACCCTGCGCGCCCTGCTGCGCAAAGGTACCCTGGAAATCGCGTTTGTTCCGGTTCTGGGTGGTTCGGCGTTCAAGAACAAAGGCGTTCAGCCGCTGTTGAATGCTGTGATCGACTATCTGCCCAGCCCGCTGGACGTTGTCGATTACATGGGCTTCAAACCCGGTGACGAAGAAGAAACCCGTAACATTGCCCGCCGTGCGGATGATGACATGGCGTTCTCGGGCCTGGCGTTCAAAATCATGAACGACCCCTTTGTTGGCTCGCTGACCTTTACCCGCATCTACTCGGGTACACTGGCCAAAGGCGACACGCTTCTGAACTCGACCAAGGGTAAGAAAGAGCGTATCGGCCGGATGATGATGATGCACTCGAATGATCGTGAGGAAATCACGGAAGCATTCGCAGGTGACATTATCGCACTGGCAGGTCTGAAAGACACCACCACGGGCGATACTCTGTGTTCGACCGGCGATCCGGTGGTTCTGGAAACGATGACCTTCCCCGATCCGGTGATCGAAATCGCGGTTGAGCCGAAAACCAAGGCTGACCAGGAAAAGATGAGCCAGGGTCTGGGCCGTTTGGCTGCAGAAGACCCGTCCTTCCGCGTGGAAACTGACCTGGAATCTGGTCAGACCATCATGAAGGGCATGGGCGAACTTCACCTGGACATCCTGATTGACCGTCTCAAGCGTGAATTCAAGGTTGAAGCGAACATTGGTGCGCCGCAGGTAGCCTATCGCGAAACCATCGGTCACGAAGCCGAGATCGTTTACACCCACAAGAAACAGTCGGGTGGTTCGGGTCAGTTCGCTGAGGTGAAGATGATCATCTCGCCGACAGAGCCGGGCGAAGGCTATTCGTTCGAATCCCGCGTTGTTGGTGGTTCGGTACCCAAGGAGTACATCCCTGGTGTCGAAAAAGGCATCAGATCCGTCATGGATAGCGGCCCATTGGCTGGCTTCCCCGTGATCGACTTCAAAGTTGCCCTGATCGAAGGTAAATACCACGACGTGGACTCCTCGGTTCTGGCGTTTGAAATCGCGGCTCGTATGGGTATGCGTGAAGGCATGCGCAAAGCCGGTGCAAAACTGCTTGAGCCGATCATGAAGGTCGAAGTGATCACCCCGGAAGAATACACCGGCGGCATCATCGGCGACCTGACATCACGTCGGGGACAGGTTTCCGGTCAGGAAAACCGTGGCAACGCCATCGCGATCGACGCGTTCGTTCCGCTGGCCAACATGTTCGGCTACATCAACACACTGCGTTCGATGTCGTCGGGCCGTGCCCAGTTCACCATGCAGTTCGATCACTACGATCCGGTTCCGCAGAACATCTCGGACGAGATCCAGGCGAAATACGCATAAGCGAAGATTTGAGGGAGCTCTGTTCAGGGGCTCCCTTCATTACCGAAAAAGGAGGCCATCATGGCAAAGGAAAAGTTTGAGCGTAATAAGCCGCACGTCAACATCGGCACGATTGGCCACGTTGACCACGGCAAGAC